>PBUO01000029.1 GCA_002727895.1 Acidimicrobiaceae bacterium | reverse complement strand
GTCGCCGTCGTCGCTGTCGCCGTCGGCGTAGTGCTCGCCGTCGTCGTCGAGCACGGTGTCGGCGTCGTCGATGCGACCACCGGGGAACACCCACATGCCGCCGAAGGCGATCTTCGAGTTCTTGCGCAGCATCAAGGTCTCGACGCCGTCGGCGCTGTCGCGCAGCAGCACCACGGTGGCCGCCGGGATGGGCTTCGAGTCGCCGTGCTCGGCGTGGTGCCGGGCGTAGGCGTCGTAACGGGCGTGGTCGCGGTGGGCCGGCGTGCCCTCCGGGGTCATCCCACCACCCCTGCCTCGCGCAGTTCGGTCAAGCGGTCCCCCCGGCCGGTCTCGGCCACCACCTCGTCGGTGTGCTGGCCCAGCGTCGGAGCACACGGATCGTCGAAGTCGATCGGGGTGCCGTGGAAGCGGGCGGGGGGACGGTGGTGGCGGATCCGCCCGGCCGCCGGGTGCTCGAACTCCGACAGCACCTCGTTGTGTACCACCTGCGGGTCGTCGGGGACCTCGTGTACCTCCCGAACGATCCCAAACGGCACCTGGTTCTCCTCGAGGCGGGCCGCCCCCTCCTCGATTGACATGCGGGTGGCGTTGTCGCGGACCTGGCGGTGGATGGCCATGGTCTTGTCGCGGTGGCGGGTGCGGTCCGTGACGGTGGCCAGGTCGGGGTCGGAGGAGTCGACGCCGAGGGCCCGGGTCAGGCCGTGGAACTCGGCGTCTCTGGGAACGGCGATGGCCGCGAAGCCGCCGTCGAAGGCAAACGGCGTGTTGTTGGCGGCTACCGACTGGGGGCCGGCGTGGTGGCCGTCGAGCATGACCTCGTGGTCGGCGCCGTCCACGAAGAGGTAGGCGATGGAGGCGTCCAGCATGGACAACTCGAGGTGCTGGCCGCCGTCACCCCGCTGGCGGGCGAACAGCGCGGCGGTGATGGCCTGGCAGGCCGTGTACGCGGTCACCTTGTCGCACACCAGGTGCTTGAGGAATTTGGGATCCTTGTCGCCGGTACCGGTCTGGCTGGCCGCCAGGCCCGAGTGGCCCTGGATGACGGTGTCGTAGACCCGTCGGTGGCTGTAAGGGCCGTCGGGACCGAAACCGGTCAGGTCGGCGTAGACGACGTCGGGACAGACGGCGGCCACGTCCGCGTAGGTCACGCCGAGCCGCTCGGCCACGCCGGGTCGGAAGTTCTGGACCACCACGTCGGCCTCGGCCACCAGGTCCATGAGGATGGCCCGGCCCTCGTCCTGACGGAGGTCGAGGACCACCGACCGCTTGCCCCGGTTGGCCGCCTGGAACATGGCCGAGATGCCGCCCACGCTCGAGCCCAGCCACCGGCACACGTCGCCGATGGGCGCCTGCTCGACCTTGACGCACTCGGCGCCCTGGTCGACGAGCATGCCGGCGGCCAGTGGTCCGGTAAGGGCGACGGAGAGGTCGACGATGCGGATGCCTTCTAGGGGTCCGGCCATGGCCGGACGGTAGTCGGGGGCGTCCCGACCCGAGGAGCCGGATGGCCGGGGCCTACGGTCCCTACGCCGACGGTCGAGCGGACTAGCGGGGGGAAGGGGAGCGCACGTGTTAGAGGACCTCGAAGGCCGGGTGGCGGTGGTGACCGGGGCGGCGTCGGGCATCGGCCTGGCCATGGTCGAGGCGTTCCTGGCCGAGGGCATGTCGGTGGCGCTGTCCGACCTCGACCCCACCCGCCTGGACGCCCAGGTGGAGCGGCTCTCGGCCGTCGCCGGCGATCGGGTGTCGGGCGTCGTGTGCGACGTGGCCGATCCCGATGCGGTGGCCGCCCTGGCAGACGCGGCGTGGGATCGCCACGGCGCGGTGCACCTGCTCTGCAACAACGCCGGGGTGGGACCGGCCGGACCGATGCTGGCCACCACGCCGTCGGAGTGGCGATGGACGGTGGAGGTGAACCTGCTGGGGGTGGCCCACTGCGTCACGACCTTCGTTCCCCTGATGGTGGAGTCCGGCGAGCCGGCCCACGTCGTCAACGTCGCCTCCCAGGCCGGCCTGATGACCACGCCGTTCCTGGGGATGTACGCGGCGACCAAGCACGCCGTGGTCGGCCTGTCCGAGGCCCTCTACCGGGAACTGGAGCCCACCGCGGTTGGCGTGTCGTGCCTGTGCCCGGAACTGGTGTCGACGGGGATCTTCGACGTGGCCCGGGTGCGCCCCGACTGGGTAGAGGTCGACGACCACTCGGCCGAGACCCAGGGACTACTCGGGGAGATCCTCGGCGACCGGGGTATCGGAACCGACGTGGTGGCCGAACGGGTGGTCGAGGCGGTGCGGTCCGACCGGTTCTGGGTGTTCACCCACGAGGTCACGCCCGAGGTGGCGGCCCGACGCTTCGCCGATATCGCTGCCGGACGGAACCCGGAGCCCGGCGGAACCCTCGACTGAGACGCGGTGCGGGCCCGGCTCAGAAGGGCGCCCGGTCGAACCAGGCCGATTCCTCGCGGAGGCGGCGGCTGCGCCACCCCTCGGCCGTGCGCACGAGGTCGTGGTGGTACCAGCCGCCAGTGAACCAGACCTCACCGTCGGGGAGCCGCATGGGGTTGGTGTAGGTGGCCGTCACGTGGGCCTCGTCGCCGTCGGCCCCGACCGTCAGGTCCACGTTGCCGACCACGTGCTGGGTCATCTCGAACATGGGCAGCGTGGTGGTGAGGAATTCGACCACCTCCTCAAGCGTCCCGGCGATCCCCCCGGCCGACGTGTAGTCGACCTCGGCGTCGGGGGTGAAGACGGTCCGGTAGAGGTCCCAGTCCCGGCGGTCCACAGCGGTGGCGTAGCGGGTCAGCAGGTCCTCTGCGGCGATGCGGTCGGCTAGGGCGCGGAGGGTGGCGTCGTCCATGGGGCTGAACCTAGGGGCGGCCGGCGACTGGCACCGGATCGGACTCCGGCCCGACCGGCCCCCTACGGTTCTCACCCATGGCCGACACGACACCCGGTACCACGCTCCTCGACGACGTCGACCTCTCGTCGGTGGATGACTTCTGGACGCGGCCGATGGCCGACCGGCACGCGGCGTTCGCCGCGCTACGCCGGCACGGCCCCATTCGGTTCTTCGCCGAGGGGGAGATCGAGGGCCTGCCTCCCGGCCCCGGTTACTGGGCGCTGACCCGCCACGCCGACGTGGTGGAGGCCAGCCGCCGCCCGGCTGACTTCTGCTCGGGTCGGGGCACAAACGTTCCCGACCTGCCACCGGAGTTCCTGGAGTTCTTCGGATCGATGATCAACCTGGACGATCCCCGGCACGCCCGTCTGCGTCGCCTGGTGTCGGCCGGGTTCACGCCGCGGATGATGCACCAGTTGGACGCCGGGATCGACGCCATGGCCGCCTCCATCGTCGACGCGGCGGCCGCCGGGGGGACCTGCGACTTTGTGGTCGACGTGGCTGCCCGCCTGCCGCTCGCCATCATCTGCGACCTGATGGGCATCGAGCCTGATCGCCGCGACGAGGTGTTCGAACTGTCGAACGTTGTGCTCAGCCAGGGGGACCCTGAGTACGTCCCCGAGGGGACCGACCCCTTGACCGCGTTCCTTGCCGCCGGGGCCGGGTTGGCTGCCATCATGCACGAGACTGCCGATCTCCGGCGGGGTGGCGACGGCCAGGACCTGACCAGCGTCCTGGTCAACGCGGAGCTGGAGGGCGAGCGGCTCACCGAGGACGAGCTGGCGTCGTTCTTCGTGCTCTTGTGCGTGGCCGGGAACGAAACGACCCGCAATGCCACCGCCTGGGGGCTGCAGTTCCTGACCGAGAACCCCGACCAGCGGGACCGGTGGCTGGCCGACCTGGATGGCGTGACGCCCACCGCGGTGGAAGAGATCGTCCGGATGGCCAGCCCGGTCATCCACTTCCGGCGGACGGCCACCGCCGACGGGGTCCGCCTGGGCGACCACGAGTTCGCCGAGGGCGACAAGGTGGTGCTGTTCTACGCCTCGGCCAACCGGGACGAGGCGGTCTTCGCCGAGCCCGACCGGTTCGACGTGACCCGGGACCCCAATCCCCACGTGGGCTTCGGGGGACCGGGGCCGCACTTCTGCCTGGGGGCCCACCTGGCCCGTCGGCAGGTCGGGGCCATGTTCCGGGAGTTGCTGGCCCGCTTCCCCGGGGTNCACGCCACCGCCGAGCCGGACCGCCTCCGGTCCAGCTTCGTGAACGGCATCAAGCATCTGCCCTGCNCCTTCGAGGCCTGAGTCCCTTCGAGGCCTGAGTTCCTCTGAGGCCNTGNCTCCTTCAGGGTCCGGCGGNCCGGGCGNCGTACGATCGGGCNGAGTGACGAACGNCGCTTCGCTTCCCGGTCTCCCGCTGCCCCACCGGGTGGCCCGTCGGCTCGCCGCGTCAGGCCTCCGGGGNGCCTCGTGGTACTGGCGGCTGGCCCGCCTCGTCGCGATCGNTCCAGAGCCCGGCGTGGTGNTCCTNCCCGACGGCACNCCCATAGTCCACGACCCNTCCGACTGGACGTGTCGCGGTTCTTACGAGGGCCACTACGAGCGGGAGGTGCTCCGGCTCCTCCCGGACCTCGTGGGTCCGGGGGACCTGGCGGTCGACGTNGGGGCCAACGTGGGCATCCTCACGGCTCGACTCGCCCGCCTGGTCGGGCCCTCCGGCCGGGTAATCGCCGTGGAGCCGTCGCCCCGATGCCTCGACGACCTCCAGAGGGTCGTCGACGCCCTGGAGGAGGCGAACCACGTGTCGGTGGTGCAGGCCGCCCTGGGNNCCGCCGAGGGCACGGTGGTCCTGACCGGGTGGGANAACCCGGACCATCGAGGCCTGGGCACCGCGGTNCCCGGCCACCGGGCCGGGCTGCAGGAGAACTGGTACGACGGGCAGGCCGTCGAGGTGCCGCAGCGTCGNCTAGNCGACGTGGTGGCCGCGCACGCAGGGGAGTGGGAGGTNGGGTTCCTGAAGGTCGACGTGGAGGGCTACGAGGCCGAGGTGCTGGCCGGTGCACCCGACCTGTTCGCTTCGGGACAGGTGCGGTCGGCGATCCTGGAGGTCACCCCCGACGNCGGTGCCTCCTGGGCGGCNGCCCTGATCNCCTCGTCGCCCNGCTACCGGGCCTTCTCCATCGGCGAGACGGGCCGGATGTTGCGGCGCACTGACCTCCGGCCGGTCGACGCGGCGGAGGCCGCGGCTCGTCCGGACCAGTGGAACCTCCTACTCCGGCGAGATGATCCACCCGGGGTGGACGCCCGGTGACCGGTCACCACGCGTAGGGGATCGGGGAGTCCTCAGGTTCGACGATCTCGTTGTCGTCGGGGTCGTGGGGGGTGTCGACACAGTTGGCGATGAGGGCGGACCGGTCGCCCAGGCAACGGAAGCCGTACCAGAGTCCCGCCGGGATCAGGAGACGGCGGTAGTCGTCGGGGCGGCCCAGGTCGACCTCATCGAGGGCGCCGCGGGTCGGTGATCCGTCGCGGTCGTCGTAGACCACAAAGCGGACGTGTCCCACCGGGACGGCCAGGTTCTGGGTCTGGTGGCGGTGCCTCTTCCAGGCCTTGACGGCGCCGGACACGATCTCCGAGAAGTAGCACTCGCCGAACTGGGTGAAGGTCGGGTCGTCGTTCCGGAGGTGGTGGAGGACCGCGCCCCGGTCGTCCTCGAAGCGGAACAGGTTGGTCAATCGGACGTCGTGGATCTTCGGCTGGTCGCTCATGGGCGTGCCCAGGCCGGACCGGTCTCACCCGCCAGGCCGACGTACCGGTCGATCTGGCCGAGGGTCGTGGCTCGCATGTCGGACGGGTTGAGGTGCCAGGCCCGGTACCAGTCCACGGTCATGGCCACTGTCTCGGAGAAGGGGAGGACGGCGTGCCAGTCCAGCATCCGTAGCGCCTTGTCGCAGGACAGCTTGAGCAGTGCCGCCTCGCGTCCCGCTTGTTCGGAGCCGGTGGCGATCTCCCATCTGGCCTCAGCCCACCGCTCGGCCATTGACTCCAGCAGGTCGGCGACCGTCTCGTCCTGATTGGTCCCGGGGCCGAAGTTGAAGGCCTCCCCGTCGAGGTCCGGACCGGTATCGCCGAGCAGCTGGACGCCCAGCCACAGGTAGCCGCTGAGGGGCTCGAGGACGTGCTGCCACGGCCGGGTGGCCTGGGGGCTGCGGACGGTGACCGACTCGCCGGTCGACCACGCCCGGACGCAGTCCGGGACGATCCGGTCGGCGGCCCAGTCACCACCACCGATGACGTTGCCGGCCCGCGTGGTGGCCATCCGGGTGGGGGCGTCCCGCAGGAACGAGTGGTAGTAGGAGTGGGCCACCAACTCGGCGCAACTCTTAGAGCCGCTGTAGGGATCGTGGCCGCCGAGGTGATCGGTCTCCCGGTATCCCCAGTCCCACTCCTCGTTCCGGTAGGCCTTGTCGCTGGTGACCAGGACGACGGCTTCGATCCAGGGGCGCTCCCGGACGCACTCCAGCACGTTCACCATGCCCATGGTGTTGACCTCGAAGGTCTCCACCGGGTCGGCCAGGGACCGCAGCACGAGGGGCTGGGCGGCGAGGTGGAAGACCATCTCCGGCCGGGTGGCGTCGATGATCTCGGCGAGCCGCGAACGGTCCCGGATGTCGCCCAGATGGTGGTCCACGAGCCCGTCGAGTTCGAGAAGGTCGAAGGCCGACGGCTGGGTGGGCACGCCATCGGAGTAGCCGATGACCTCCGCCCCGAGGTGGTGGAGCCAGAGGCCGAGCCAGGCCCCCTTGAAGCCGGTGTGGCCCGTTACGAGGACCCGTCGTCCGGCGTAGGCGTCGTCGAGTCGGCTCACCGATTTCCTCCTCCCGCAGCCAGGACGTCGTCTATGACGAGCGAGACCTCGTGGGCGAGGTCGTTCGGATGGGGTCCGGCGACCTCCTCGATCCGGCTGGAGTCGAGGTCGAAGGCCGGCAGGCCTGCCTGATCGTCGGGGTGCTCGATGGCAACGGGACGACCATGGTACCGGGACGCCGCATCGGCGACCGTTCGGGCGAACTCGCCCATGGTGGTGGTCTGCCCGCCTCCGACGTTGAAGGCCTCGTAGCGGCCGGGAACGGTGGGTCGGGCGAGGAGACCGTCGATCCGGTGGTGGAGGAGGCCTCGCGCCAGGAGGTCGCGCTCCGTCGACGGCGGGGACCGGAGGACGATCCGGTCGTCGTGCAGGGCCATGGCAGCCAGGTCGTGGGTGAAGGAGACCTTCGCTCCCTCGCGGCGGGACCGGGGTGCGTGGAACGGATCGGCGCCGACCAGGTTCGTCATGCGGAACACCGCGACGTCTAGGCCCAGGCGACCCGCGGTCCGTTCCAGGGTCCGTTCGTTGGCCAGGTGCGCCGCTCCGTATGCGTTGGAGGGCATCGGTTCGGTGGCTTCGGTGACGGTCCCCGCGAGTGAATCCCCGTACACCCAGACGGTGGAGAATGAGACGACGGTCCGGAGCCCAGTCCCGACGAGGTTCTCGAGGAGCCGGTCGAGCCATTCGGGATCGGCCTCGCCTTCGAGGACCCAGGGCGAGACCACCGCGGTGGATGGTCTGAGGTCGTTGGGAAGGTCGTCGGTCGGGTGGTGGAGGTCGAGGCGGGCCTCCTCGATGCCCGGGTGTCCGAAGCCTGGCGAGGGGCGGCGGGAGGTGGCTACGACCCGGCGACCACGACCAGCGAGGTGGAGGCAGAGGGCCGCACCGACGTGCCCGGTGCCACCCACGACGAGGGTGGGTGGCGGTGCTCCGACGNCGGTCGGGGGGTCGACGACCATCGGGTCGACGCTAGCAACCGTGCCTCGGGGGACCGGGCGTGTCGGAGGGTGCTGGCTAGGGTCGCGACGTGTCTGGGGAGCCCGCCGTCGATCGACCGCTGTTCACGGTGGTGGTGCCGACCTTCAACCGGGAGGCGCACATTGGTCGGTGCCTGGCGTCGGTGGAGGCCCAGGGGTTCGATGACCTGGAGGTCGTGGTCGTCGACAATGCGTCGACCGATGACACGGTCGCTGTGGCCCGGAGGTGCGCTCCCTCCCTGGACGTCAGGGTGCTGGTCAACGACGCCAACCACGAGCGGTCGTACTCGCGGAACCGTGGTGCGGAGGAGGCCCGGGGCCGGTACGTGGTGTTCCTCGACTCGGACGACGTGCTGGAACCCGGCGCGCTGGCCGGGGCAGCGGACCACGTGGCGGAGGACCCGTCCCGGAACTTCTTCTTCCAGGTGCTGCGGATCGTGGACGAGGCGGGGGCCACGGTCTACCGGCCGAGGGTTGGACGGGGATCCATGGCCCGGGTCCTGGCCGGAGGCAACCCGCTTTCGTGTTCCGGCGTCTACGTCGACCGTGGGCTCTTTCTGCGGCACCGGTTCGACGAGACCCCGGGGTTGGTGGCCAGCGAGGACTGGCACTGCTGGCTCCGGGTGGCGGCCGAGGAGTTGCCGACCGTCTGTCCGGGGGTCGGTGCCCTGCTGGTCGACCACGCGGGTCGCACCATGGCCGTCGACCCGTGGGCGACGGCCGAGCGTCGCTTCGCCCTGTTGACCGACGACCTGTTCGGACGACCCGAGATGGTTCGCTTCCTAGAGCCCCATCGGCGCCTGTTTCTCGCCACGCAGGACCACTACGTGGCGGTCAAGGCTGCGGCCCAGGGTGCGTTCGGCGTGTCGCTCTCCCGCTTCCTCCGGTCGGCACGTCGGTGCCCCCGTCTGGTGGCCACCCGCCGGACGCTACACCTGGTCCGACTCTGGCTTCGCCTCTCCGCGGGTCGGCGGGACCGCTCCTAGTCGAGCCGGGCCGCCCCTAGGTCGGGCGGTTGGGGATCGGGTCGGTTCTCCGGCGGGCGTCGAGGGTGGCGAGCATGCCGTTGCGCCAGTCGACGGTGCAGGGGCCGGTGAGCGACCGTCGCTTCGTGGCGTCGGCCGCGCTGCCCGGCTGGCTGCCCGGGAGGTCGTAGTAGGTGGACCGGGGCTCGATGCCCAGGTGCTTGCCGAACAGCGCCACCCAGTCCTCGGCCGCCACCACCTCGTCGCCGCACCAGTTCACGATGGTGGCCGGGGTGGCCGCCGCGTCCAGCAGGGGCGCCACCTGGGCGGCCAGGTCGTCCTCGTGGACGGGGCTGTAGGGGTTGGGGCCAGGACTCCGCAGCCAGACCGGCTCGCCGGCGGCCACCCAGTCTCCGTGGTAGGCGGGGAGCCCACCGTTGGGGCCGTAGCTGGCGTTGATGCGGGCGATGGTGGTGGGCAGGTCTAGGACGCGGGCCATGGTGCGGGCCACCGCCTCCTGGGAGACCTTGGAGATCCCGTAGGTGGGGCTGTGGGGGGCCGCGGGGTCGCCCAGCGGATCGGTCTCCACGTAGGGGTGCCAGGGGTCCTCGTGGGCCCGGTAGACGGAGTTGGTCGAGGCGACGAGCGCAGCCTCGGCCCTACGACAGTGGGCCATGAGCAGGCCGGTGGCCTCGGCGTTGGCCCGGATGGCCCGGTCGTGGTCGAGTGCCCTGCCCTGCCAGGCGGCGAAGTGGACGAGGTGGGTGAAGTCGTCGGGGAGGTCCCGAAGGTCGCCGTCGGCCAGGTCGGCCACGTGGGGTCGGACCCCGATGGCCTCGGCCCGTTCCCGGCTGCCCTCGGCGGAGTAGCGGGCCACGCCCCACACCTCGTTGTCGCGGGCCAGGAACTCGGCGATCGGGTGGCCGATCTGGCCGGTCAGGCCGGTGACAAGGATCCTGCGGTCGGAGAGCACTGCGGTGATGTTAGGGAGTCGGGTCGCCGGGGACGGGCCCCAGCCAGGTGACACCGAGGGCGAACTCGCCGGCCGCGGCGTAGAAGAGCCACCGTCCGGCGTCATCTCCCCACCGGTCGACCGGCAGGTCGAGGACGAACGGATCCCGGAGACCGTGCTGCGGGGAGAACGCCGGGCCACGTGTCGTGGGTTCCACCGGGAGGTCCGCTCCCTCCCACGGCTCGACCGGTCGCAGTTCCTCGACCGGCAGCGTGGGCGTCCATTCCGTCCAGTCGCCGCGCAGGTCGACGGTGGTCCGCAGGATCTGCTCCGGGGCGGTGCCGGCCCGGGTGAACCACACCACGAGGTCGTGTCCGTCGACGACCAGGCCGGCGTGGCGGATCTCGTCGTCGTCGAACAGTGACGGTCCGGGCTCGAAGCCGGTCAGTCCGTCGTCGGAGCGACAGAGGACCGACGGCATGGACAGGCCGTACCACCGGCCGTCCCACTGGAAGGCCCGGTGGTACGACGGCGAGATGCCAAGCCCGTCGCCGGCCGGGGTGAACCGCAGTCCGTCGGTGGAGGTGGCCACCAGGGTGTGTTGGTCCATGGTCGGGTAGCGGCCCCATGACGGGAGGTGGCCGGCTGCCTCCTCGGTGAGGTGGCCGTGGACGTACATGCGCAGTTCCCGAGTTCCTTGGTCGACGTGGAGGTCGGGGGAGGCCACGTGCAGGTTGCAGTGGGAGGGGTCCATGGCCGGGGCGAACGCCTCGGCGGACAGGACGTCGGTCGAGGCGAGGCGCCAAGGACCGGTCGGACGCTCGGCGGTGGCCAGGCGGATCGAGGCGCCCCGGTGGTGGGCGAAGGCGAGCAGGAGGCGGCCCCACGGTTCGTCGTCGGGCTGGGGCAGCCAGTCTGGTGTCTCGACCACCGTCGGGCCCT
>PBUO01000004.1 GCA_002727895.1 Acidimicrobiaceae bacterium | reverse complement strand
CCGGGGCGAGCACTGAGGCGACTAGAAGGCTGCCGCCAAGGGCCACGACGAGGCCTGCGACCCGGCGTCGGGGACTGGGGACCGGCGACGACATGCCGTCGGACGGTAGTGGCCCGCGGCAGTCAGCGGTTCAGGGGCGTCGGGATGTTAGTGCTCAGCAACCACCCCTCCGCGGATGTTGCGATTTCATTACGAAATTGCCGCGATCCATTCCTCCGATTCGCTAACGTTTTCGAAGCGGTCCCGGTCCGGTTAGCCGGAGACAGGGCTCGCCGGACAACCAACAAGGGGTAACCGAATCATGATGGCAACCATCCTGACCCTGATCATCCTCGGGATGGTCTTCCAGGGTCTCTTGGCGGTGCTGAACAGCATTCTCGACGCGGTCGGGGTGAACAGCATCCTCAGCAACATCCCGGTTGTAGGGTCGAACCTGACCCTTATCTGGGCGTATCTCTTCGTCGTGATCAGCGATATCGGCGGCTGGGGTTACGGAGCTTCTACGGAAATCCTCGGACTCAGTGACTTCGGAATGGACGTCGGTTCCGCACTGGCGATCACCGCCTTCATTCCCGTTAAGGACGCCGCCCTCTCAGCGCTCAGCAAGGGAGTGGCCCGCTAGTTCGACCTGCGAGCAAAGGCCCCCGTCATCATTTGGTGACGGGGGCCTTTCCCGTTTTCGGCTCAGTGGAAAACTGGCCAGCCTCGGTCCCGAACACCTGTTCGTCTGCTTGGTAGCCTTGTGGAGTGCTGTGCGCCCTTTCTCCCCAAGCCACCCTCTTCGGCAACCAGCCTTTTTCCCTCGGCGATCCTGCCACTGACCTCTCCCAGACCCGGCTGGACGACGACTGCCGGATCCTTCACCGACCCGCCTGGGTGGGCGGCGCTGACGATTTCTTCCTGGAGCTTCTGGAGGCACTCCCCTGGAGCGCCCACCGACGTTGGATTTTCGACCACGAGGTGCTCGAACCCCGGCTCTCCACCTCGGTGGGAACCCCGACGCTGGAGATGGACGCCATGGCCAATGCCCTCGAGGAACTGACCGGCCGTCCGTTCGTGGTCAGTTGGGCCAACCTCTATCGCGACGGCGCCGACGGGGTCGCCTGGCACGGCGACCGGTTCAGACCCGGGAGCAGCCACGACGACGTAGCTCTGGTGTCCCTCGGCGGACCCAGGGCCTTCCGGATCCGGCCCAGGGGCGGCGGCCCGTCGATTCCGTGGACCCTTTCCTCGGGCGACCTCCTCGTCATGTCGGGCCCCGTCCAGCAGCGCTTCGAACACTGCGTGCCAAAGGCATCGGTCGCACATCCACGGATCAGCCTCGCCTTCCGGTGTCCCCGGGGCCGGGAGTTCGACCAGGCCGTAGTCGACGGTGGCCGACGCCGGGTGGAACGTCGCACCTGACCCCACGGGCCGATAGGCCAACCGGCCTCCGGGTCGTGCCGCCCGGTACGGTCGTTGCCATGGGACGCTTTGACGACAGGGTCGCCCTCATCACCGGTGCCGCCTCGGGCATCGGCCGGGCCACGGCGCTGCGCATGGCCGCTGACGGGGCGATCGTCGTGGGCCTCGACCGGGACGCCGAAGGCCTCGCCGTCGTGGCCGCCCAAGTGGCCGAGGCTGGGGGCACCATGACCACCGCAACCGGCGACGTGTCGGTTCGGGACGACTGCATCACCGCGGTCGCCCACGCGGTATCCACCCACGGACGTCTCGACGTGCTGGCCAACGTGGCCGGCATCACCTGGGCTGAGCACGTGGCGGACATTACCGAGGAGGGCTGGAACCGGATGATGGGCGTGAACCTGTCCGGCACCTTCTGGTGCGCGCAGGCCGCGCTGCCCCATTTGGTGACCAGTCACGGCAACGTGGTCAACGTGGCCTCCAACGCTGGCCTGATGGGCCAGGCGTACACCGTCGCCTACTCGGCCGCCAAGGGTGCGGTGGTCAACATGACACGGGCCCTCGCCATGGAGTACGCCAAGGAGCCGGTCCGCATCAACGCCGTGGCCCCCGGCGGCGTCGACAGCCCCATGAGCCGGGGCTTCGACATGCCCGAGGACCTCGACTACTCGCTCATGCAGCCCTACATCGGCTACCGCGGTATGGCCGACCCTTCGGAACTGGCCAACGTGATCGCCTTCGTGGCCTCCGACGAGGCCAGCCGCATGCACGGGGCCATCGTGTCCGTCGACGGCGGCCTGACCGCCGGCTGAGACGTCGGCCCGGACCCGAGCCGAGACCGCACCCGTGGACCGCCCCTACGTCCTCGGCGTGGACCTGGACGGGGTCTGCGGCGACTACACCGAGGCCTTCCGCACGGTCGTCGCCGAGGAACTTGGCCGTCCCGTCGACGACCTCCCCCTGGAGCGGTCCTGGGACTTCGCCGAGTGGGGGCTCGACGCCGAGGAGTTCGAGCGCCTCCACCACCTGGCGGTCACCGAGCGGCGGATCCTCTCGTGGATGCCACCGATCGACGGGGTGGCCGACTCGCTCTGGCGCCTGTCGGATGCCGGCGTGTGGATCCGGATCATCACACACCGCCTCTACGTCAACTGGAGCCACGCCACGGCCATCGCCGACACGGTGGCCTGGCTGGACCGGATCGGCATCCCGTACCGAGACATCTGCTTCATGGGCGACAAGCCGGAGGTAGGCGCCGACCTCTACGTGGACGACGGGCCCCACAACATCGACGCACTGCGGGCCACCGGCAACCGGGTCATCGTCTTCGACGCCCCATACAACAGGNNCCTNCCGGGCACCCGGGCNACCACATGGACCGAGTGCGAACGCCTGATTCTGGCCGANGCCGCTGAACGGGGCTACGAGTTCCAGCCCACGCTGCCCGGCCTGGACCGGGGGCCAGGACGGATCGCTGAGGCCACCGAACCGGCCGGCACGTCCGACGGGCCCTGACCCACTACTCCCGGCGGAAGTCGGCCGGTCGCTTCTCAGCGAAGGCCCTGGGGCCCTCTTTCGCGTCGGCCGAGGCGAACACGGCCCGATNTAGCGGCTCTTCGAAGGCGAAGGCCTCCTCCTCGGTCATCCCGGGGGTCTCCCGAAGGGTTCGGAGTATGGCCTCCACGGCCAGCGGCCCGTTGGCGGCCACCGTCGACGCAACCTCCATGGCCCGCTCCAAGGCTGTGCCGTCGGGGACCACCTCGCCGATCAGGCCCAGGGCCTTCGCCTCGTCGGCCGGTACGTGGCGGCCGGTTAGCAGGATGTCGGCCGCAGCGGTGAAGGGAATCTGACGAGCCAGCCGCACCGCTGAACCGCCACCCGGGTACAGGGACCAGCGGGCCTCCGAGACCCCGAATGTGGCGCTCTCGCCGGCGATCCGGATCTCAGTGCCCTGAAGGATCTCCGTCCCCCCTGCGATGGCATTGCCCTCGACCGCGGCGATGACCGGCACCCGAGGGTGGCGGGTCTTGAGTAGCCCATCGAAGATCCAGCCGGCTCCTTCNCGCTCCATGCGGCCGGCCACGTCGTAGTCATCGGTGTCGTCCACGTCTCCGGCCATGGCCCGCAGGTCCATCCCGGCGCAGAAGTGCTCGCCGGATCCGGTCAGAACGCAGGCCCGGACGTCCGCGTCGGCGTCGATCTCGTCCCAGGCGTCGGCTAGACGCCCGAACATGGCCAGGGTCATGGCGTTGCGGCGGGCCGGCCGGTTCATGGTCAGGACNGCCACGGGCCCGTCGCGTTCGATCAGCAGGTCTGGCATGAGTTCCTCCTCGATTNTGCCGCTGGCGCCGACGACTCCCCAGCCGGGACGCTTGGTCAACCCCCGGACAGTGCCGGGACGACCTCGTCGGCGATCAGGTGTAGCGACTCCCACCCCACCTCGGGGTCGATTCCGCCGCATAGCGGGTGGACCACCGCCGCACCGTTGGACCGAANGAGGTCNACGCACTGGCCGGGGGTGAGGATGGCGTGCTGTCCCGCTGAGCGGAGCGACGCCAAGTCGGTGGCGTCCACCTGCCAGGAGGTCCGCTGGTCGGGCTTTTGCCACGCCGAGTAGGCCCGCGCGTCGTACAGGAGGTTCTCGCCGATCCGGTCCCACAGGGCCTCGGGGTCCCGGGTCACCAACACTAAGCCAGGTCCGCTGGGCAGGATGCATAAGGGCGCCTGGTGGCCGACGGCGGCCGACTCCGCCTCGTACACGGCAGCCAGTTCCGGGTCGCCGATGGCGGGGACGAAAGGCAGGTGGTGTCGGGCGGCCCGGCGGGCCGAGGCCTCGACTGAACCACCGACGGCCAGCAGGGATTGTGGCGGGCTGGCGGGGAGCGGCGTGACTCGGACCGGACGGCCTTGGTACTCGAAGGGTTCTCCGGCCCAGGCTGCCAGCAGGGCTTTGAGGCCCTCGTCAACGGCACGTCCACGCCGGGTCCGGTCCCGGCCGAACATGGCGAACTCCTCGTCACGGTAGCCGACCCCAATCACCACGTTGACCCTGCCGGGCGCCATCAGGTCCAGAGCGGCCACGTCCTCGGCTACGCGGATCGGGTCGTGCAGGGGCAGCAGCAGGGCCGACACGGAGCAGAAGAGGTTCCGAGAGGCGCCCAGCACCCCCGCTGCCACGACAAGCGGGGCGCTCATGAAACCATCGTCGGCGGCGTGGTGCTCCGAGAGAACAACCCCGGCGAAGCCACGCTCGTCTGCGAATCGCACCATGTTCAGCATCTCGCCGTACTGGAGAGCCGGCGTCAGGTCCTCGACGAACGGTGGGATGCGGAGGTCGAAACGGAGAAGCAGCACGCCGTCAGGTCCCCAAGGCGGCGAAGGCGGCCCGGGCCACCTCCAGGTCGTCACGGTTGGTAATCCCGATCCAGTCCTCGTCGGTGTCAAGGACGTCGACCACCAGGCACCCGGCCCGGCGCTGCTCCTCGAGGGCCACCGGCAGCAGGAACTCCTCCGTGTCGGAGTCGGCGTGAACGGCGTGGAAGTCGAGCCACTGCCCGGCTAGGGCCTCGACGGCCTCGACGGGCAGGCCCCAGATGTTCATCGATACCGGCGTGTCGCTGTCCAGCGTGCCCGCCGGATCGGTGGCCCGGATGCCGTCACCGTTGGGGACCCGTTCGATCCCGTGCGTCTCCACCAGACCGACGAGGTGCCCGCGATCGTCCACCGCGCAGACTCCACGTGACACCCTGCCGGCGGCCGGCAGGGTGCGCCCTAGTCGGAAGCCCAGCATCGCCGCACGGGGTACTCCTCCTCCAGAATCGCCGGGACCAGCGTCCATCGTGGCCACCACCCGAGCAATCCCGGTCGGTCCATAGTGGTCGTCGGCATTCAGGACGACAACCGGTCCGTCGACGGCCGACAAGGCGCTGGCCACGGCGTGCCCGGTTCCCCACGGCTTGGCCCGAGTTGGCCCGAAGGCGTCTTGGTGGACGATGACCGGCTCGAGGTCAGGGTGCTGGGTGGCCAGGTGGTTCCGCAGGTCCGCGTCCAAGTCGGACCGCCCCACCACCACAATGCGTTCCACGCCAGCAGTCCGGGCCTCGCGGATTGAGTGGTCCAGGATCGCCGCCCCGTCCGGGCCCACGGCGGCCAACTGCTTGGCTCCCCCGAACCGGGACCCCAGGCCTCCGGCCAGGAGCACCAGGCTGGTCTCGGCTTCGTCGCCGGCCATGGAACGGTCGGCGGCCTTAGTCGGCGGCCGCGTTGCTCGAGCGCTCGCCGCGCAGGAAGGCCGATCGGGCCTCGTCGCCCCGTCCCAGCAGGTTCAACTCGAAAGTGAACCCCTGCTCGTAGCGGTAGCTGCGCCGGACGTCGACCAAGTCGATGCCGTTCATCGACGCCTTGGCCGCCCGCAGCACATCGGGCGACTTGGCGGCCAGGACGGAAGCCACCTCGGCCGCGGCGTCCATCAGGTCGTCGGCCTTGACGACACGGAGTACCGACCCGTAGGCGTGGAGTTCCTCGGCCGTGGCCGGCTCGCAGCTGTAGAGCATCCAGCGGGCTCGGTGAGCTGGCACCAGGCGCATCAGGTGGGTCGCCGCGCCCAAGGCCCCGTTGTCAACCTCAGGGAGGCCGAAGCCCACGCCCTCGGCAGCCACGATGACATCCGCGTTGCCAACTAGGCCGATGCCGGTCCCCAGGCAGAAGCCGTTCACCGCGGCCACCACCGGCACCGCACACTCGTAGACGGCCCGGAAGGCCTCCGCACACGACCGGTTGGCCTCGACAAGGCCCAGGTGGCCGCCGTCGGCATCTGTGGCCTGGATCTCCTTGATGTCCACGCCGGCGCAGAAGCCCCGCCCCGCAGCGGTGAGTACCACCACCCGGACATCGTCCCGGGTGCGGTAGCCGTCCAACATCCCGGCCAGGGCGTAGGTGTCGCCCGCGCCTAGGGCGTTGACCGGCGGGTTGTCCATGGTGATAGTGGCCACCCCGTCGGCCACCACCTCGTGCAGCGCCATGTCCGCTCCCCTCCTCAGCCAGCCCGCCGGAGCAGGGCCGACGAGCCATGGCCGAACAGGCCCTGGTTGGCCGTAACGCCGACCCGGGCGCCCTCAACCTGTCGGGCACCGGCCTGGCCCCGGAGTTGCCAGGTGAGCTCGCAGACCTGGGCGATGGCCTGGGCGGGCACCGCCTCCCCGAAGGCCCCGAGTCCNCCGCTGGGATTCACCGGGATGCGGCCGCCGATCGACGTGGCACCCGACCGCAGCAGCGTCTCGGCCTCTCCTTGGGCGCACAGGCCCAACTGCTCGTACCAGTCCAGTTCCAGGGCCGAGGACAGGTCATAAACCTCGGCGACGTCCACGTCGTCGGGGCCGAGTCCGGCTTCGGCGTAGACCCGGGCTCCAATGGACTCCTTGAAGCCCAACTCGGGCGGCTCGGCGGTGGCCGCCGAGTCAGTGGCCAGGTAGGGCAGATCGATCACGGTGTCCGGATAAGTCGGCGTCACCGTCGACAGGCCAGCCACCCGGACCGGGTCAACGACACCCTTCGATCGGGCGTACTCCATGGAGCAGACCACCAGCGCCGCCCCGCCGTCGCTGGTGGCGCAGATCTCCAGCAGCCGCAAAGGGTCGGACACTACGGGCGAGTTGGCCACGTCATCGACATCGTATTCCTTGGGGTATCGGGCGTTGGGGTTGTGGACGCCGTGTCGGCTGTTCTTGGCCTTAACCATGGCAAAGTCCTCCGGCGTGGCCCCGTACAACGCCATTCGCCGACGGGCGTGTAGGGCGAAGTAGACGGGGTTGGTAGCCCCCACCATGTGGAAGCGCAGCCAGTCGGTGTCATCGGGTCGCTCGCCCTCCTGGGGGGCCAGAAAGCCCTTGGGTGTTGTGTCGGCACCCACCACGAGCGCCACGTCGCAGGCCCCGGACAGGATCTGGCCACGAGCCACCGACAAGGCGGTCACACCTGAGGCGCAGGCCGCATAGCTGGAGGCCACCTGCGCGCCGGTGAAGCCCAGCNCACGGGCGAAGGTCGAGCCGGCCACGTANCCGGGGTAGCCGCACCGCACGGTGATCGCACCCGATACGAAGCCCACGTCCCTCCAGTCGACATCGGCGTCGGCCAAGGCCTCCCGAGCGGCGTGGACGCCGTAATCAGCAAAGTTCCGCCCCCACTTGCCCCAGGGGTGCATCCCCACCCCGAGGACCGCGATCTCGTCAACGCCACTCATACCATTCCTCCGGCGGACGGCTCCGCGTCAACGGGCCGCCACTGCCAGGTCAGGTACTCGGTGTCCTCGTCGGCGTACAGCACGCCAAGGATCAGCTCTACCTCCATGCCCACTTCAATGTCGTCGACGGTGAAGCCGGGCACCACCTGGCCGAGCACCACCATCTTCTCCGCCTCCAGCTCCACGGCGGCCACCACGACCGGCACGTAGGGCTCGGCCACGATGAACGGCGGCGGCGGCGGGTAGGCGCTGTTGGTGAACGACCAGATACGACCCCGTCGGCTTAACAGCACTTCCTCTACCTCGCCCGAAGACTGTCGGGGGTCCGAGCCACCCAGGTGGCGGGGAAAGCAGTAACCCCCGGTGTCGAGCCGTCCGCCGATCAGCAACGGCTCGTCGTCCATGGTGAAGAATCCCTCGACGGCCGGCACGCGCTGCCTCGTGGTGGGCTGGCTCGTGGTGGTCATGGATCCTCCTGGGCGCCCTGAGCCTCTCGGGAAGGCGGTGTCCTCCCGGCAGTGCGTGGGGCCAATCCTAGGACGGGGGCCCGCGGGCTCCGATAGCCGAGCACCGGGTGGAACCCGCCACCGGTTTGGCCTGGATTCCGTTGCCGGGCCTGATGCGCCCTGGAACGGACCCGACCGGTACCGTCGCCGGGCGATGCCTCCTGACATGGCCAACAATTCCACCGACGTGNCACCGGAGTTCGATGAGGCCGCCTTCGTTGCCACCGTGGAGGCCTTCCTAGATGCTCGCTGTCCGCGCGCCGACGCCGACGACGAGCCAGACGGTGGCCGCGACCCGGTTGGCGACAAAACTGCCCTCGACGCCGCGCGGGCCTACCAGGCCGCGCTCGCCGACGCCGGCCTCGCCGGCCTCACCTATCCGGTCGAGTACGGGGGGGCTGGCCTCACCCGCCGACATCAGGAACTCTTCACCCGGACGGCGGCCGGCTGGCGACTCCCCGACGGGCCGCTGTCCATCAGCCATGGCATGTGCCTGCCGATGCTGAACCAGTACGGGACCGCCGAGCAGAAGGCCGCCCATCTGGCCGACAACATCCGCGGCACCCACGTGTGGTGCCAGATGTTCTCCGAGCCGGGTGCCGGCTCCGACGTGGCCAGCCTTTCCACCCGGGCGTTCCGCGACGGCGACGAATGGATTCTCACCGGTCAGAAAGTCTGGACCTCGGGTGCCCACTACTGCGACTTCGGCCTCGTAGTAGCCCGCACCGACCCGGCGCTGCCCAAGCACCAGGGCCTGTCCATGTTCATCGTCGACCTTCACGCCCCAGGCGTGGACATCCGTCCGCTGGTCCAGATCTCGGGGGCCCGCGGCTTCAACGAGGTCTTCTTCGACTCCGTGCGGGTCCCAGCCGACGACCTCCTCGGCGAGGTCAACCAGGGGTGGAACCTGGCCGTCAGCATGCTCATGTTCGAGCGGGTGTCCATCGGGACCGGCAGCGGCGCCCTCAACGCCAAGCGCCACCCTGACCTAATCCGCCTGGCCCGCAACCTAGGCCGGGATTCCGATCCGACGGTTCGACAGGCCTTGGCCAACCTGGCCATCGGCGAGGAGATCAAGGAATACGTGTCCCAGCGGATTCGTGCCGAGGCGGCCGCCGGCCGGGTACCCGGACCCGAAGGGTCGATTGCCAAGCTCGCCGGCGCCCTGCTCGCCCGCCGGACCCGCGATGCTGCGATGGCCATCCTCGGGCCCTCGGGACAGGCGTGGGACCTGGACGCTCCGGGTGCCGACGAGGCCGCCAAGTGGTCGAACTTCTGCATCTCGGCGGCCGGAGTCAGCATCGCCGGCGGCACCGACGAGGTACAGCGCAACATCATCGGCGAACGGGTCCTCGGCCTGCCCAAGGAGCCCGACCCCTTCAAGGGCGCCGCCTGGCAGGACGTCCCCCGGAGTTAACCCGGCGTGTTCCTCGACCTGACCAACGAACAGCAGGCACTCCAGGTCGAATTGCGGACCTACTTCCGAGAGATCATGACCCCCGAGACCAAGGCCCGCGTGTCCAGCGCCGAGTTCGCCGAGAACCCCGATTACAAGGACCTGGTCCGCCGCATCGGCGCCGACGGCTGGCTCGGCGTGGGTTGGCCGGTGGAATACGGCGGTAGGGGCTTCACCCCGATTGAGCAGTACATCTTCTACGACGAGTCACAGGCCGCCGGCTGCCCCATCCCGTTCCTGACCACCAACACCGTCGGCCCGACGATCCGCCGCTTCGGCACTGACGAGCAGAAGTCGTTTTTCCTCCCCAGGGTCCTGGCCGGAGAGGTGCACTTCTCCATCGGCTACTCGGAGCCCGGGGCCGGAACCGACCTGGCGTCGCTGCGTACCCGCGCCCTGCGCGATGGAGACCACTGGATCGTCAACGGCCAGAAGCTGTACACCAGCCTCGCCTACAACGCCGACTACATCTGGCTGGCCGCCCGGACCGACCCGGACGCGCCGGCCCACCGAGGCATCACCATGTTCTTGGTCGACACAACCGACCCCGGCTTCTCCATCCAGCCCTTCGAGACCTTCGGCCAGACCCACACGACGGCCACCTTCTACGACGACGTCCGGGTCCCCGACGCCATGCGGGTCGGCGAGATCAACGGCGGGTGGGGCCTCATCACCAACCAGCTCAACCACGAGCGAGTGTCGCTGTTCCCCGGCGCCCGCCTGACCACCATCACCGACCAGGCCGTGGCCTGGGCCCGGGACACAGTGGCCGCCGACGGCCAGCGGGTCATCGACCACGAGTGGGTTGGCGTCAAGCTGGCCGAGTGCCGGGCCCTGGCCCGCCACCTCGACCTCCTTAACTGGTACGTGGCCGCCGAGAACACGGCGGGTCGGATGAGCCCCGCCGACTCCTCGTCGGTAAAGGTCCACGGCTCGGAGTCCATGCACCGGGTGTACACCCTTCTCACCGAGGTGCTTGGCGCCACCGGCCATCTGACGAAGGACTCACCGGGCGCCACCGTCCTGCACTCCATCGAGGCGGCCTACCGAAGCGTGTGGGTTCTGACCTTCGGCGGGGGCACCAACGAAGTACAGCGCGACATCATCGGCATGACCGGGCTCGGGCTCCCCCGAGAGAAGCGACGCAAGCCGGATTCGGTGACGAAGGCCGACAAAGGGCGCTGACCGTGGACTTCACGCCGACTGAGGAGCAGAGGGCCGTCGCAGACCTAGCAGAGGCCATCCTGGGCAACGGCCTCGACATCGAACGACACCGCTCAGTCGAGGCGGCCGGCGGCTGGTTCGACCGCGATCTGTGGGCCACTCTGGCCGAGGCCGGGTTACTGGGCATCGCCCTCGGCGAGGACGTCGGCGGGGCCGAACTCGACAGCGTCGCCCTGGCCTTACTGCTCCGCGCCCAGGGCAACCACGTGGCGCCCCTCCCCCTGCTGCCGTCATCGATAGCCGCCCTGGTCGTCGACAGGCACGGTTCCGGGGACCAGCGTCGACGCCTCCTACCCGGCGTGGCCGACGGCTCCACAGTCCTTACCGTGGCCGTCCAGGAACTCCTCGACGACCGCCTGGCCGAGCCCACCTGTTCGTTCCTGGACGGTCGCCTATCGGGCCGCAAGGTTGTGGTCGAGCATCTCGACGCAGCGTCCGCGCTGCTGGTCACCGCGACTACCCCCAACGGCCCGCGCTGCGTGCTGGTCGACGCCGACGCGGCCGGCATGACGACCGTCGAGGACACCTCGACCCGTCGCCAGCCCCTCTTCGACGTCACCTTCGACGGAACGCCCGGCGACATGCTCGGCAGAGGCGGCGGGGACCCCGCGGCCAGCAAAGTCCTGCTCGACCACCTGCGGCTCGGGATCTGTGCCACCCAGCTGGGCGTCACGGAGCGGGCGCTATCTATGACCGCCGAGTACGCCTCGAACCGAGAGCAGTTCGGCCGTCCCATCGCCACCTTCCAGGCAGTCGGACAGCGCCTGGCCGACCAGTTCGTGAACGTTGGCGGCATCCGTCTGGCCACCTTCTCCGCCGCCTGGCGCCTCGCCGCCGGTCGTGACGCCGCCGAGGACCTCCTGGTGGCCAAATGGTGGGCCTCCGAGCGGGCCACCGACGTGGCCAACGCCACCCAGCACTGCCACGGCGGCATGGGCGTGGCCGCCGACTACCCGCTCCACCGCTACACCCTGTGGAACAAGCACCTGACCACCTCGCTGGGCGCCGGCACACAGACGCTGCGCCATCTAGGCGACCTCCTAGCCGCCGGCTGACGACCGGACCTTCGACATGCCCCACCACGACCTGCTGATCCTCGGCGGCGGCTCCGGCAACACGATCATCGGGCCGGAGCACGACGACTGGGACGTGGGCATCGCCGAGCCGGCCGAGTTCGGCGGTACCTGCATGAACCGGGGCTGCATCCCGTCCAAGATGCTGGTCCACGCGGCCGACGTGTCCCTGGCCGCCCGGACCGGCGGTCGCCTCGGACTGCGGACCTCGGCCGAGCGGGCCGACTGGCCGGCCGTCCGGCGTCGGATCTTCGGCCGGATCGACGCCATCGCCGAGGGCGGCCTGGCCTACCGGGAGTCGTTGGACAACGTCACCGTGTACCGCCACCACGCTCGCTTTACCGACGAGCGGACGGTCGATCTGGGTGGCGAGGAGGTCACCGCAGATCGCATCGTGCTAGCCATTGGGGCCCGGTCGTCAATCCCCCCATTCCCCGGCCTCGACGCCGTGCCCTACCGCACGTCCGACGACGTCATGCGTGTCGACGAACTACCCGAGCACCTCGTCGTCCTTGGCGGCGGGTTCATCGCCCTGGAGATGGCCCATGTGTTCGACGGCCTAGGCAGCCGGGTGACCATCGTCCACCGGGGCGAACTGGTCCTACGTGGCGCCGACGACGACATCCGACGCCGCCTCACCGCTGCCTATGCAGAACGCCTCGACCTGCGGCTCGGTGCCACCGTGGACCAGGTCGCCTACGACGCCGGTGGGTTCCACCTGGCCCTCTCCGACGGGTCCTCCCTTGACGGCGACCAACTCCTGGTGGCCACCGGCCGCATCCCTAATGGAGACCGGGCCGACGTGGTCGTCGGCGGCATCGAGGTGGACGGCCTGGGCTACGTGGTCACCGACGACCGGCTCCGGACCACGGCGGAGGGCGTGTGGGCCCTCGGCGACGTGACCAACCCGGTACAGCTAAAGCACACCGCCAACGATGAGGCCCGTCTGGTGGCCGGCCAACTCGTCAACCCCAACAACCCGACCACCATCGACCGTCGGGTCGTGCCCCACGCCGTGTTCGGCCACCCCCAGGTCGGTTCGGTCGGTGCCACCGAGGGGGACCTGGTGGCCGCAGGACGCCCCTTCGTGGCCGCCACCCGCGACTACGCGGCGACCGCCTACGGATGGGCCATGGAGGACACCACCGGCTTCGCCAAGGTTCTGGCTGACCCGGAGACTCGCCTGCTGCTAGGCGCCCACGTGCTCGGGCCGCAGGCCCCGACGCTCGTCCAGCAGCTCGTCCAGGGCATGGCCGCTGGCCTTACCGTGGACCAGATGGCATCCGGACAGCTGTGGATCCATCCGGCCATGCCCGAACTCCTCGAGCAGGCCCTACTGGAACTCTGATCCCACGATCGACGGAGGTGCCCACGATGACGGACCTGGACAGGAAGGTGGCGGTGATCACCGGAGGCGCCTCGGGTCTGGGGCTGGCCTTCGCCCAGCGGTTCGCAATCGCCGGCATGAAGGTCGCCATCGCCGACATCGAGGAGCCAGCGCTAGACGCCGCGGTGGAGGGTCTCCGCGACGCCGGGGCCGAGGTCCTTGGGGTGCGCTGCGACGTGGCCGATGCCCGATCTGTCCACGACCTGGCCGCGGCGGTCGACGATGCATTCGGCGCCGTCCACGTGGTCTGCCTCAACGCCGGGGTGGCCCTGTCGGGACCGCTTCACAAGCAGACCCTGGCCGACTGGCAGTGGATCGTCGGAGTGAACCTGATGGGCATCGTGCACGGCCTCGACGCCTTCCTCCCCGGGCTGGTCGAGCGAGACGAGGGTCACGTGGTTGTCACCGCCTCGGTGGCCGGCCACACCGCCTACCCCAGCCTCGGCCCCTACTCGGCCACCAAGCACGCCGCTGTGGCCATCGCCGAAGCCCTCTACAACGAGCAAGCGGCCGCCGGGTCCAACGTGGGGGTCACCGCCTTGTGCCCTGGCTTCGTGGCCACTGGCATCTTCGACTCGGCCCGCAACCGTCCCGAGAACCTAGCCGACGCCCTGGCCGAGCCGCCCACCGACGAAGAGGTAGCCACCCGCGAGGCGTTCCTGGAGATGATCGCCACCGAGGCCCTCCGACCCAGCCAGGTGGCCGAGATGGTGCACGACGCGGTGCGGGACGGGACGTTCTGGGTGTTCAGCGACGATCGGCACGTCGAGAACATCGGGAACCGACACGATGAGATCCGAACCCGGACGAACCCGACGGAGGGTCGCACCATTACACAGGACGCCGTGGACTGACCATCCCTCACTGACGGTCGCCGGCCCGAGGGTCGGGTCAGGCGAGGGCGTCGACCACGAACTGCTTTGCCCAGCGGTAGTCGGACTTTCCGTTGGGACTGCGCTGCAATCGGTCGACGAAGACGATCCGCTTCGGCACCTTGTAGCCAGCCAGCGGGCCACGGAGCGCCTCGCGGAGGGCGGCCTCGTCGACGACACTGTCCGGGGCCAACTCGACCACCGCTGTAACGGCCTGGCCCCACCGGTCGTCGTCGATCCCAACCACGTTGCAGTCGGTGACGTCAGCCAGCTCCTTAAGGGCCTCTTCGACCTCCTCGGGGAAAACCTTTTCGCCGCCGGTGTTAATGCAGGCCGAGCCGCGACCAAGCAGGGTGATGGTCCCGTCGGCCTCGACGGTGGCCCAGTCGCCGGGGATCGACCAGCGTCGCCCGGCCACTAGGGGGAATGTCTCCGCGGTCTTGACCGGGTCCTTGTGATAACCGACGGGCAGGGGCCACCCCAACGCTATGCGGCCCCGCTCGCCGGAGCCGGCCCCCACCTCTCGACCGTCTTCGGTGAACACCTTCGTGTGCGGACCGAGGCCGAAGCGTGCCGTGGTCTCCTTCCGTCCCGCCTTTCGGGAACTGCCCGAGGTGATCTGGTTGGCCATGCCCGTGCCCTCGCTCGAGCCCAGCGCGTCCACGATGGTGCACGGGTGGTGGGCCAGGAGGGCCTCCTTGACAGGGGCGCTGAACATCACCCCGGAAGACAGCAGGAGGCGGAGCGACGAGAGGTCATGGGTCCGACCGCCGGCGACGGCCCGGTCCAAAGCCTCGACCATCGGTCGACCGAAGGCATCGCCGACCATGGTGACCATGGTGATCCGCTCGTCGGCCACCACCTGCCACAGCTCGTCGGCGTCGAAGTTTCGGGAGGCAAGGGTAGCCAGCATGCCGCCGTGGCTGAGCGTGGCCAGGCCGGGAATGCCCGACGTGCCGTGCATCAGTGGCGCCGCGCAAAGCTGGCGGACCTCGGTTCCCGCGTCGGCGATCCGGCGAGCCGTGTCGGCTGCCTCGGCCGGGGTGGACGGCACCGGTGTCCTGTAGGGCCGGAAGGTGGCCTCCATGGTCCCCAGGAGGTTGGTGTGGTCCCACATGACGGCCTTGGGCAAGCCGGTGGTGCCACCCGTGTACAGGAACCAAAGGTCACTACCCGACCGCTCGATGCGGGGCATCGGTTCGGCCGAAAGGGCCATCTCGTAGTCGACGGCCCAGTCGGGAGCCTCAGACGGTTCACCCCCCACCCGGATGGCCAACTTCAAGTCAGGGCAAGAGCCTCGGACGCCGGCGATGCGGTCCTCGAGTGTGTGGTGGTAGACGATGGCCTCGGCGTCGGCGTTCTGGAGGATGTAGGCCAACTCGTCACCGGTGTACCGGTAGTTCACGTTGGCCGGGACGCCCCGCACCTTGAACGCCGCGAACTGGGACTCTGGGTACGCGGTCCCGTTGAACAGGAACAGGGCCACCCGCGACCCCGGGCGGAGGCCATGGGAGGACAGCGTGGTGGCCAGCCGGGCCGCCCGGTCTTCGAACTCGGCCCACGAGGTCCGTCGGCCTCCGGCAGCCAAGGCCGGCTGGTCGCCAACCTCGTCGGCGATGGCCTCCCAAGCCGTCGCCAGGTTCAGAAGGCCGTCCACCGATGCCACGGCGGGCGATCGTATCCACCCCTCCCCTCACCCCACGAAGAGACCGGACGGGCACCAAAGGATCCCGGGCAGCCCGGGGCGCGCCCCTATGCTCGCCGACGTGGGCAGCATCTTCGGATCCGCGTTCCGCCTTGCCACGTGGGGCGAGAGCCACGGCGCCGGCATCGGCGTCGTAGTCGAAGGCTGCCCGCCCCGTCTTGCCCTCGACGAGGCCGACCTACAGCGCGACCTGGACCGTCGCCGACCCGGACAGAGTCGCCTAACCACGCAACGCGGCGAGGCCGACCGGGCCGAGATCCTGTCGGGGGTGTTCGAGGGCCGCACCACCGGTGCCCCTATCGCCGTTCTGGTACGCAACAACGACGCCCGCTCCTCGGCCTACGAGCACCTGAAGGATCTATACCGCCCATCCCACGCCGACTACACCTACGACGCCAAGTACGGACACCGCGACTGGCGGGGGGGTGGGCGTTCCAGCGCCCGGGAAACCATCGGCCGCGTGGCCGCCGGGGCCATCGCCCGACGCCTACTGGCCGAGGTGGCCGGCATTGAGGTCTTGGCCTGGGTGTCAAGGGTCCACGAGGTTGACTCGGACGTCGACGTCGGCACAGTGACGCTCGACGACGTGGATGCCCACCCCACCCGGTGCCCGGACCCCCAGGCAGCCGAGGCAATGGCAGCGGCCATCGAAGGGGCACGCCGCGACGGCGACTCGCTCGGTGGGATCGTGACCTGCGTGGCCCGTGGCGTCCCCGCCGGCCTGGGGGCGCCGATTTTCGACCGCCTAGAGGCCGACCTGGCCAAGGGCATGCTGTCTCTGCCCGCTACCAAGGGCTTCGACGTCGGCAGCGGCTTCGACGCCGTCTCCATGACCGGGCTGGCCCACAATGACGCCTTCGTCCCGGGTTCCGACGGGCCCCGAACAGCCACCAACCGGTCCGGGGGCGTCCAGGGCGGGATCAGCACTGGCGACGACGTGCTGTTCCGGGTGGCCTTCAAGCCGACGGCAACCATCGCCTCGGCCCAGGACACGGTCACCACCGGAAACGAGGCCACCACGCTGGAGGCCAGGGGCCGGCACGACCCCTGCGTACTACCCCGGGCCGTCCCCATGGTCGAGGCCATGGCGCTGGTGGTGCTGGCCGACCACTGGCTGCGCCAGCGCACCGTCGACGTCCTGCCCGCCTGAAGCCCTGCGGAGGCGAATCCCCCCCCGGCCGGACCCCGTACCGTCGGGGACGCCTGCGTATGCTCGCGCCACATCCCGACCGCGAACCTTGGTGGGACCGGAGGAGGGAAACGACCATGACCGAGCCCGGCACCCGGAACAACCAGGCGATCCGATCCAAGAAGCCGATCCCCTACGTCATACCGACGTTCGAGGACGTCGAATCGGAGCGTCGCCACCGCAAGGAGCGCCTCGCCGCGGCGCTCCGGATCTTCGGCCGGTTCGGCTTCTCCGAGGGGGTGGCCGGCCACATCACCGTCCGGGACCCCGAACACAAGGACTGCTTCTGGGCGAACCCGTTCGGCACGCCGTTCAGCCACATCCGGGTGTCGGACCTCCTGCTGGTCAGCCACACCGGCGAGATCCTCCACGGCGAGTACGCCGTCAACCAGGCGGCCTTCGCCATCCACTCCGGCCTGCACATGGCCCGCCCCGACGTGATCGCTTCGGCCCACTCGCATTCGCTGTACGGCAAGACGTGGTCGTCGCTGGGTCGCCTGCTCGACCCCATCACCCAGGACGCCTGCGTGGTCTACGAAGACCACGTCCTGTTCGACGACTACACCGGCGTGGTCAACGACCCTGAGGAAGGCAAGCGCATCGCCTACGCCCTAGGGGATCGCAGCGCGGCCATCCTCCGCAACCACGGCCTGCTCACCGTGGGACGGAGCGTGGACGCCGCCACTTGGCTCTTCGTGACCATGGAGCGCTCCTGCCAGGCCCAGCTTCTGGCCGAGGCGGCCGGGACCCCCATCGTGATGGACGACGAGACCGCGGCCCTCACCCACAAGAAGCTGTCCGGCGACTTCGCCAGTTGGTTTAGCGCCCAACCGATGTTCGACCAGATCCTGCGAGACCAGCCCGACCTGCTGGACTGACCCTGCCCCCGGGGGCTCTGTCCCAGCGGGAGCGGCGTCAGGAACCGACGAACGGGAGCGGTACCACGGTCACCGGGGCCTCGGTCCCCGCTGTTCGGGGCCCAGGACCTCCCCGTCCACCACGTCGACCAGCAGCAGGGATAGGGCGATCCCGTGTCCGAACGTAGGCGAGAAGTTCCTGCTGGACAGTGTGGCAACCGACTCGCAGGCCCGGAGCACAGCCTGGCCCTCCCGTGGAGGGTGACGAACCTCTACCAGGAGACCACGAATCCGTCGATCCGGCCCGGCGTCGTGCAGGCCGGTCGAGTTCTATCGGCCGTGGAAGGACTCCTTGCCCCACCCGACAACCCACCCTGGGCTGGCATCTAGGTCGCAGCGGACGTCGGCCAGCGGGCTGGCGTACACCGCCTCAAGCGGCGTGAGTGACCAGCAGTCGGTCCAGGTCCCGGCGGTACAGGATGCGGATCCGGATCCCGGGATGGCGTTCCCGGAGCATCCGGACCTTACGGTTCTTGCGGGTCACCAAGGATTGTCGCAGCGTGGTGACCTCGAGGTAGAGGTCGTGGTCGGGGAGATAGAAGTCCGGGGTGAACGCGCTGGTCGGGTTCCCGTCTAGGTCGGCCTCCAGCACGAAGGTCCGGGGCTCGTACTCCCAGACAATCTCGTAGAAGTCGAGCAGGTCGGCCACCCGTCGCTCCGACTCGTGGGAGAATACCGAATCTATGTTCGGCGGGTCCGGGCGCAGGGACCGGACGTTGGAGGGCACCTGCTCGGAGCCCACGGGGCCGCCCACCCGGTCGACTACTTCCCGACGGCCCGGACGCTCAGGGTCTCGTCGGCGGCCCGTCGACCCTCCGGGTAAAGCTCCACGATGGCCGCGTCGACTTCCTCCTTCACGCCGGCCAAGGGCAGGATGTTCAGCACGCCCTGTCCGTGGCGCAGCAGGTCGACGATCTCCTCCTCGCCGGTGCG
>PBUO01000028.1 GCA_002727895.1 Acidimicrobiaceae bacterium | reverse complement strand
GGGACCACCGAACGCGAGCGTCGCCGGATCCTGCGGCGCCGTCGCTCCGCCTGACCCACAGACCTTGGCACTCGAGGCTTACGGCGGCTGGCCGGGACTGCTCGACCGGCTGTGTGCCGGCGACGACCTGTCGGCCGACGAGGCCGAAGCCATCCTCACGGAGATCCTCGAGGGCGAGGCCGAGCCGGCCCAGATCGCCGGATTCCTCGTCGGCCTGAAGGCCAAGGGGGAGACGGCCACCGAGACCGAGGGCTTGGTGCGGGCCATGGTGGCCGCCGCCGAACCGCTGGTGCTTCCCGAGGGGACGATCGACATCGTGGGGACCGGCGGGGTGGCCGGTCGCCGGCACGGAGCCCTGAACGTGTCGACCATGGCCTGCTTCGTTGCCGCGGGCGCCGGGGCGACGGTTTGCAAGCACGGAAACCGGAAGGCATCGTCCACATCCGGGGCGTTCGACCTGCTGGAGATCCTCGGCGTCGAGATCGAGATGGGGTCCGAGGCGCTGGCCGTCCAGGTGGCCGAGTGCCGCATCGGTTTTGCCTTCGCCCGGGCCTACCACCCGGCGATGCGGTTCGCCGGACCCATCCGGGCCGGCCTGGGCATCTCCACGGTCTTCAATGTGCTGGGGCCCCTGTCGCACCCCGGCCAGCCGGCGCGCCAGGTGATCGGAGCGGCCGAAGCGGCCCTAGCCGACCGGATGATCGAGGTGTTCCGGGTCCGCGGGTCTGAACACACGTGGGTGGTGACCGGCGACGGGGGCCTCGACGAGTTGGCTCTGACCGGACCCTCCCGTGTCCTGGAGTTGCGCGACGGCGAGGTGAGCGAGTTCGAGTTGGACCCGGTGGGCGTGGGTCTGGCGACCGTGGACGCCTCGGCCCTGGTCGGCGGTTCCCCGGAAGACAACGCGGCCATCGCCCGGGCCATCCTCGACGGGACCGAGACTGGGCCCCGACGAGACATCGTGGCGTTGAACGCGGCGGCCGGACTGGTGGTGGCCGGGATTGCCGACGGGATCGCCGACGGGTTGGAGCGGGCCTTCGGCTCCATCGCCGACGGGTCGGCTGCCGCAGCGCTGGCGTCCATCGCTCGGGACTGACTCCTCCCCGGGCCGGGTCACTCCGCTTCGGGACAGGCGACGGAACCGGCCTCCGGTCGCGTCCCGTCGCGGAGGAAGCGTGCGACTAGGTCCGCGGCGCACGTGTCGGACATCGACGGCACGTGGCTCCAGCTCTCCGAGGTGACCAGCACGGCGTCGGCCAAGTCGCCGGATTCCTGAACCAGGTGGCGGGCCCAGTCGACCGGCGTCACAGGGTCTAGGAGTCCGGCCAGCACCAGCATGGGGACGTCGGACCGCACGGCCCGACGTGTCGCCGGCGATGAGGGCTCCACGTCCCACAGGGCGCACAGGGTGCGGACGTCCATCCACCGCTCCCGGACCGCCGCGGCGACGCGGTCCTCCCAGGTGGGCGGGAGGGCGTTGTCTGCGGGCTCGGTGAAGTCGTTGTCCGGGACCTCGTCGGCACATTCGACCGACAGTTGGGCCCCCTCGGCCACCGGGTCGCCCACGGCCCGGCCTTCGACGTGTCCCGATGCCGTGGTGGCGTCCATCAGGAGGGCGACGGCCTCAGCCAATGACGTCGCTGCCGCCTCGACGGCCGTGGCGGCGGTGGCCGGACCTCTGGGGACCGGGCCGGCCAGGACGTCGGTAGCCAGGCGGAGGAAGGTTCCGTCGTCCACCCGGAGGGTTTCGCCCGACCGCACGGTCACCGTGGCCGGCTCGTCGGCCAGGCGTCCGAGCACGGTCCCCAGTCGCTGACCGATGTCGGCCGGACACGACCGGGCCGACGCCGCGCACCAACGTCCCAGGGCGGCCACCGCGTCGACCACACCTCCAGGGAGATCGTCGTGGGTGGACACGTCTGGGGGCACTGCCGAGTCGAGGACGACCGAGGCCACGGCGTCTCTGTCGGTGCGGAGCAGTTCCAGGGCCACCCGGGTGCCGTAGGAGGCGCCGTGGAGATGCCAGCGTGAGATGCTGAGGGCCTGGCGGACCGTCACCAGGTCGTTGGCCAGGCGGGCCACGGTGACCGACGAGCGGTTGACGCCCGCCGCGTCGAGCCGATCGCGGCAGGCCCGGTAGAGGGCAGGCTCCGGAGCGGTCGAGCCGTCGACCTCCAGACAGTCCATCGAAGGGCTGGAGAAGCCACCGCCCCGTTGGTCGACGAGGATCACGTCGTGGTGGGCCAGCAGCGGCAACCGGGGGGCCAGCCACTGGTGCCGGTCGGCCACCGCCCNGCCGCCGGGGCCGCCGTGCAGGTGCAGGACGGGCGGGCCGGTCGGATCCTCGGCATGGAGGACGGCCATGGCCAGCGAGGCGCCGTCCACTTCGATCCGGTGGCAGGTCACCTCCANATCCGNGGGTNCGGCCGGTTCGGGACAGGGGACCATGGGTGGCACCACCCACTCTCCGGGGTTCCCTCCCGCGGAACAGGCAGTCGCGCCGCCGGCGAGGGCGGCGGCCAGGAGGAGGGGGACGACCCGGAGATGGGCCGTCGTGGACGGACGTGGCACGTCGTCCACGGTAGTGACCGGCCCGGGTCGGCCCCGAGGGATGGGTCCCGTCGGTCAGCCCCGGCGAGGTGTCCGGGACGGGGCGAAGCCGGGTGGTCGGTCGACCGGCTCAGCCAGGATTCCGTCGCAGTGTCCGGCGACCAGCCGGTCGGCCTCGGCGTGCAGCCAAGCGGCCACGCAGTGGAGTTCGTCGGCCTCTTCCTTCCCGGTGGTTCCCTCCCCCACTGTGTCGAGGGGTGCCTCGCCATGGATGAAGGGGAGGGTCGGACCCGCGGCGCCGTCGGTCGGGCCGTAGACGGCGACCAGGGAGCCGTGGTGGAACTCGGCAGTGGTCCGCCCGGCGTGGTGGACCACCAATCGCCCTGACGAACGGAGCGCAGCGAGGCGGCGGTGGCGCACCACGGCGTCGGACAGGGCGGCGGCCCGGTCGCGGATCTCGGCCGCCTCCTCGAAGCGTTCCTCGTCGGCGAGGCGGGACATGCGATCGGCGAGGGGCCGCAGCAGCGAGNTGGGATCGGTTGTCAGGCCCCATCGGGCCCGCTCCACGAGGACCGCGTAGTCCTCTTCGGACACGTCGCCCGCGCACGGGCAGGTGGCCACCCCCAGTTGGGCCGGCACGCAGGCCCCGGTGCGGGGNGTTCTTCCCGATCGGCCGGTGCAGCGCCGCAACGGCACGACCGTCTCGACGGCCTCGATGATCCGTCGGGCGGTCGAGGTCGAGGCGACCGGGCCGACGTACAGGGCCCCGTCGTCGCGGACCACCCGGGCGGCCGACAAGCGGGGGAACCGTTCGCCGAGGGACAGCTTCACGTAGGCGTAGCGGCGCCANGTGGTGCCCTGCCGGTTGAACCGCGGCTCGTGCTCGTGGATGAGCCGGATCTCNGCCACCGCGGCCTCCAGCACGTNGTGGCACTCTCGGTGGTCNATGCGTTCGGTCTCACGCAGCAGCTGGTGGACTTTTCGGCGCNGGTCGGACGAGAAGTAGCTNCGGACCCGGGCCCGCAGGTCGNTAGCCCGCCCCACGTAGAGCACCTCGCCCNGGCGTCCGCGAAACAGGTAGACCCCGGGACAACGGGGGAGGNCCTCGGTGAGGCGGAGCTTGGCCGCCTGCGCGTGGCCGGCCAGCTTGGGCAGGACCAGCAAGTCCTCCAGNCCGGTCACCCCCAGCGACCGGGCCCGTTCCAGCAGCAGGTGNAGCAGGTCGCCGGTGGCCAGNGCGTCGTCGAGGGCCCGGTGGGANGCCTGGTGGTCCAGGCGGAGGNGGGTGGAAAGNGTNCCCAGCTTGTGGTTGGGGACCTCGTCNCGGAGCAGGCGGCGGGACAGGGCGCAGGTGTCGATCGANCGGTTGGACAGNGCCGGGCGACCGTCGGCCTTAAGAGCGGCGTTCAGGAAGCCGAGGTCGAAGCGCACGTTGTGGCCGACCACCACTGCATCGCCCAGGAACTCAAGGAAGGAGGGGAGGACGGCTTCGATCTGGGGGGCGTCGACGACCATGGACTCAGTGATCCCGGTCAGCACGGTGATGGACGGGGGGATCCCACGGCCCGGGTCGACGAGGGTCTGGAAGGTTCCCTCGCAGCGGCCGCCGCGGAGGCGCACCGCTCCCACCTCGGTGATGGCGCAGCCCTCGGGCGACGTCCCGGTGGTCTCCAGGTCGACAACGCAGAACGGGACGTCGGTCAGCGGGAGGCCCAGGTCGTCGAGGCTGGTCTGGAAGGGGCCAGAGGCTGGTGAAAGGCTCATCCCTCCAGTGAATCGAACAGATGTTCGTTCGTCAAGTCATCCGGGCGGGGTATCCGACGTTGACTGTCACACCCCCTCGTCATGATGTCGACCATGGATGAGATAAGGATCCTGGACACGAAGGACCACGCGACGGATAGGGACCACGAGCGGGACACCCTGGTGATCGACTGCGACGAGTGTTCGCAGCAGGGCACGGAGACCTGCGACGACTGCATGGTCACCTTCCTCTGCGGACGCCAGCCCGGCGATGCGGTGGTGATCGAGCTCGACGAGTTCCGGGCCCTGCGGGTCATCGGAGAGTCGGGCCTGGTTCCCCCGCTGCGCCACACGGTCGAGGGCAGCGCCGGGATCTGACCTCCCCGGGCCCAGATGGGAGGCTGGCGGCGTGTCGCCGCCTGACCTGCTCGTTGCCGACCTGGCCGACCTCGGGGCCCGGGCCGGCCTCGATGCGCTCGGCGTCGCGTCGGCCGAACCGTTCGACGAGGTCCGGGTCGAGATCGAGCGCCGTCGCGACGCCGGGCTGCACGGCGGCATGCAGTTCACCTTCCGCAATCCGGCCCGCTCGACCGACCCCGGGCGGATCGTCCCCGGTGCCCGGTCCCTGGTCGTCGGGGCGCTGCGCACGCCGGCGGCCCGACTGGCCGACGTGGCCGAGGGGCGGATGCGGATCGCCGCCTACGCTCGCCACGATCACTACGCCTCGCTCCGTCGGGGCCTGGAGGTCGTGGCCGACCGCCTGCGGGTCGACGGGTGGACGGCCCGAGTGGTGGCCGACGACAACGCCCTTGTGGACCGGGCGGCCGCAGTGCGTGCCGGGATCGGCTGGTGGGGACGCAATGCCAACGTGCTCCTGCCCGGGCGGGGGAGTTGGTTCGTCCTCGGTTCGGTGGTCACCGACGCTTCGCTGCCCGCCTCGGAACCGGTGCCCGATGGGTGCGGTACCTGTCGACGCTGTCTGGACCTCTGTCCGACTGGCGCCATCCTCGACGGCGGGGTGGTCGATGCCCGTCGCTGCCTGGCCTGGCTGGTTCAGGCACCGGGACCAATCCCTCTGGAGTTTCGCGAAGCCCTTGAGGGGCGCCTGTACGGCTGCGACGACTGCCAGGAGGCCTGTCCGGTGGGGCGCCCCGAGCGGACGGCCGACGGCACCGTCGACCCGGCAGCCGACGTCGAGGCGCTATCGGTCCTCGACGCGTCGGACGACGAGGTGATGGACCGCTTCGGACGCTGGTATGTGGCCGAGCGCGACCCCCGGTACCTACGCCGCAACGCGCTGGTCGCGTTGGGCAATACCGGCTCGGGCGACGATCCGGCCACCGTCCGCGTCCTCGTCGACTACCTGGCACATGCAGATGCCCTGCTGCGTGCCCACGCAGTGTGGGCCGTCGCCCGTCTGGGTCGGACCGACCTCCTGGCCGACCACCCAGACCGAGGCCCGGGCGGCGATCCGGCGGTGGCTGAGGAACTCCGACAGTCGGACGGCAGGGTGGGGGCGTGAGGCGCCACCTCCTGGTCACCAACGACTATCCCCCGAAGGTCGGCGGCATCCAGTCCTACCTGTGGGAGCTGTGGCGCCGCCTGCCCCCCGGCGACGTAGCCGTCCACACCACGCCGCACCGCGACGCCGGGCGCTTCGACGCCGAGCAGGACCACGCGATCTCCCGAAGTAGCGAGCCGTGGCTCCTGCCCACCCGGTCGGTGGCCCGGCGGGTCGACCGCCTCGCGGCCGACCACGCCGCCGAACTGGTGGTATGGGACCCAGCGTTTCCGGTGGGCCTGGCCGCACTGCGGCTGGACCGTCCGTACGCCGTTGTGCTCCACGGTGCCGAGGTGACGGTGCCCGGCCGCCTGCCTGGAACCCGTTCGCTGCTTCGCCGGGTGCTTCGCCGTGCCTCCCTGGTGGTGTGCGCCGGCCGCTACCCGGCCACCGAGGCCGAGCGGGCTGCCGGCTGCTCGCTGCCCACCGTGATCGTGCCGCCCGGCGTGGACACCACCCGGTTCCGTCCGCTGGACGCGTCCGAGCGGGCTACGGTCCGCGGCGAACTGGGCCTCCCGGTGGACGCCCCCCTGGTCGTCTCCGTCAGCCGGCTTGTGCCCCGAAAAGGCATGGACACCCTGGTCCGGGCCGCGGCCCGGCTCCGGACGGTGGCGCCGGACACTGTGGTGGCCATCGCCGGCTCGGGCCGAGACCGGGCCCGACTCGAGGGACTGGTGGCTTCCACCGGTGCGCCGGTGCGGCTCCTAGGGCGGGTGCCCGACGAGCTGCTGCCCGGTCTCTACGGCGCCGGCGACGTGTTTTCCATGCTCTGCCGCAATCGGTGGGGCGGCCTGGAGCAGGAGGGGTTCGGCATCGTGTTCGTGGAGGCCGCGGCGGCCGGGGTGCCGTCGGTGGCCGGCGACAGCGGCGGTTCGGCCGAGGCGGTAGGCGATGGGGAGACGGGCATCGTGGTCCGAAGTCCCGACGCCCCGGCCCGGGTGGCCGACGCACTGGCCGACCTGCTGGCTGACGAGGGTCGTCGGGCCGAGATGGGGCGGGCAGCGCGTCGGCGTGCCGAGGCCGAGTTTTCCTACGACGTTCTGGTCGAACGCCTCCGACAGGGGATCGACGGTGCCGACCTCGATGGCTGACCCGGCCGGCCTCGCCGATGGCGATCGGGACGGCTCGCCAGTCGATGGACGGTCGGCGGGTGGTCCGACTGGTCCGGCCATCGTGCGGGCCTCGGCCATCGGCACGGTGGTCTTCTTGTCGGCCAGCGTCGTGGCCGTCCTCGCCGACGGGGTGCCGCGGGCCGTCGCGGTGGCCATCGACCTCGGCCTATTTGTCCTAGGGTGCGGCGCCTTCCTCTGGGCCTTTGCGGTTGCCCTGGACCGGAGTCGGACCACGGCCATCGGGATCGGGGGCCTCTACTTCCTCTCCGGGTGCGCACCCCGTCCGGTCCGACGTCGGATGATGGGTCTGCTGGCCGCCCAGGTGGTGGTCGGGGTGGCCGCGGCGTCGGCCGCTCCCTACACGGCGGTCGCCGCCTCGGTGCTGGTCCCGGTCTACGGGTTGGGATTGGCCGGGCTCTGGGGAGCGCGCCACGGCCGGTTCGGCGACCGGTAGTGTCGGCGGGGAGGAGGCGGACCATGACCGACCACGCCAGCCAGCGGGCCATCGTGCGGGCGACGCCCGAGCAGTGCTACGAGACGGTGCTTGACGTCGAACGCCTGCCAGAGTGGGCGCCGGACATCAAGGAGGCCACGGTCCTGGTCCGCGACGACCAGGGCCGGCCCGGCGACGTCCACTTCCGGGCCGCGGCCATGGGTCGCAGTACCAGTTACACGCTCCGCTACAGCTACGGCTCCAACCCGCTGCGGATCTCGTGGCGACTAGTGGAGGGCGACCTACTGGAGCGCATGAGCGGCGAGTACGAGTTCCTGCCCTTCGAGGGCGATCCGTCGGCGACCCAGGTGGTCTACGACCTCGACGTGGACCTACTGGTCCGCCTCCCCNGCTTCGTCCGACGTCGACTCGAGGCCAAGGTGGTGCACGCCGCCATCGACGACCTCAAGGCCCGCATCGAGGTGGGCACCACCACCGGCTGATCCGGGCACCTGCCCCCGGCGCCCGGCCGCTGCGCCCTCAGGCGTCCAATTCGATCGCCGCCGCCTGGAAGGCGACGTAGTTGTCGCAGTTCACCGGCGAACCGTCCACCGGAGGCTCGCCGTCGCTGACCGGCGCGTTGATGGGCTCTAGGCCCTCCTCGCCGTCGAGGAGGATGGCCACNCGGTCGATCTCGGCCCCCACCACCAGGTCCACCGCGGTGCAGACCAGCATGGCGAAGGCCAGCCGGTTGCCGGTGCTGTCGTCCTGCGGGAAGCCGTCCAGCGAGTCGAGGTGGATCTCCAGCAGGCCGGCCTCCAGCACCGTTCCCACCACTTTGCTGCCTTCGGCGAACGGCGACACGTACTCCGCCTCCTGCTCGTCGGCGCTGGGTCCGGCGAACACCTCGGCCAGGATCACGTTGATGGAGCCGTCGCCCTGGATCTCGCGGTCGACGGGGTGGAGGACCATGCGGTCGTCCTTGTCGGCCCTGGCCAAGTAGATCTGGACGAGTTCGGTCTCGACGGCCGGCGGAGCGGGCGCCTCAGTGGTCGTCGACGCCGCCGGGAGGAGCGCGTCGGGGAGGTCCACGGCGAGGTCCCGGGGCTCGTCGTCCAGTGGGATGCCGCAGGCCGCGGCCAGCCCGAGGATCGCCATCGCGGCGAGGACCCTTGGAACGAGCCGGGTGGAGCGGGAGCGCCTCATCGGTCTTCGTCCTCCATTTCTTCGTGCGGCTCGGGAAGGGGGAGTCGCAGCGTGAAGCGGGCTCCGGGGCGGCCGTCGGGACGGTCCTCGACGGCGGCCCGTCCTCCGTGGAGTCGGAGGTCCTCGACCACCAGGCTGAGACCGAGGCCGGTGCCGCCGTCGGCGCCCCTTCGCCCGCCGGCCGATCCGCGAGAGAACCGGTCGAAGATGGTGGCGCGTTCGGCTTTGGGGACGCCGGGACCGTCGTCCTCCACGGCGATGACCAACTCCTCGTCGCACCCGAAGGACACCCTGGTCGCCCCGCCGCCGTAACGGCGGGCGTTGTCCAGGAGATTGGCCATGACCCTGGCCAGGCGTCGCTTGTCGGCCTCGATGACCAGGTCGTGGGCGTCGTCGGGGAGGTCCAGCCGAATGCCGTCCACCCCGGCGACTGTGGCCGAGAGGAACTGGGCCACGTTCACCTCGGCGAGGTCTAGCTGGGCCACGCCGGCGTCATAGCCGGAGATCTCCAGCAACTCGTTCACTAGACGGTTGAAGCGCTCCAGGTCCTGGACTAGGAGGTCGAGAGCGGTGCGGGAGCGCTCGGACAACTCGTCGCGACGGGCCTCCAGCACCCTCACGCCGGCCATCAGGGTCGTCAGGGGGCTTCGCAGTTCGTGGCTGACGTCGGACGCGAACCGTGCGTCGCGGTGGATCCGGGCCTCCAGGGCTCGGGCCATCTCATTGAACGAGTCGGACAGGCGGTCTAGGTCCGGGTCGGCCTGAGGGCCGAGACGGGTGTCGAGGCGCCCACCGGCGATGGCCTCGGCCGCGCCGCGGACTCGTCGCAGGGGACGCAGCGTGCGCCGGCTGGCCCACGAGCCCAGGAGGGCGGCCATCACGGTGGTCGCCGCGCCGGCTCCGAGTAGGACGTACCGGAGGTTGTCCAGGGTCTGGGTGATCCCCGCTAGGTCGACCACTGCGTAGTAGTCGGCGTCGAAGGCCGACAGCGGGATGCCGACCACCACGTGGGGCGCGCCACGGACCTCGGTCACCAGCTGTCCGCCGAGCCGGGCTTCCAAGCGGGCCAGAAGGTCGGGGGGCAAGTCGTCGTGGTCCAGCTCGGGTGCGGGGAGCCAGTCGTCGCCGAGTCGGATGATGCGCTGGCCGCCCTCCACCTTGGTCAACGAGTCGGCCACTGTGGGGAGGTCTTCGATAGTGGATTCCGGCGTGAGTTGGTTGCTGAGCCGGGTGGCGTTGCTCACAGCGACGACTGCAGCGGTCTGCTGGCGGGCCTCGACCAATTGGCGGCGGGTCAGGGCCATCGTGGCACCGGCGATTCCCAGCGAGACCAGCAGCCCGCCCACGGCGAACAGGACGGCGATCCGGGTGCCGAGCCCCAGGCTTGGTGGGTGGTCGGCGCCCTGTTTGGGGTCGGTCGTCGGCTCCGGCATGGTCGGTGGACGGGGGTCCAGTCACGCCTGGAGCTTGTAGCCCATGCCGCGGACGGTCACCACGTACCGGGGGTTGGCCGGGTCGGGTTCGACCTTGGTCCGGAGCCGGCGGACGTGGACGTCGACCAAGCGGCCGTCTCCGAAGTAGTCGTAGCCCCAGACCTTTTCGAGGAGGTCCTCCCGGCTGAGGACCCGTCCCTCGGCGGCTGCCAGTTCCACGAGGAGGCGGAACTCGGTTCGGGTGAGGTGGAGGTCGGCGCCCTCGTGGCGGACCACGCCTTCGTCGGCCAGGATCTCCAGCCCGCCGACCTCGATCCGGGTGGGGCGGGCCTCGTCGTGCCGGGTGCGTCGGAGCAGGGCTCGGATGCGGGCAGAGAGTTCCTTGGGGTCGAAAGGCTTGCGGAGGTAGTCGTCGGCTCCGGCCTCCAGGCCGGCCACCACGTCGTGGCTGTCGGACCGAGCGGTGACCATGATGATGGGGACGTCGCCGAGGCGACGGATGCTGCGGCACACCTCGAAGCCGTCGATGCCTGGGAGCATGATGTCGATGAGGACGACGTCGGCGCCTTGGGTGCCGAACGACTCGAGGGCCTCCTCGCCGCTGGCCGTTTCGGCGACCTCCCAGCCTTCCTCCTCGAGGGCGAGACGCACCGCTGTCCGGATGCGCTCGTCGTCCTCCACGGTCAGGATGCGCGTCTTGGCTGATTGAGGTGCGGTCGTGGGCTGTTGGGACGCCGGTGGTGGCTGCGTCATGGGGAGATGCTGCCCCATGGAGGGGCCTCCTGTCCCGAGGGTGCGTCTGGAGCGGCGTCGGCCCGCCGGAGGAGGTCCAGAAGGGGGCCGTGCAGGGCGGTTGGCGCGGCCACGGTGACCGGGGCCGATTCGAGGAGTGGGCCGACGAGTTCGTGACCGTCGAGGTCGGTTACCCGCCCCCCGGCCTCGGCGACCAACAGGGTCCCGGCAGCCCGGTCCCAGTGGTTGAGGCCCCTTTCGAAGTAGGCGTCCACCCGTCCGCAGGACACCGAGGCCAGGTCGGTGGCCGCCCCGCCCATACGACGGACATCGCGGATGCGGGGGAGGACCTCGACTAGCACCGCGGCCTGTCGGCGCCTCTCGTCGGGGTCGTAGGAGAAGCCGGTAGCTACCAGAGCCCTTGCCGGGTCGTCCTCGGCCGAGACGCTGACCGGATCGCCGTTGCGGGTCGTGCCGTGGCCGGCTGACGCACAGAACTCGTCGCCACCCAGTGGGTCGACGACCACGCCGGCCACCGGACGACCTTCGACCTCCGCGGCGATGGACACCGAGAAGCCGGGGTGCCGGTACACGAAGTCGGTAGTTCCGTCGATGGGGTCGACCACCCAGCGGACCCCACTGGTGCCGGTCACGCCGGTGCCCTCCTCGCCGACCACCGAGTCGTCGGGGCGCGCGTCGAGCAGGCCCTCGACGATCCGGGCCTCGGACCAGCGGTCGACCTCGGTCACCAGGTCGGTGGCCGTGGACTTGGTGGACTCGACGGCCACCCGCCCGGATCGGCGGAGGATCTCTGGGGCAACCGTCCGGGCCACCCGGAGGGCTAGATCTCGGAGTTCAGCGGCATCGGACACTTGAGCGCGCAGACCGTGAGGAGAAGCGTTGGTTGCCTGTTCAGTCGACCGGGTGGTGGTCCCGGGCCGCCTGCTGAAGTTCGTTGGTCTGCCACTCGGCCATGGCCCGAAGAGCGAGGACGGCCACGATGCCCACTCCGACTGCGGCCAGCACCGCCCCGATCAGTCCCATGGAACCGGCCAAGACGGGGCAGCTGTCGGTGCACTGGAGATCGGTCACCGCGTGGCCCACGAGGCCTCCGCAGGCTCCGGCCACCATGATGGCTAGCAGGGCCAGAAAGCGGGCAGTTGTCGACGGGGCAGCTGAGGGGAGGCCGCCGGGTGTGGTTCCGCTGG
>PBUO01000027.1 GCA_002727895.1 Acidimicrobiaceae bacterium | reverse complement strand
CTGGTACGCCGTCGACCAGGCCGAAAGCCAGCGGCTTGGCCGGCTTGATGGCCACCTGCATCCACCGCATGTCGCCAATCCGGTCGAGGACCACCTTCACGTAGTCGAAGTCGCCCATCGATACGCCCCCGGAGGTGAGCAGGGCATCGCACGAGGCCACCCCGTCGACTAGTGCCCGCTCAATGGGCGCCTCATCGTCGGGCACCCGGCCCAGGTCGACCGGTTCGACGCCCATCTCGGCCAGTAGCCCCAGCAGCGAGGGCCGGTTGGCGTCTCGAATCTGGCCCCGGGCCAGCGGCTCAGCACCCTCCCGCAACTCGTCGCCCGTGGACGCCACGCCCACCCGCAGGCGACGCCACGCCGGGACCCGCTCCACGCCGATGCTGGCCAGCACCCCGAGGTGGCCAGGGCCGAGCACCGTCCCGGCCCCGAACGCCTCGTCGCCAGCGGCCAGGTCCTCGCCGGGGTGGCGCACGTGGTTCCCGGGCGAGACCTCCACGTCGACCCGCACCCGGTCGTCGCCCACCCGTTCGGTCCGCTCGACCATGACCACCGCGTCGGCCCCCGGGGGCATCGGCGCCCCGGTCATGATCCGGGCCGCGGTCCCCGCCGCCACGGAGACGCCGGCGGCCACCGGGTCCACGCCGGCGGCCACCGTGCCAACCACGACCAGCTCCACCGGGGCGCCCACCGTGTCGGCAGCCCGCACGGCGAACCCGTCCATGGCCGTGTTGGCGAAGGGCGGGACATCCTCGGGAGAGGCCACCGGTGCAGCCAGCACCAGACCGAGGGCATCGGCCAGGGTCACATCGTCGGCCACAGGGGCCGGGCACCGACCTAGGACGTGGGCCCGGGCCTCCTCGAGGGGGATCACGGGGTGGACGGACCCTGAAGGGCGAGGGCAGTCATCGTCCGAATCCCTGTTCCTCGCCGGACACCAGGCGACGGATGTTGCCCTCGTGGCGGACCAGCACCATTGCGGCGATCCCAGCAGCCACCAGGAACTCGCACCAGCCCCGACCGGTGGCCGCCACCCCGGCCGGCAGGGCCACGGCGATGACGATGGAGCCCAGCGAAGCCTTGCCACTGACCCGAGCCACCACGACGAACAGGGCGGCCACAAAGAGGCCGAGGATCGGGAACAGGACCAATGAGCCACCACCGCCGGTGGCTACCCCCTTGCCGCCCCGGAACCTCCGGGTGGCCGGCAGCACGTGGCCAAAGGTGGCCGCCGCCCAACAGGCAAGGCCCAACGACCGGTCGCCCACGGCCAGGCCGAGGCCGGCGGCCAGAGCGCCCTTGCCGGCGTCGGCGAAGAAGACCATCAAACCGGCCCGACGGCCCGCGGTCCGGTAGACGTTGGTGGCCCCCGGGTTCCTCGAACCCTCGGCCGTCGGATCGACCCCGCTGCGCCCGGCCACCAACTGGGCCGAAGGAAGCATCCCCAGGGCGTAGGCCACGGCGACGAGGAACCACTCCATGCGCACCAGCATGCCCGACCCGCCCGGCCGACCCGTTCCCCGACACCGATACGCTAAATGCTTCCGTCCTCGAGCGATCCGATCCAGCCATGCCGACCTACCAGTACCGCTGCCAGTCCTGCCGGGACGAGTTCGAGGTCCGCCAGTCGTTCACAGACGAGACCCTGACCACCTGCCCCGACGAGGCCTGTGGCGGCCCGGTGTCCAAGGTGTTCAGCGGGGTCGGTATCTCCTTCAAGGGCGACGGCTTCTACAAGAACGATCACGGCTCCTCCGCGAAGTCGCGGCGGACCGAGGCCAACGACTCATCGTCCGGTTCTGGCTCCGATTCCGACTCCAGCAGCGGCGCCTCCTCGACGTCGGATTCCGGCTCCAAGGACTCCGGCTCGAACGACTCGTCCTCCGGTTCCAAGAGCTCCGGTTCCAAGAGCGGCGACTCGACGGCCAGCAGCACGAGCAGCAGTTAGACCAGCACCACGGCCGGCGCCTCGGCCTGAGCCACCCTGGGTCCGCCCCGACGGGCCCCAACCGGCAGCCGGTATCGGGCCCACCGGCCCAACTCCCCCCAGCGGTGCCCTCGATGGAGAGGTCGCGTGTCCTAGCTCCTGGCTCGGGTGCTGGTCGTCGGTGACCGCACCCTCACCGTGGCCGTCCCGGTCGGCCTGGTCGCCAACGTGAACGGCGACCTGCGTTGGGGTTCGCTCACTCCTAGCCTGCTCCCGACCGGATCGAGTGGGCCTCAGCGCACCCCGGCGACGAGGAGCGTCAGCACGGCCAGCCCGGCCACAGCCCGGTAGGCGGCAAACCTGCCGAGGCCGGCCCGGGCCACCACCCTCAGCAGGACGTGGACGGCCACCCAGCCGCTCACTGCCGAGGCCAGCGTCCCGGCCAAGAATGGTGCCCACCATCCCGATGGCACGGTTAGGCCGCCCAACGACACCAGGCCGGCGCCGAACACCACCGGCAGGGCCATGAGGAACGACAGGCGGGCCGCCTCGGACCTCTCCACGCCCATTCCCCGGGCCAGGGTCAGCACCACCCCCGAACGCGACACCCCTGGCTGGAAGGCCAGGCCCTGGGCCACGCCTAGCCACGCCGCACGGCCGAAAGACAGGTCGGCCATCGACGTGCCACCCGAGCCAGCCCATCGGTCGACCCGCCACATCACCACGCCGAAGGCGACCAGGCAGACAGCCACCAGCCAAATCCTGTCGCCGAGGTCGCCGGCCACGGCCAGGACCGCCAAACCGAGAGCGGCCGTGGGCACCACCGTGGTGGCCAGCAGGCAGGCCGTTCGGGCGTCGCCCTCAGGCCGTCGTCCCCCCGACCGGAGCCATCGCAGCCCAGCCCGCCCGAAGCGGAGCACGTCGGCCCGCAGGTAGGCCACCGCCCCGACCAGGGTGCCGAGGTGGAGGGCCACGTCAAAGGCGTCCTCCAGGGCCGGGTCGCCGCCGAAGTCGTCCCATCCGAACAGCCACGGCACCAAGGCCAGGTGCCCGCTGGACGAGACNGGCAGGAACTCGGTCAGGCCCTGGACGAGGCCGAGGAGGATGGCGTGCAGGATGGGCACGGCCCGACGTCCTCCGACTCCCCTAACGCCCGGAGACGGTCAGCTCGCCGACCACCAAGGTCACGCCGGCGGCCCGCATGGGCAGCCACTGGACGTCGCTGCCCACCGCGACNAGGTCCTGCAGCATCTTCTGGATGGTCGAGGCGATGGTGAACTCCCGGACCGGCTCGGCCAGCTCACCGCCGCGGATCCGCAGGCCCTCGGCACCGGTAGANAAGTCGCCGCTGACCGGGTTGACNCCGGAGTGCAGGCCGCTGACCCCCTGGACCAGCANGCCGTCGTCGATCCCGGCCACCAACTCGGTNGGACCGANCGGCCCCGGCGCCACCTTCACGGCCCGTGCCCCGACCCCCGGCGTCGAGGAGTACCCCCGCACTGCGGAGCCGGTCGAAGCCGTGCCGGCCCGCCGGNCCGTCTCACTGTTGTGCACGAACCGCTCAAGGCGGCCGTCGGCCACCAGCACGTTGCGCCGCGTGGCCAGGCCCTCCCCGTCGGCCGCAGTGGCCGAGGTGGCCTCCGGGTCGGTGGGGTCGTCGACCAGGGTGAGTAGCGGAGCGGCCACCGCCTCGCCGAGGCGCTCCGCGAACATGGACCGGCCCTTCTGGACGGCCTCGCCGCTGAGGGTGCCGGCCANTATCCCCAGAAACTGGGCGCTCACCCATGGGTCCAGCACCACGGCCATCCGACCCGACTCGGGCTTGGTGGCCCCCAGCATCCGGGTGGAGCGCTCCGCTGCGTCGGCAGCCACGGCCTCCACGTCCAGGTCGCCGGGTGCCCGACCCAGCGAGAAGCCGAAGCCAGTCTGGGTCTCGCCATCCTGCTCGGCCAGGGCATAGGCCGACAAGAAGCAGCCGGTCTCCCGGCTGGTGGAGCGGATCCCGGTCGTGGTGGCCACCGCGCCGACAGCCACCGAGTCGCCGTACTCGGCCGACTCCACCCCGGAGACCCTCGGGTCGGCGGCCCGCACGAGACGCTCCAACTCGAGAGCCACGGCGACCTTGTCGGCCGTCGGATGGGCGACGAGCTCCGGGCGGTAAAGGTCCAGGGCGGCGAAGGGCACCCCGTCGGGCTCGGCCACCGCACAGTGCTCGTCAGGGGTGGCGAATGCCACGTTGTCACGGGCCTCGGCCAGTACCTCGGCAGCCACGTCGCCCCCAAGCGTCCCGGCATAGGCGAAGCCCTGTCGGCCGTCGCACACCACGCGGACGCCGATGCCCTGGGACTCGGCCGAGGTCAACGACTCGACCTCGCCCTCGTAGGCCCGGACCTCGGTCTCGCGCTCGTGGACGACGACGGCCTCGACCTGCTCGCCGGGTCCGGCCAGACCGACGACCCGCTCGGCCACGGCCAGCAGCGCCGCCTCGTCCACCCCACCCTCGGCCCCCGTCCCGTCGGCCACCTCAGGCCGCCGTTCCACCGACGGTAAGCCTGGTCACCCGCAGGGTCGGCGTACCGTCGCCCACCGGCACCCCTTGGCCGTCCTTGCCGCAGGTGCCGGGCGAGCCCATGGCGAAGTCGTCGGCGATGGCGTCGATGGCCATAAGCGCCTCGGGGCCGTTGCCGATCAGGTTCCCGTCGCGGATCGGGGCGGTGAGGCGGCCACCCTCGATGAGGTAGGCCTCGGTCATCCCGAACACGAAGTCACCGGTGGCCGTGTTGACCTGGCCGCCACCCAGCTGGGCCACGTACACGCCGTGGTCGGTCCCTGCCACAATGTCGGCCGGGTCGTCGGTGCCGGGCTCGAGGTAGGTGTTGGTCATCCGCACCATGGGCAGGAAGCGGTAGCCCTGCCGTCGACCGTTGCCCGAGCCGGGACGGCCCTCCCTCACGGCCCGCAGGCGGTCCCACATGTAGTCGACCAGCACGCCGTCCTCGATCAGCACGTTGCGCTGGGCGGGACGGCCCTCGTCGTCGATGGCGAACCGGCCCCACTCGCCGGCCATGGTGCCGTCGTCCACCAGACTGACCGTCGGAGCGGCGACCACCTCGCCGCGTCTGCCGGCGAACACAGAGGCCGACTTGGCCACCAGATCGGCCTCCAGGCCGTGGCCGCAGGCCTCGTGGAACAGCACCCCGCCGCCACCAGGTCCGACCACCACCGGCATCTCGCCACTGGGAGCGGGCACCGCCTCCAGCTTGGTCAGCGCCCGGCCGGCCGCCCGGCGGGCCAGGTCGTCCACGTCCACGTCGTCGAACAGCTCGAATCCGACGGTATGGCCAACCGACTCGCGGCCTGTCTGCAGGCCGGTGTCGCCCGACGCCACGCAGGACACCGAGAAAAGGGTCCGGACCTGTCGGTCACCGGTCAGCAGGCCCTCGCTGTTGGCCACCTGGATGCGCCGCTGCGAGTCGCCGTAGCGGGCCGTGACCTGGCTGATGGCGCCGTCGGCAGCCCGGGCGGCCCCATCGGCGCGCTCCAGCAGGGCCACCTTGCGGGCCTTGGGCACGTCTGCGGGCAGCAGGCGCACCACCGCCGGGTCTGGACCCGACGGCCCGTCCAGGGCCACCTCGCGAACGCCACCGCCACCGGAGGCTGCTGCGGCCGAGGCGGCTTCGGCGGCGGCCCGCAGGCCGGCTGGCGAGAGGTCCGCTGTGTGGGCGAAACCGGTGGTCTCTCCGGCCACCACCCGGATCCCGGCTCCACGGTCCCGTCCGCTGGACATCTCCTCGATACGACCGTCGTCCAGCACCGCCGAGGTGGAGCGGCGGTCCTCCACGAACACCTCGGCGAACTCGCCGCCAGTGGCCATGGCGGTGGCCAGGGTGGACCGCAGAAGGTCCGGATCCAGCATGGTCCCCGTCACGTCTGCGTCGCCCATCTGCACCCTCGCTCCCCTGCTGCCCGGCGGCCCTCGGGCCGGGGCGTAGGGTACCGCCCATGCCCCCCATGCCCGGGTTGCGCGGACGCGCCGCGCACACCGTGACCGACGCCGACACAGCACTGTCGTCCCGCTCCGGCGAGGTGGCCGTGCTGGGCACGCCCCGCCTGGTGGCGCTGCTGGAGGAGGCCACCATGGCGGCGCTCGACCTGGCGCTGGCCGACGACGAGACCAGCGTGGGCATGCGTGTCCACGTCGACCACCTGGCCCCGGTCGCTCCCGGCACCGCGGTGGCGGCCGAGGCGGTGCTGGACGGCGTCGAGGGGCGGCGCCTGACCTTCTCGGCCACGGCGACCGTCGGCGACGCCCAGGTGGCTCGGGCCAGCATCGTGCGGGTCGTGGTCGAGACCGACCGGTTCCTGGGCCGCGTGGACGGCGGCTCCGCCTGACCGGTGGTCGAGGCGACCCGGACCGGACCGGAGAGCCCGGTCGGCCTACGGCCGGAACGCGGGCCGGGCAGCGGCCTGCACTGGTGGGCCGAGGTCCTCCTCGTTCTCGGCTTCTACGCCGTCTACTCGGCTATCCGGAACCTCTTCGGCTCCGAATCGGTCAGTCCGGCCGACGCCCTGGCCAACGCCGAGCGGATCATCGAACTGGAGAAGGCCCTCGGCCTCTATGTGGAGCTGGACGTCCAGCAAGCCTTCCTGGGGTCCCGCTGGTTCGTCCAGTCTTGGAACCTCTTCTACGGGACGTTCCACTTCGCGGTTACCGTCTTCGCCCTCGTCTGGGTGTACCGACGCTTCCCCCACCTGTACGCCCGCCACCGGTCGACCTTCCTGTGCACCACCGGCCTGGCCCTGGTCGGCTTTGCCCTGTTCCCCCTGATGCCACCCCGGCTGCTGTCGGACTGCGGCGAGTACGGCGCCTGCCTGGCCGCGATGCACCCCTACGTGGACACCGTCGCCGACGTGGGCGGCCTGTGGTCGTTCGACTCGGGCACCATGCAGAAGGTCAGCAACCAGTACGCGGCGATGCCGAGCCTCCACTTCGCCTGGGCCACCTGGTCCTCGTTGGTGCTGTGGCCGACGCTCCAGGGCACCTCGCCGTCGGCCCGGGCACGGGTGGCGCAGGTGCTGGTGGCCGCCTACCCTCCGGCCACCTTGTTCTCCGTGGTGGTGACCGGCAACCACTACTGGCTGGACGCCGTGGGGGGCCTGGTGGTGCTGGTCGCCGGCTGGCTGCTCTCCACTCTCCTGGTGCGGGCCTGGGTCCGCGCCCACCAGCCCTCCGCCGCCTGACGGCGGGCACCACGGGGGCGGTACCGTTGCGGGTCGTGCGCCTCGACGCCCTGCGGTCCCCCGCCGACCTCCGCACCCTCGGCCCCGAGGAACTGCGCCTCCTGGCCGACGACCTGCGCCGTCGCATCGTCGACACGGTGGGCCGCACCGGTGGCCACCTGGGCTCCAACCTGGGCGCGGTGGAGCTCACCATCGCACTCCACCGGGTCTTCGAGAGCCCCCGCGATGCCATCCTCTGGGACACCGGCCACCAGACCTACGTCCACAAGCTGCTGACCGGTCGGGACGCCGACTTCGACGGCCTGCGCCAGCCAGGTGGCATGTCGGGCTACCCGTCGCGGACCGAGTCGTCCCACGACTGGATCGAGAACTCGCACGCCTCGACGGTGCTCTCCTACGCCCACGGCCTGGCCACCGCCCGGGCGGCCACCGGCCAGCCGGGCCGGGTGGTCGCCGTCATCGGCGACGGGTCGATGACCGGCGGCATGGCCTTCGAGGGCCTCAACAACCTCGGGCACGGAGGGCACCGGGTGACCATCGTGCTGAACGACAACGGTCGCTCGTACGCCCCGACGGTGGGGCGCCTGTCGGAGAGTCTCATCCGGATCCGCTCCAACCCGACCTTCATGCGTCGCCAGCGTCACCTCGAGGATCTGGCTGAGCGCCTGCCGTGGGTGGGCGAGCTCGTCGAGCGGGGCATCAGCGCCACCAAGGCCGCCCTCCGGGAGATGTTCGAGCCCACGGCGTTCTTCGAGGCGCTCGGCGTGCACTACCTGGGCCCGTTCGACGGGCACGACGTGGCTGAGGTGGAGGACGCCCTGACCAACGCGGCCGAGTTCGACGGACCAGTGGTGGTACACGTGCTCACCCAAAAGGGTCGCGGCCACGCCCCGGCCGAGCAGGACCCGATCAAGCACATGCACGACACGGGAGGCGTGAAGCCGGGTAGCTACACCGAGGCCTTCACCGAGTCGCTTGTCAAGGCGGCCGAGTCCCGCCCCGAGGTGGTGGCCATCACGGCGGCCATGCCCGACTCCACCGGCCTACTCCCCTTCCGCGACCGCTTCCCGGACCGGTGCTTTGACGTGGGCATCGCCGAGCAGCACGCGGTGACCGCAGCGGCCGGCATGGCCATGGGTGGTCTTCGCCCAGTGGTCGCCCTGTACGCCACCTTCCTCAGCAGGGCCTTCGACCAGGCCAACCTTGACGTCGGCCTCCACGGCCTGCCCGTCGTGTTCTGCCTGGATCGGGCCGGCATCACCGGTGACGACGGGGCCTCGCACCACGGCGTGATGGACATGGTCCTGCTGTCCAAGGTGCCCGGCATGGTGGTGCTGGCGCCCTCGTCGTACCAGGAGCTCCAGCAGATGTTCGAGGACGCCCTGGTCATCGACGATCGGCCGGTGGCCATCCGCTGGGCCAAGACCGCCGCCCCCCACGTCGGATGGGAGGAGGTGGGCCGGGGCCTCGCGGCCCGGCAGGTCCGCGCCGGCGACGGCTCGGTGTGCCTGCTGGGCGCCGGGAAGATGCTGGCCGCGGCCACCGCGGCGGCCGACGAGCTGGCCGCCGACGGCATCGACGCCACGGTGTGGGACCCCCGTTGCATTCGTCCCCTGGACGAGGCGATGCTGGACGACGCCGGTCGGCACCGGCTGGTCGCAACCGTGGAGGACGGCTTCCGAGAGGGTGGGTTCGGCGGCGGCGTGCTGGACGTATTGTCGCGGCGTGCACCCGACGTGCGGCTGGCGGTCCTCGGGGTGCCGGTGGCCCACCACGCCCACGGTCCGGCCGACGAGCTGCTGGCGTCGTTCGGCCTGGACGGGCCCGGAGTGGCCGCCTCCGTCCGCGGCCTCCTGTCCTGAGGAGCCTGACCTGAATGCCCGGCCCGATTGGGCCAGAAGGGGCTGCGAGGAGAAGGCCTAGGAGTAGAAGGGGTTGTCGCCGGCCGAGTGGTCGGTGGCGTCGACCACCTCGGTGATCTCCGGGACCGCCTCGAGGATGGCCCGCTGGATACCCTCGGTGAGCGTGGCCTGGCTCATGGCGCAGCCCTGGCAGCCGCCGCCCATCGTCACGTAGGCCGTGTGGCCGTCGACCCCGACGAGGGTGGCGAAGCCGCCGTGGGAGGCCAGCATCGGGTTGACGCTCTGGACTAGAAGTTGCTCGATGCGCTCCGGGACCTCACCGGTGAGATCCAGCTGGGCGACGTCGCCCAGCGGATTCGGCCGGTTGGGGTTGCGGATGACCAGGCCACCCTGGACGGGGTTGCTGGGCAGGTCGAGGGTGGCGCCGGCCAACTTGGACCGGCTCTCGCCGCCCACCGCCATCTCCAGGGCGTTGTCACCAACTGCCGGGACGGCCCAACGGTGACAGTCGTCGGGCAGCTCGAGCACCGGCACGAAGGCCAAGTCGTAGACGTAGTCGACGCCGTTCACCCCGGTCACGTCGATGAGCAGGGCGAGGCCGCCCGGCTCGTCCTCTTGGGAGTCGCGTACCTCCAGCACCTTGGCCAGGGCGCCGTCGGTGACCTCCATGACGGCCTCGAGTTCCTCGATCACCTGTTCGCTCATGGATCCAAGGGTACCGGTGGGCCCCGCCACCGGGGGTGCCGGTATGTTCCGGGCATGTCCTCCCCCGAGACCGACCCGAACGACGACACCAGCCCACCCGTCACCGTGACCGACCACGACGGCGTGGCCGTGGTGGCCATGGACGACGGCAAGGCCAACGCTCTGGGCCACCACCTGCTGGGAGCCCTGTCTTCCGCCCTGGACGACGTGGCCGATGCCGACGCCGTCGTGGTGGCCGGACGACCGGGACGGTTCTCGGCCGGCTTCGACCTAGAGGTCATGAAGCAGGGCGGCGGCGACGCCCGGGACCTGCTGGCCGCTGGCGTGGACGCATTCCTGAAGGCCTATATGCACCCGCGGCCGGTGGTGGCTGCCTGCACCGGCCACGCCATCGCAGCAGGCGCCATCGTGCTCATGTCCAGCGACGTCCGGATCGGTGCCGACGGCGACTTCAAGGTGGGGATGCCCGAGGTGACCATCGGCATGCCGCTGCCGTTTTTCGCCACCGAGCTGATGCGCGACCGGCTGTCGCCCTGCCATCTGGGCGCGGCCCTGCTGGGACGGATGGTCGACCCGGCGGGCGCCGTCGAGGTCGGCTACCTGGACGAGGTGGTCGAGGCCGACCGGGTGCTCGACGTGGCCGTCAACCGGGCCCGGCCGCTGGCCGGCGTGGGCCGGGGGGCGCTGCTCCGCACCCGGACAACGTCGCGTGGCGCGGTGGCCGATGCCATCCGGACGGGTCTGGTCGAAGACCTGTCCCACTTCGACGTCTCGGCCTGAGGACGCAGGCCCGCCGAGGAGACAGGCCCATGCACGATCCCGATGGGCCGGTCGACGCCCTGCTCCTGGTGGCGTTCGGCGGCCCCGAGTCGCCCGACGAGGTCGAGCCGTTCCTGGCCCGGGTCACCGCGGGTCGCTCCATCCCCCCTGAACGCTTGGCTGAGGTGGCCGCCCGCTACCACTCGGTGGGTGGCGTCTCGCCGCTGAACGGCCGGATGCGCGCCCTCGTCGGCGCCGTGGAGGCCCGGCTGGCCAAACGGTCGCTCGACCTCCCCGTCTTCTGGGGCAACCGAAACGCCGCACCGCTGCTGGCCGACGCGGTGGCTGCCATGCGCGACGCCGGGGTGCGACGGGCCCTGGCCTGGCTGTCCTCCCCGTATGCGTCGTACAGCACGTGTCGCCAGTACCGGGAGAACCTGGACGTGGCCCGGACCGCGGTCGGTCCCGGCGCGCCTCGCATCGACGTCCTCCGCCGCCACCATGACCACCCGCTGCTGGTCGAGACCGCCGCCGACCGCCTAGCCGAGGCCCTCGATCGCCTGCCGGCGGACCGGCGGGACAGGGCCCACCTGCTGTTCTCGGCCCACAGCATCCCCGCCGACCTGTCGGCCACCTGTGACTACGTGGCCCAGCTCCACGACGTGGCCCGCCTGGTGGCCGACCGGGTCGACCCCGACGGTCGCCACGACTGGGAGTTGGTGTGGCAGTCCCGGAGCGGGCCCCCGCAGGTCCCGTGGTTGGAACCCGACGTGGGCGACCGCATCGAAGCGCTGGCCGAGGCAGACGTGGACGCCGTGGTGGTGTCCCCGATCGGCTTCCCGGTGGAGAACTTCGAAATCGCCTGGGACCTTGACGTGGAGGCCGCCCAACGTGCCGCCGAGGTCGGCGTGGCCTTCCAACGGGCCGGCGCCGTCGACGACGACCCACGCTTCGCCGACATGGTCGTCGACCTGGTGGCCGAGCGCCTGAAGGGCCGGGAGGGCGGCGATCGACGCGCCTCGGCGGGCACGCTCGGGGTGTGGCCCGACGACTGCCCGGCCGGCTGCTGTCCGGCCCCCGGCATCCCCGAGCCGGGGAGGCTGGGACGGTAATTTCCGGGGTGATGAACCACGCTCGGATCGCCACGGAGGCCCTCCGCTTTCGACTGGGCACGTTCTCCTCGTCGACCGACTCCCCGCCGGGACTGGACCCGGAGGAGGCCGGTGCGCTGCTGGTGTCCTGCTGCGACCCCGGCGTGGACCACGCCCTGCGCCTGGTCGGGGAGACTTGGACGCAGGCCGGACTGGCCCCGGAGCAGATCGATCACCCGTGGTCGGCGGGCGAGACGGCCCGGCTGCGTTCGGTGGGTGGAACCCGGTTGCTGGACGCCCTCGACGAGCTCGTCACCGGCGTGTCCCGCTGCCGCGTGCGCCCCTGACGGCGCCGGTACGGTCGCCGCCGGGCGCCGTCACACCCCCACGGCACCATGGAGCCACCGGTCGGACCGGACCGGCTCCCGACCTGATCGACTCCTCCCATCCGCACGAGACGCACCGGAACGAGACCTGACGTGGCCACCCAGCAGAAGCTCATAGAGGAACCCCGGAACTTCGCCCGAGACTTCGTGACGGTCCCCGTCGAGGAGGAGATGAAGGAGTCCTTCCTCGCCTACTCACTCTCCGTAATCACCTCGCGGGCCATCCCCGACGTTCGGGACGGCCTCAAGCCGGTCCAGCGGCGGATCCTCTACTCGATGCTGCGCATGGGGGTACGGCCCGACACCCCCCACCGCAAGAGCGCCCGGGTGGTGGGCGACACCATGGGCCGCTACCACCCGCACGGCGACGCCGCCATCTACGACGCCCTGGTCCGCATGGGCCAGCCGTTCTCCCGGGGCATGACCCTCGTCGACCCACAGGGCAACTTCGGTTCACTCGACGACCCGCCGGCCGCCCCCCGCTACACCGAGTGCCGCCTCACCGAGGCCGCCATGGCCATGGTGCGCGAGCTCGACGAGCACACCTGCGAGTTCCGCCCCACCTACGACGCTGAGGCCACCGAACCCGCCTACCTCCCGGCGCTGCTCCCCAACCTGCTGCTGAACGGNACGACGGGCATCGCCGTCGGCATGGCCACCAACATGCCGACCCACAACCTTGCCGAGGTCCACGCCGCGGTCACCCTCGTGATGAACAAGCGCCGGCCCAAGCCAACCATCGACGAGCTGATGGCCGTGCTCCCGGGGCCGGACTTCCCCAGCGGCGGCATCGTGGTCGACGACGGCATCCGGGAGGCCTACGAGACGGGCCGTGGCTCCATCCGCATCCGGGCCCGGGCCCACGTGGAGGACGTCGGCCGCGGCAAGCAGGCCATCGTGGTCACCGAACTCCCCTATCAGGTGGGGCCCGAGCGGGTCATCGGCAAGCTCAAGGAGCTAAACGAGGCCGGCCGGGTGGCCGGGATCGCCGACTTCAAGAACCTGTCGGACCGCCACACCGGCCTGCGCCTGCAGGTCACCGTCAAGCCCGGCCACAACCCGCAGGCCGTCCTCGGCGAGCTCTACCGCCTGACCCCGCTCGAGGAGTCGTTCGGCATCAACAACGTGGTGCTGGTTGGCGGTGAGCCGCGCACCGTCGGCCTGTACGACCTGTGCAAGCACTACATCGAGCACCGCCTCGACGTGGTGGTGCGGCGCACCGAGTTCCGCCTGGCCCGGGCCGAGGAGCGCCTCCACATCGTGGCCGGCCTGTTGGTGGCGCTTGAAGCCATCGACGAGGTGGTTGCAGTCATCCGCGGCTCCGACGACACCGCAGCGGCCCGTGAGGCGCTGATGGAGCGCTTCGACCTGTCCCNCACCCAGACCGACCACATCCTCGACATGCCGCTGAAGCGCCTCACCGCGCTGGAGGTCCGGCGACTGGAGGAGGAACGGGCCGAGCTCGAGGCGGCCATCGCCGGCCACGAGGCCCTGCTGAAGTCCGAGAAGCGACAGCGCACCCTGNTGCTGGCCGAGTTGGGCGAGGCGGTGGAGCAGTTCGGCCGCGACCGCCGGACCGAGATCGTCGACCCCGACGAACTCCCGGTGTTCGACGCCGTGGAGGTGGCCGACGACGTGGCCGACGAGCCGTGCGTGGTGACGCTCTCTACCTCCGGCCAGGTCGGCCGGCTCCCCGCCGAGGGCGGCAAGCGGGCCACACCGGGCCGCCACGACGTGCTGGTGGACTCGGTGCTGACCCGCACCACCTCAACGGTGACTGCGGTGACGTCCGAGGGACGTGCCCTACAGGTCCTGGCCGCCGAACTGGCCGACGGCGAGGGAAGGGCCCGGGGTGCCGGCGCCACCCAGGCATTCGGCACCAACCGGGGCGAGTCCATCCTCACGCTGGTCGCCGACGGCGAGGAGTACCTGGTGGTGGTCACCGCCCAGGGAGTGGCCAAGCGCCTGACCCTCGACGAGGTCCGCGGGACGAAGGCCGGCAAGCCGCTGCTCAAGNTCAAGGCCGGCGACCGGGTGGTCGCGGCGTTCACCGCCCCCGACGGCGTCGACGTGGCGATGGTCGCCTCCGACGGCCAGGTGCTCCGGACCTCGGTGGACGGCATCAGCGTTCAGGGTCGCGGAGCGGCCGGCGTGGCNGGCATGAAAATNCGGTCCGGTGCCACTGTGGTGGCCGCCTGCCCGGTGCTGGCCGACGACGCCCTCATCACGGTGACTGATGACGGTTGCGTGAAGGCNACCCCGATCGCCGAGTTCGAGGCAAAGGGACGGGGCGGCGTCGGGATTCGGGCCACCAAACTGGCCGTCGATGCCTCGCTGACCACTGCCCACGTCGGTCCGACCATGGGGCTGCTGGCCGTCATGGCCAGCGACGCCGACCGGAAAAAGGCCGATCCCACCCCGGTGCCCCTGATGCTCGAGGCCACCGGCCGCGACCTGGTCAGCACGGCCAGCGAGCGCCAGATCCTGGCCCTCGGCCCGGCGAGGTGGTGACNGTGGCGACCGCGAAGAAGGCCCCAGCCAAGAAGGCNCCAGCCAAGAAGGCNCCGGCCCAGACGACCGCGAAGAGGGGATCNGGCAACGGCTACGACGCCGACGCCATCCAGACCCTCGAGGGCCTCGAGGCGGTCCGCAAGCGCCCCGGCATGTACATCGGCGGCACGGGCGGCCCCGGGCTCATGCACCTGGTCTGGGAACTGGTCGACAACGCGGTCGACGAGGCGTCGGCCGGCCACGCCCGCCGCATCGACATCACCCTCCACCGCGACCACTCGGTCGAGGTGGCCGACGACGGTCGGGGCATCCCCATCGACCGGCACGCCAAGCGGAAGGTCTCCGCGCTCGAGGTGGTGCTCACCGAACTCCACGCCGGCGGCAAGTTCGGCGGCGGCGCCTACGGGGCGTCTGGTGGCCTGCACGGCGTCGGCGCCTCGGTCGTCAACGCCCTGTCCACCAAGCTCGTGGCCCAGGTCGACCGCGACGGCCACACCCACGAGCTGTCCTTCAGGGAGCGCGTCGCCGGGCACTTCACAGACTCCACCTTCAAGGCCGGCCACGACTTGCAGAAGGTCAAGCGGATCTCCAAGAACAAGAGTGGAACCCGCATCCGGTTCTGGCCCGACCGGGAGGTCTTCGACGCCGACGCCCGGATCGACGCCGAGGAGATTCAGCGCCGCATCGTTCAGTCCTGCTTCCTGGTCCCCGGAGTGAAGGTCCGCCTGACCGACAAGCGGGCCGGCGGTGGCGAGCCGTTCGAGTTCGTGTCCCGGGGAGGCCTGGCCGACCTGGTCGACCACCTGTCGGTCGGCGACAACGCCTGCGAGGTCATCACCCTGTCGGGAATCTCCGAGTTCGTCGAGCGGGTCCCCGTCGACGGAAAGATGACCGACGTCGAACGGGAGTGCACCGTGGAGGTGGCGCTGCGGTGGACCAAGGGCTACGACGCCCTGGTCGAGAGTTTCGTCAACACCATCCCGACCAGCCAGGGCGGCACCCACACCGCGGGCTTCGACCGGGCGTTGACCCGGGCCGTCAACGACGTACTGCTCAAGGACACCCGAAAGCTGGCCAAGCTGGTGAAGGAGAACAAGCACCGCGCCACCAAGGAAGACGTACAGGAGGGCTTGGTGGCCGCCGTCAAGGTGGTCTTCCCCGAACCACAGTTCCGGGGCCAGACCAAGCAGGAGTTGGGGACGCCGGCCGTCGAGAAGATCGTCTACGAGGTGGTCAAGGGCGGCCTGGCCGACTGGTTCGGCGGCGGCGGGCCCAAGACCCACATCAACGCGGTGCGCGACAAGCTGGCCAGCGCGGTAGTCAACCGAGTCAGCTCCAAGCAGATGCTGGACGCCCGCCGCAAGGCGGCCAGCATGGGCTCGACGGGGATGCCCGACAAGCTGGCCGACTGCCGGACCCACGGTCCCGACGCCGAGCTGGTCATCGTGGAGGGCGACTCGGCCGCCGGGCCGGCCAAGGCGGGCCGCAACGCCGAGAACACCGCCATACTCCCCCTACGGGGCAAGGTGGTGAACGCCGGCAAGGCCACCCTCAAGCAGGTCATGGACAACGCCGAGGCCCAGGCCCTGTTCACAGCCATCGGCGCCGGCTCGGGGAAGGACTTCGACCTGGACGCGGCCCGATACGGACGGATCGTGATCCTGTGCGACGCCGACGTGGACGGCAGCCACATCCGCTGCCTCCTCCTCACCCTGATCCACGAGTACATGCAGCCGCTGCTGACCGAGGGCCGCGTCTTNGCCGCCCAGCCGCCGCTCTACACNCTGAAGGTCGGCGACACCATCCACCGNGCATTCACCGACGAGGAACGCGACGCGATCACCGCCGGGTTGGCCAAGGGAGGACGCAAGGTGGAGAACCTGAAGTGGAACCGCTTCAAGGGCCTAGGCGAAATGAACGTCGAGGAGCTGGCCGAGTGTGCACTNGACCGTGACACCCGCATCCTCCGCGAGNTGACCATGGAGGAGGGCAAGGCGGCGAAGAAGGCCGCCGAGCTGTTCGACGTGCTCATGGGCTCCGACGTGGCCAGGCGCCGTGACTACCTCATTGCCAACAGCAGCCTGCTCGACCCCGACGCCCTCGACTACTAGGCCATCCGCCGCCGAGCCGCCCACCGCCATGCCCGCCCTTCCCCGCTCCTTCTCCGTGTCCGCGGCCGGCACGTGGAGCCAGTGCCCCCGTCGCTGGCGGTTCCGGTACATCGAGAAGAGGGCCGACCCGCCGGGAGAACCGGCCCTGCTGGGCACCTTCGTGCACCGGGTCCTCGAGCTGCTGTGCGCCGAGCCGGCCGACAGCCGGGACCTCGATCGGGCCCGGTCTCTGGCCACCGAGGCGTGGCCAGAGACCGCCGAGGACCCCGACTACGTCGCCCTCGGACACGACGCCAACGCCCAGCGGCAGTTCAAGTGGCGGGGATGGACGGCCATCCAGGCCCTGTGGCAGATCGAGGACCCGGCCGACGTCGAGGTCCGGGCCACCGAGGCCAAGGTGGAGGCCACGGTCGGTGGTGTCCCCTTCTTCGGCGTCGTCGACCGACTGGACGTCGAAGCCGAAGGTCTGGCGGTCACCGACTACAAGACCGGGAAGGCCCCCCGCCCCGGCGACGTGCCGAAGTCCCTGGACCAAGTCCTGCTGTACGCAGCCGCCGTCGAGGACCACCTCGGCGAGCGACCGGCGAAGGTGCGCCTCTACTACCTCGGCTCAGGGGTCCACCAGGCTGAGGTGACCGACGGCGGTTTGGACGGAGCGGTCGAGCGGTTCGCCGAGGCGTGGGCCGGTGTCGGACGGGCCTGTGCGAACGACGACTTCCCGCCCGACACCGGGCCGCTGTGCGGGTGGTGCCCCTACGTGGCTGACTGCCCCGAGGGTGGCGCCGAGGTCCGGAACCGTGCGGCCAGAGGTCGGCTCCGCGACGACGCCCCGGCCCGGNTCCTGCTCGGCCTGCCCACTTGACGAGCCGGCCGAATCCGACTGTTCAGGCCTCGCGGCGACGGCGGCGCCAAAGCACCAGTAGGGCGACCAACGCGGCCACGGCGGCCAGGGCGCCCAGACGATGCAGCAGGTCGGCCCGCTCGTCGGTCATCTCGATGGGCGGCGCCTCGAAGGGGCGCAGCCCCTCACCGTCGCCCCCATCGCCGACCAGACCCCTAGGCGCTGGTTCACNGGGCACCTGATCCCCGACCTCGGGCTCCGACGAGAGAACGGGCTCGTCGGCAAGTTCCTCCACGTCGAGCAGGTCGTCGACCGGGCTGTCCGCGGGCAGCGAGGGCCGGGGTCGACGGGACTGGGGGTCGTATCCGGCCATCAGGCGCTCCTCTCCTGCAGGACGGCGGAACCGGGCACCGCNGCCAGGACCCGGTCCAGGAGGACGTCGAANTCGGCCGCCGCCTCGGNGGCACCCGGCCGGCTCCCCANTCCGTGGATGGGCAGCGACTGGGCGGCGGCCTCGGATACCGCGGCCCGCAGGTGAACCGACGGCAGGCAGCGGCCCGGATAGGCGGCCCGGAGCTGCTCGTCCCAATAGCGGCCGTCCCGGGTCCTGCCCAGCCGGTTCACGGCGATCCCCACCANCTCGGGACCGCCGTCGGAACGACGCANCCGGATCCGGTCGATGGTCTGGAGTATGCGACCCACCCCGTCGACCGCCCAGGCCCCCGGTTCGGTCACCACCAGCACGGCGTCGGCGGCGAACAGGGCGTTCACGGTCAGNAGGCCCAGCGACGGGGGGCAGTCAACCAGCACCAGGAGATCCCGCTCCATGGCNCCCCTCATGGCGAGCGCCAGACGGTCCTGGGCGCCCAGNGGGTCNGTTGCCAACTGCGGCTCCCGGACGGCCAGNCCAGGCGACGAGGCGGCCAGNCGGGGGGGCGGCCCCACCTCGGACGGCCAGGCGCTGTCCTCCACCACGTCGNCCAGCCCGCCGGGGCTCTCCTCGGCCAGCACCCGGTCGACGCCGGGCCCAGGCTCGAACACCCCGAGGCCGGTGGTGGCGTTGCCCTGCGGNTCCAGGTCGACCACCAGGACGCCGCTCCCCCGCGCCGAGGCCGCCGAGGCCAGACCGAGGGCCACAGTGGTCTTGCCGACCCCGCCCTTCTGGTTCACCACGGCCACCGAGACCATGCGGGCAACCTAACCGACCACCCGGCTGCGGCCGGGTTGCTCCGGTGGGCCCCCCGGGGGTCGGCATCGGGGCAGTTCGGACACGCCAGTACCGTGGCCAGGTGCCCGAACTCCCTGAGGTCGAGACGGTCCGACGCCAGCTCGAACCACTGGTGGTGGGTGCCACCGTCACCGGCGCCCTCGCCCACCCCTCACCCAAGTTCGCCGACGCCACCCGGGTCACCGGGCACCGCATCGACACCGTCGGCCGGCGGGGCAAGTACCTCCTGTTCGGCCTCACCCCGGCCACTCGGGGCCCCGCACCAGCCAGAGTCAGCGCTGGCGCCGAACACGAGTTGGTCGTGCACCTCGGGATGACCGGCGGCCTCCACGTCGACCCGGCGCCTGCCGCGGAATCAAGCCCTCCCAGCACCGCGCCCGACCCCTACGAGCGGGCCTCCTGGGTCCTCGACGACGGACGACGGCTCTGGTTCCGCGACGTCCGACGGTTCGGCCGCATCGCNGTGGTCCCCGCCGGCCACCACCAGTCGCTACCCACNCTCCAGCACCTGGGTCCGGAGCCTTTCGATCCCGGCCTGGACCCCGCCAGCTTCCACCGGTCGTTGCAGGCCAGCCGGCGACGGATCAAGACCCAGTTGCTGTCGCAACGACCCATCGCCGGGGTGGGGAACATCTACGCCGACGAGGCGCTGTGGCGGGCCAGCATCCATCCCGGGGCCCGCCGGGTCGGCCGAGAACGTTCCGGTCGGCTACTGGGACACCTCCGGGACGTACTGGCCGAGTCGCTGGACCACGGGGGCACCACGCTCCGGGACTACCGCACGCCCGACGGCGCCCCGGGCCGCAACCAGCGGCGCCTCGACTGCTACGGCCGGGGCGGCCGGCCCTGTCGGCGGTGCGGTTCGACCCTTGTGGCTCGGGTCCTCGACCAGAGGACCACCACTTGGTGTCCGGCCTGCCAGCGGAACTGACGCCACCAACCGGCCCGGGGGCGCGCCGAGGGTGCCCCGGGAGCCCCGGCGACGACCCCTACGATCGGCGCCGTGACCGTCCCCACCCGCCGCCGCCCCCTCGCCGCGGCGGTGGCCGTCGGGATCCTCGGCGTGTTGACCGCGGGCATCGTCCCCGCCCTGGCCGGCCCCTACGACGAGGAGATCGCCGCAGCGAGGAGCGGGATCGCCGACCAGCGGGCCACCATCGCCGACGGCCACTCACGGATCGCCGACCTGGAGGCCCGCCTCGTCGACCTGGACCAGCAGATCGGCCAGGCCGAGGGTCGCATCGGCATGGAGGACCAAGAACTGGCAGTGCTCCCGGTCCGCATCGAGCTGTTGGCCGACCGGTTCATCGAGGTCCTGGCCTCCAAGGACGAGCCGACCATCCTCCAGCAGACCATGGCTGTCGACGCCTACGTCCGCAACGACGAGCGGATCAACGACGTCCTTACCCAGTCGGCCCAGCTGACCGAGGACAGGCTGACCAACGTGCGCGACCGGATGCTCTACGACTCGGTCATCGAGGAAGCCCAACGACGCATCGAGCTGGTGCGGGCCGAGCTCCGCCTGACCGCCGAGGCGGTGGTCGGCCTCCGCTCCCTCGTCGACGCGGCGGAAGGCCGCCGGCAAGCCGAACTGAACTCGCGGACCGACATCGAGGGAGCAAAGCCCGCAGTGCGGGCCGAGATCGAGGAAGTGCGACGCCTCATCGCCGACGCTGAGGCCGGGATCGTCGAGCTGGAGGCTGAGATCCTGCGCTTCGAGCGCATGGCCGTCACACGTGCGTGGACCGGTGTTCAGGGCGAGGACGTCAGACGACCGGCCCTGGCCGTCAAGATCGACAACGTCACCCGGGCCTTCCCACAGGCCGGCGTCAACCAGGCCGACGTCGTGTACGAAGAGTTGGTCGAGGGCGGCGTGACCCGCCTGGTAGCCGTCTTCCAGTCCACGTCGGCGGCCACCGTCGGCCCGGTCCGGTCGGCCCGGACCTCCGACCCGCCGCTCCTGGAGGGCTTTGACCGCCCCCTCTTCGCCTACTCGGGCGCCAACCGGGGGACCCGCAACGCCCTGCGGGCGTCGCCGCTGACCGACGCCGGATACAGCCGACACGAGTCGGACTATTGGCGGGACCAGTCACGGCGCCCACCGCACAACCTGTACACCGGCACCGACCGGCTGTGGGCCCACCACGCTGACCGGACCACCGTCCCGCCGGCGCCGTTCGTGCACCGCTACCCAGGCCAGGACCTCCACCCTGAGGCCGAAGTGGCCACCGGCGTCTCGATCGACTTCGGGCTCACCGAGGTTGACTACGACTGGAACGGCACCGGCTGGGCACGCACTCACAACGGGACGGCCCACGTCGACGCCGAAGGGGTCCGCATCGCCCCGGCCAACGTGGTAATCCAGTTCATCCGCTATGGCCGCTCGGCCGCCGACCTCCGTTCGCCCGAAGCGATCACCGAGGGCTCCGGCGACGCCTGGCTATTCACCGACGGACACGTAGTCCGCGCCCAGTGGCACCGACCCGACGCCGGGCGGCCGGCCACGTTCACCGCGGACGGCTCCGAAGTCCGGCTGTCGGCGGGGACCACATGGGTGGCCCTGGCCAAGGAGGGCACCGCCGAGATCCGGGACTGAACCGACGCCCTCCGGGCGGGGCTCGTACCGAGGATGGCCCCAGGAACTCAGACGGCAGCCGGGAGGGCAAAGGCGTCGGCGGGTACCGTGCCGTCGGACGCCACGGTCAGGAGTTCGACACCGTCCTCGGTGACGAGCACGGTGTGCTCGAACTGGGCGGTCCGACGACCGTCAAGGGTGACCGCCGTCCAGTCGTCGTCCCACATGCCGCACGAAGGGTCGCCGAGGGTCAGCATCGGCTCGACGGTGAACGTCATGCCCGGCACGAGGATCGTGGACGCCCGCGGGTCGTGGTAGTGCGGGACCTGCAGCCCGCTGTGGAACTCGGTGCCGATCCCGTGGCCGATGAACTCGCGCACGATGCCCAGGCCGTGGCGGCGGGCGTGGCGTTCAATGGCCCGCCCGATGGCGCACACCGGCTGGCCGGGGGCCACCGCGGCGATCCCCTCGTCCATGGCCACCCGGGTCTCGGCCACCAGCATCCGGTCGTGGTCGGTCAAATCGCCCACGGCGAAGGTGACCGACGTGTCGCCGTGGACTCCGTCGAGGAAGATCGTCACGTCCACGTTGACGATGTCGCCGTCGGCCAGGGGGCGGCTATCCGGGATGCCGTGGCAGATCACCTCGTTGACCGAGGTGCACACCGACTTCGGGTAGCCGCGGTAGTTGAGCGGGCTGGGGTAGCCGCCCCGGGCAATGGTGGCCTCGTGGACCACTTCGTCCAGGTGGTCGGTGGTGACGCCCGGAAGTACCTCGGGACCCACCTCGAGGAGGACCTCGGCGGCCGCCGCGCCGGCACGACGCATCCGCTCCACCTCGTCGGGGGTCCGCAGCACCGACGACGTCGATGGGCCCGGGTCGCCGGTCTCGGCGTACGGGGGCCGACCGATCGACGTGGGAACGGCCCGCGTCGGACTGAGCAGGCCCGGTCGGACGGGCGGTTCGGAGGGAGGGGCGAGGGGTCCCTGACGACGCTTTCGCTTGGCCACCCGGCGATGCTACCGGCGACCCCGCCGGGCCTTGAGCCCGAAGGCGGGACGGTCAGCGCAGGAAGCGGCTGACCGAATCCACGACGCAGGCCGGACGGTCCGATCCCTCGACCTCCACGGTCAGGCGGATCACCGCCTGGACGCCGCCGGTCACCTCGTCGACCGAGACCAACTCTCCCCCGGCCCGGACCCTCGAACCGACCACCACCGGTGACGGGAACCGAACCTTCTCGGTGCCGTAGTTGATGCCCATCGAGACCCCGTCCACCCGGACGATCTCGGGCAGGAACTGGTTGGTCAACGACAGCGTCAGGTAGCCGTGGGCGATGGTGGCCCCGAACGGCCCCGCTGCCGCCCGCTCCGCATCCACGTGGATCCACTGGTGGTCGCCGGTGGCCTCGGCGAACAGGTCGATGCGAGCCTGGTCGACCTCCACCCATCCGCTATGGCCAAGGTGAGTGCCGACGGCAGCGGCCAGGTCGTCGGGGCTGTCGAAGACGGTCGTCATGGCGTCGACACTACGCTCGGCGACTTCGCCCAGCCGATCCGGAGCCCACCGGGTTGGGAGGCGGGACCGACCGGGAAGGGTGACGACGATGATCGAGATCGGAGGTGTGGCGAACGGCCGGGTCCACCTGTCGGTCGACGGCCCCGTGGCCACCCTGGTGCTCGAGGACCCGGTCCGGCGCAACGCCATGGGGTCCGACATGTACGCCTCCATCCCCGACCTGGTCGCCGACGCGGTGGCCGGCGGGGCCGTCCGCGTCCTCGTAGTCCGAGGGGCCAACCGGACCTTCTGCGCCGGCTCCAACATCGCCGAGTTCGCCGACCGACGCCTGGGCGACGCTCACCGCGGGTACGACCGAATTGAGCACGAGGCGGCCGCCGCCCTCGAGGCATCACCGGTCCCGGTCGTGGCCGCCATCCATGGGGTCTGCATGGGCGGAGGGGTGAGCCTCGCCCTATGCGCCGACCTGCGGTACGCGGCCGACGACGCCGTGTTCGCCGTGCCCCCGGGACGCCTCGGCGTCGGCTACCCCGTCGACGCGACGGCCCGCCTGGCCGAGGTGGTGGGCCGGGCGACAGCAGCCGAACTGCTGCTGACCGCCAGACGGATCGACGCCGCCGAGGCCCTGCGGATCGGCCTGGTCCACGAGGTGGTCCCGGCCGACAACCTGGACCGGGTGGTTGCCGAACGGTGCGCCGACGTCGCCGCGCTAGCCCCGTTGACCCTGCGAGCCGCCCGGGCCGCCCTGGCCGGCCGTCCCGACGCGGTCGAGCTCGCCGCGGCCTGCTTCCACAGCGACGACCTCCGCGAGGGCCTCGCCGCCTTCGAGGCCGGCCGCCGACCGGAGTTCCGGGGCCGATGACGTCACGCACCACGCTGCCGCGCCTCGTGGCCACGGCCACCGGCCTGATCCTTGCCTGGCTGGCCTTCGACCAGCACCTGGGATCCCGCCGGGTCAGCCGCGGCCTGGCCGCCAACGGCCGACACCGGCTGCGCACCATGCATCGGACCCACCCCGTCCAGGCCGGCGAAACGGTGTTCCTCGGCGACAGCATCACCTTCGACGGCGACTGGGCGGCCGCCTTCGAGCACCTCCGGGCCCGCAACCGGGGCATCGGTTGGGACACCACCGACGACCTCCTGGAACGCCTCGACGACTCGCTGGACGGACCGCCGGCCACCGTCGTACTGATGATCGGCACCAACGACCTCCCGTTGGGCATCCCGCACGCCAAGACAATCCGCAACGTGTCGCTGGTCCTGGATCGGATCGCCGAGGCCGCCCCCGAAGCACTGGTGGTGGTCCAGTCGGTCCTCCCCCGGACCGATCGCTACCACCCTCTCGTCGCCCCCCTGAACGAGGCCCTGGCCCGGGTGTGCGCCGAGCGGGGCCTCCCGTTCGTGGACCACACCGAGGGGCTGTCGGGCCCCGACGGCCACCTCGACCCCGACTGCCACGACGACGGCATCCACCCCAACGGCGAAGGCCACCGGCGCCTCGTCGAGGGGCTCGCTCCCTTGCTGGCCCCCCACGCCGACCCCGACCGAGGAGATGGTCAATGACCGCCGAGACCGCCCTGGTGGTCGGTGGGACGGGCCCCACCGGACCCTCGATCGTCCGGGGTCTCGAGAAGCGCGGAATGCAGGTCACCGTGTTCCACACCGGTCGCCACGAGTTGGACGAGGTGGCCCACGTCCAGCACCTCCACGGCGACCCGTTCTCCGCCGAGGGCATCGCCGACACTCTCGGAGACCGCACCTTCGATGTGGTGGTGGCCTGCTAC
>PBUO01000026.1 GCA_002727895.1 Acidimicrobiaceae bacterium | reverse complement strand
CAGCTCCACCCAGCCGTCGACGATCTCCGGTTCGGGCGGCGACACCAGCTCAGTGCGCAGCCTCGACGGGCCGAGCCGGGACGACCGGAACTCGACCATGGGGATGGTCAGGCAGGCGGCCTGGAGGTGGAGGCTGGCCGTGTCGGTGATGCCGGTGGCGTAGGAGTGGGGGATGAGTTGGGCGCCGTACATCTCGCACATCTCGGCGATGCGCATCAGCTCGGTGAAGCCGCCGGCCCGGCTGACCCCGGGCTGGACGAGCGACACGCCGCCCCGCTCCAGCCACTCGCGGACCTCCCAACGTCCGGCGGCGAACTCGGCGCCACCGACCCGGACCGGGGACACGTCGACCAGGCGGCGGTGGCCGTCGAGGTCGTCGTGTCGCAGCGGGGCCTCGGCGAAGTGGATGTCGAAGTCCTCGATGCGCTTCAGGGTCCACGCCGCGTCGTGCCAGTCCCACCAGCGGTAGCCGAAGTCCAGCGCCAGAACCACGTCGTCGCCGACCATCTCGCGGCTGAGGCGGGCGAACTCGACGACGTCGCGGTCGGAGACCTCGGGTCCGAAGAGCACGGGCACCTTGAAGGCCCGCAGCCCCTGGTCGCAAGCGACCTCGGCCTGCTCGCGGATGGGGGCGGCGACCTCGGCCACCGGCCGGTCGTAGACGTCGCCCGGGTAGAGGGTGGCGTAGGGGCGGAGGCGTTCGCATCGGGCGCCCCCCAGCAACTTGTAGACGGGTTCGCCGAGTTGCTTGCCGGCCAGGTCGTGGAGGGCGATGTCCACGCCGGACAGGGCCTGGACGAGGGTGCCCCGGCGGCCATGGAAGAACGTGTTGTGGTACACGAGGTCGTACAGGGCCCGGGCCTCGAGCGGGTCACGGCCGACCAGCAGGTCGGGGATCCCCCGGCTCCAGAAGTTGACGGTCGGCATCTCGATCATCGCCCTGGTGACCGGCGGGGTGGTGATGCACTCGCCGATCCCGGTGCGTCCATCCTCGTCTGTGACCCGGACGACGACCGTCTCCTCGGCGCCGTCGGCGAAGGCGTTCCCCTCGGCGGGGACCGAGACCAGGAGGGCTTCGACGCTGGCGATCGGGCTTCGGGACGACATGGGGCCTCCTGGCATGCGGTGGCGCCGGGACGACGCGGGGTCCGGGCGGCCACAGACTATGACTGAACGAGTGTTCAGTCCATTTCTGGCCGGTCGCACCGGGAGCGGCAAGACTTGCCCCGTGGAATACGAGCACCTGGGGTTCGAGAGGGACGGCGGGACGGTCACCATCACGCTGGACCGACCCGACCGGCGCAACTGCCTGTCCTCGGACGTCCTCGGCGAGCTGCTCGACGCCTTCCGGGCGGCCGGCGCCCTCGACGACGTGTCGGGCATCGTTCTGGCGTCCACCGGGCCCGTCTTCTCGGCCGGCCACGACCTGGCCCAGATGGCCGCCATGTCCGAGGACGAACTGCGGGCCCTGTTCGAGCTCTGCACCGAGGCCATGACCTCGATGGCCGAGGTCCCCCAGGTGGTGGTGGCCCGGGTCCAGGGCCTAGCCACCGCTGCGGGCGCCCAGCTGGCGGCCAGTGCCGACCTCGTCGTGGCCTCGGAGGATGCCGCCTTCGCCACCCCCGGCGGCAAGGGCGGGCTGTTCTGCCACACCCCGCTGGTCGCCGTGGCCCGCCAGGTGGGCCGCAAGCGGGCCGTGGAACTGGCACTGACCGGCGGCACCATCGACGCCGCCACCGCTCTGGACTGGGGCCTCGTCAACCGGGTGGTCCCGGCCGCTGACCTGGAGGCGGCCACCACCGAGTTCCTCGGCTACGCCACCCGGGGCAGCCGGTCGGCCAAGGCACTCGGCAAGCGCACCCTCTACCGACAGTTGGACATGACGGTTGACGACGCCTACGAGATGGCCGTCGACGTCATGTCTCGGGCCGCAGCCCACGGCGACGGGCGTGAGTGGCCCCGGGCCTTCGTGGAGAAGCGGGCTCCCGTCTGGCCCCACCGGGACTGACCGCCCCGCCGCTCCTCCGGCCCGGGCCTATCCGAGGAGGTGAAGGCCCTTAGGAGGTGAAGGCGCCGCCGTTCAGGCCGATGGTCTGGCCGGTCACCCACGACGCCTCGTCCGAAGCCAGCCAGAGGCAGGCCGCGCCCACGTCGGCCGGCGAGCCCAGGCGCCCCACCGGGATCGACTTCCGCAGGGCGGCCGCCGTCTCTTCCCGGACCGAGTCCATGATCCCCAGGGCCACCGAGTTGGCGGTGATCCCGTCCCGGCCGTGCTCGAGGGCCAGCGACCGCATGAGGCTGAGAGACCCACCCTTGCCCACCGAGTAGGGGGCGAAGCCGATCCCCACCCCGTGGGTCCCGGCGGCAGACGAGATGGTGATGATCCGTCCGTGTCCCCGTTCCACCATGCCGGGGAGCACGGCGTGGCAGCAAAAGAGCACGCCCTGCAGGTTGACCTCCACCGGCCCCGCCCATTCGGCGGGTTCGGTGTCGGCGAACCGCTTCGGCAGCATCGCCTCGGCCCCGCCGTTGCCAGCGTTGTTGACCAGCACGTCGAGGGCCCCGGCGGCCTCCACGGCGGCCAGTACGGCGGCCCGGTCGGTCACGTCAAACGGCAGCGCCTCGGCTTCCCCGCCTATCTCCGCCGCCACCTCGCCGGCCCGGTCGGCCCGCAGGTCGTTGACCAGTACCCGGGCCCCCGCTCCGGCCAGGGCCCGGGCGATCCCTGCACCGATGTTCTGGCCGGCACCGGTGACCAGCGCCGTGCGTCCCGTCAGGTCGAACATGGCCGGACAGTACGTCGCAACGACCCTGGCGACCCGACCGGCGATCGGGCCGGACCTCGGGTCGGCGGGTTCTTTCCTCCCCGCCTCTAGCCGGATTCCCGGCCCGGGTCGCGTTCGGACGTCGACGAGGACCGTTCCCGCTCCAGGCGCTGGCCGAGGTGGTCGACCTGTCCGTCGTCGTTGACGAGCAGGGCATCGTTGTAGTGGCGCTCGCCAAGGTGGTGTCCTCGGTTGGCTGGTGCGAACCCCACCAGGACCGAGATCCGGTGTGGCCCATCCTCGGAGGTGGGTGGCAGCGAGGCGTGCATGACGTCGGAGTAGTGCAGCGTCACGTCGCCTGGACCGAGGTTGAGCCCGACGCCTTCGGGCGCCTCAGCCGCCATCCCGTCCATGAACGGGTACGAGCCCCGGTGAGAGCCGGAGAGGAACCGGAGTTGACCCGCGGCCGCCGACCCGTCGTTCAGGCAGATGGTCAGCACCGTCGACGGGCAGCGATTGGCGTGCCCACCCATGCCACAGTCGCGGTGCCAGGGCAGGTCGCCCAACCCCTCGGCTAGGCCGGGGCGCTTCCACAGCACCGTCACCCGGTCGATCGACTCCGGGCCGTCGTCCACGCTGGGGGCCAGGTCCTCGTCGGCGAGGCCCACGATGCGCCGCACCCGGGGGTCGTCGACCAGGGCGTCCAGGCCCGGTCGACTGGCTGCCCGCAGGACCCGGGTCAAGACCTCGGTGCCGTCGCCGTCGCGCCCCCACCACGACGTCATGTCTCCGGGTGCCGCCTCGTCGGCCAGGATCGCCGCGTCGGCCAGCATCCCGGCCACCTCGACTTCGTCGAATACGCCGGTGACACACAGGTGGCCGGCTGCCCGCAGGAACTGAGCGGCCTCCTCGCCCTCGTCCTCCAAACCGGCTGCCGGGAACGTGCGGGTCACCTCCAGGGGCGATCCGTCGGCCCCGCGGAGGTCGACGTCCTTCGGGTCGAAGAGAGGGCGACCGTGGAACAGGGCCCGAAGGCCGGGCTCCCAACTCAGGAACCTCATCGGGTCGCCGACCGGGACGGTCGCCCGGTCGGTGTAGAGCAGGCCGGGTGCCGTGTCGAGGTCGGTGGCAAGGCCCAACCAGCCTTCCATCCCGAGGGCCACTACGACGTCGGCCCGTCCCTCTCCCTCGATCAGAGTCACCGAGCCGTCCCTGGGGACATAGGTCCACGAGCCGGCAGGGGTGCGGACCGCCATGGTGCCTCGTCTGGCCAGGTAGTCGTGGGCCAGTTCCCCGGTCCCGGCAGCGATCCGGTCCGGAAGGACTTCGCGGTGGAACCGGGCGAACGATGCGGCGTCTGGCGCCAGCGGCTCGGTCGGGGGTACCTCGACGGGTCTGAGGGCCATCTAGGGACGGTAGTCAAGGGCCGGGTCTGGGTTCCGTTCTGCCCGCGGCCTTCTGGGCCGCCCCATCGGCGACGGAGGCTGAACGCCCGACGACGGGCCGCCTAGAGGTCGCCGACCCGGTCCGCTCCCGGCTTCGAGGTCGTCCCGGGTGTCGGTCGACGAGGCCGTCAAGGTCGTCTGTCGCCTTCGGCTTGACGACTGATTTCTGGCGTCTGGTCGTCAGTTGGTGAGGACGTCGAACACCGTTCCGAGGCCTCCCTTGCCGTCCATCCGGTAGAACTCGGTATAGCCACAGGCCTCACAGGCCATGAAGCCAAACTTCTGGTTCTGGAGGTTCAGGAAACGGCTGACGCCCGATCCGGTGGTGCGGATCTCGCCCTTCTCACAGTTGGTGCACCCGCACTTCGCGCAGGAAAACATGGTGGTGGCATCGGTCATGGGCTGCTCCCGGCATCTGGTGTCGTCCCGAGAGCGTAGGTGAACGACCAGATCAGCCCAGGGCGTTCCGCTGGGAGATCAGCGACTCCAACGGACTGAGGTCGAACGGCTCGCCAGTGAGTCCCTGCTTTGCCTCGCCGGCCTTTTTGAAGTTACCGACCGCACCGGGCTGTTGGCCGATCATGACCACCAAGTGGTCGACGCCTACGTCCGTGTACCGGCCAACATCGTGAACATCGTCCCGAGAGATCGCCACCGTGCGCTCGATCTCGGCTGGGTCCCGACCAACCTTGGCGCACCAGTCGTCCAGGATCGCCGACAGTTCGGCCACGTTTTCCGGCGGGCCGAAGCAGTTCCAGGCATCCGCGTACTCAGCCACCAGTCGCAGGGTGACCTTGCGGCCCGAACCACCGATGAGCAACGGCATCGAACCCACGGGTGGGGGGTTCAACTTCCCGAGTCGACTGCGCATCCGGGGAAGGTCGGCCTCCAACTGGCGGAGGCGGCTGCCCACCGTGCCGAACTCGTAGCCGTACTCGTCGTAGTCCCGTTCGAACCAGCCGGCTCCGACCGCTAGGTACATCCGGCCGCCCGACAGGTGGTCGAGGGTGCGGGCCATGTCGGCCAGCAACTCCGGGTTCCGGTAGGAGTTTCCGGTCACCATCGTGCCGAGCATGGCGTTGGTGGTGTCGGCAGCCATGGCCGACAGCAGTGTCCACGCCTCGAAGTTGCTGGCGTCCGGGTCGCCGTACAGCGGGTAGAAGTGGTCCCACACCCAGATCGAGTCGGCGCCCATGGCGTCGGCCCGTTGCCACGCGTCGCGGAGGTTCTCGACGCTGGTGGCTTGGGGATGGAGTTGCACACCGACTTTCAATTTGGTGTTCCTCATGCGGGCATCATGTTCTGGTTCAATCCGAGCGGACGAATCGAGACAGGAAGGCAGGGAAGGGGCGACATGGTCGACGGAGGGTCGGGGCGGGTCCGCTACGGACCGCTGTCGGTGGTCGAAGCCGGTGACCCGGGCTCGCCGACGTTGGTGCTGCTGCATGGCATCGGCTCGTCGGGCGACGCCTTCCAGGGACAGGCCGACGCCGGCGAAGGTGGCCTGGCCGACCGGTGGCGCCTGCTGGCCCCAGACGCCCTCGGCTACGGCGACTCCGAGGACCGGGCCGAGCCGCCCGGCATCGACGGCTTCGCGGATTCNGTGGCCGACCTGCTGGACGCAGCCGACGTGGAGCGGGCCGTCGTGCTCGGCGTCTCGTGGGGTGGGGTGATCGCCACCCGGTTNGCACTGCGCCACCCGGACCGCCTCCGGGCCCTCGTCCTGGCCGACACCAGCCGCGGCTCGGGCTTCGACCCGGAGCGGGCCGAGATGATGCGCCAACGGGCCCGCGACTACGCGGCCGATCCNGTCGCCTTCGTGCGCGACCGCACGCCGCTGCTGGTCCACGAGGACTGTCCGGCCAAGGTGGTGACCGGGGTGGCCGGGATCATGGCGAGCGCCGCCCGCATGCCCGGTTACGGGCATGCCGCGGCGTCGCTCGCCGAGACCGACCACACCCCGCACCTCGCCTCGATCACCGTCCCGACGCTGGTCGTGGTCGGCGAGCACGATCGGGTCTGTCCACCGTCCGACTCCCGNCTCCTGGCCGACGGGATCCCCGGCGCCGCCTACGCCGAGGTGGCGGGATGCGGGCACCTGCCCAANCAGGAGCGGCCCGCCGAGTTCAACCGGATCGTCGGCGCCTGGNTGGACGCGCTCCCGACCTGAGACTAGGGCCCGGGTCGGGGTACGGCCCTCAGGCGATGGCGGTCCACTCCTCGGCGCCGTAGCGGTCGACCAGCCCGAGGATGGCCTCGACGTCGCCGGGCGACACCGCCGGGTTCATGACCAGCAGGCGGAAGCAGTTGAGGCCGTGGATGGGCTGGAACNCGAGCATGACGGTGCCCTCNTGCTGCATGCGANCCTTGATGCGCGGNGCCAGGCGGTGCAGCCGGTCCCGGGTGGCGTCGTCCAGCCCGGCCAGCCCGTCGGGGTCGAGGGGCCGCAGTTCGGGGGGCACCCAGCGGAACACCAGGTTGGTGAAGCCGGTGTCGGCCACCGGCACGAGCGCCCCGTCCGACGCGCCGACCACCATGCGTGCGAAGTCGGCCATGGCCACCGCGTGGTCGATTCGGGCCGCGAACCCGGCGTCGCCGCGCACCTTCCAGGCCAGCCACAGCTTGAGTGAGTCGACCCGACGGCCGCACTGGAAGGTCCGGTCGCCGGAGTCCCACTCGCCGAACTGCTTGTCGGGCTGGAACAGGTAGTCGGCGCCCGACGAGAAGCAGGCCGCCAACTGCTCCGGCTCGCGGACCAGCAGCGCCGTGCACTGCTGGGTGGCGCCCATCATCTTGTGGAGGTTCCACACCATCGANTCGGCCCGTTCCACGCCGGCCAGGCGGTGCCGGTGGTCGGGGGAGAACAGCGCCGAGGCGCCGTAACACCCGTCCACGTGCAGCCAGGCACCGTGCTCGCCGCACAGGTCAGCGATGGCGTCCAGCGGGTCGAAGGCACACGTGATGGTGGTGCCCGAAGTGGCGATCACGGCCAGNGGGGTNCGACCGGCGGCCGTCGATCCGGCCAGGGCGTCCCGCAGCGAGTCGGGACGCATCGCCCCGTCGGCGTCCACGTCCACCTCGACCACCGCGTCGGTACCGAGGCCGAGCAGGGCAGCCGCCTTGCCGGCCCCGTAGTGCCCGGACGACGACACGAACACGTCCAGCGGCTCTGCCGACGCGCCGGCCGTCTTCAGGTCGGGTTGGTGCCGGTGGCGTGCCAACTGCAGGGCGTAAAGCAGGGCCACCGACCCACCCGGGCAGAACAGGCCGGGTGGCAGGGGGTCTGGCGGCGCGTCGGGGCCCGGGCCGCCGAANCCGGCCAGGTGGGCCAGCTTGGCCAGCACCGCGTTCTCCACCAGGTGGAAGACGGGGGCGATCTCGTAGGTCGAGTTGGCGGTGTTCAGAGCCGCGCCCAGCCAGTCACCGATGACGGCCACCGGGTCGGCCCCGGCGTAGTTCTGGTTGATGAACCTCGGATGGGTGGTCTGGACCGAGTGGTGCAGTACGGCGTCCACCGCGGCGGCCACCGCGTCGGGGTCGTGGGCCGGAGCGTCGTCGCCCAGGGCCAGGCCCACCGAGGCGTCGAAGGCGGCCACCAGGTCGTCGGGGGCGGCGAAGCGGACTACTGGGTCGTCGCCGGTCGGTGGGTCGACCACGTGGGCCAGGACCCGCGCTGCCAGGCGTTCCACCAACGCAGCGTCGTTCACGGCGACCNGTCCCTTCATAGCGACAGCGTCGCAGGTTCCGTGGGAACCTCTCCCACCGTGACCCGGACGCACCTCAAGCAGGCGCCACGGCCCCTCAATGAGGCCGACCCCGAGGTGGGTCGCGTGGTGGCCGACATGCTCGGCGCCCTCGAGGCCGGCGGCGAGGACGAGGCCCGGCGCATGGCCGCCGAGTTCGATGGCTGGACGGGACCCATCGAGGTCGACGAGGNGACCATCGCCGCGGCCACCCGGGACCTCCCTACCACCGTGGTCGACGACGTGGCCTTCGCCCACCGCCACGTCCGCGCCTTCGCCCGGGCCCAGCGCGACTCGATGGCCGAGTTCTCCATCGAACTTTCACCCGGCCTCGTGGCCGGACAGCGGCTGGTGCCCGTCGAGGTGGCTGGCTGCTACGTCCCGGCGGGTCGGTTCGCCCACGTGGCCTCGGCGCTCATGAGCGCCACCACCGCGGTCGAAGCCGGCGTCGACCACGTGGTGGTGGCCTCGCCGGCCCGACCCGACCGGGGCGGCGTCCACCCGGCCATCCTGCATGCCGCGTCGGTAGCCGGGGCGACCCGCATCCTCGGCCTGGGCGGCGTCCAGGGCGTGGGGTCTTTGGCCTATGGGCTGTTCACCGGCCGGCCCGCCGACGTGATCGTCGGACCCGGCAACTCGCTGGTCGCCGAGGCCAAGCGCCACCTGTTCGGCCGGGTCGGCATCGACGTGGTGGCCGGGCCCACGGAGTCGATGGTGGNGGCCGACGACACCGCCGATCCGGCCACCGTGGCCGTCGACCTGGTCGGCCAGGCCGAGCACGGACCCGACTCGCCGGTCTGGCTGGTCACCACCAGCACGGACCTGGGGGCCGAGGTGGTGCGCCGCACGGTCGACGTCGCCGAGGCGCTTCCCGATCCGGGCCGCGCCTCGGCCGTGGCCGCCTGGCGCGACCACGGCGAGGTCGTCGTGGTCGACGACCGCGAGGAGGCCGCCGCGGTGTGCGACGAGTACGCCCCCGAGCACCTCCAGGTCATGGCCGCCGACCTCGACTGGTGGCGGTCCCGCCTCCGCAACTACGGCTCGTTGTTCCTCGGCGAGCGGACCACGGTCACCTTCGGCGACAAGACGGCCGGGCCGAACCACATCCTCCCNACTGGCCGGGCCGCCCGGTACAGCGGCGGNCTGAACGTCCACCGGTTCGTCAAGCAGCTGACCTGGCAGGAGATGACCGACGAGGCCGCGGCGGCCCACGCCGCGGTGGCCGGACGCATCAGCCGCCTCGAAGGCATGGAGGGCCACGCCCGTTCGGCCGACCTGCGGGCCGGGCCGGGGGCGGAGGGCTCCGCGTGACCGGCACGGACCTCCCGGTGGTGGACCTGGACTTCACCGACCAGCCACCCATCCCCGACGAGGGGATCCGTCGGGCGAACGAACTCATGGCCTCGGGCCGCCTGTTCCGGTACGGCGAGGTGGCGTCCCTGGATGGTGGGTCCGCCGACGACGGCGACGGGGGGTCCGACGTGGCCGCCCTGGAAGCCGAGTTCGCGGCTCTCGTTGGCCGCCGCTACTGCGTGGCCTTCAACAGCTGCGGGGCGTCGCTGGCCGCCGCNCTGATGGCCNTCGGCGTCGGGCGCGACGAGCCGGTGCTCATGAACGCCTTCACCCTGGCCCCGGTGCCCGGGGCGGTCGTCCACGCCGGCGGGAGCCCGGTGTTCGTCGGCGTCAACCCCGACTACCGGATCGACCTCGACGACCTGGCCGCGGCGGCCGAACGGTCGGGGGCCCGCGTGCTGATGCTGTCGCACATGCGCGGTCACGTGGCCGACATGGACGCCGTGGGCGAAGAGGCCGACGCCCTCGGCCTGACCGTGGTCGAGGACTGCGCCCACACCATGGGGGCTACGTGGCGGGGCCGGCCCACCGGCACGTTCGGCGACGTCGGGTGCTTCTCCACCCAGTCGTTCAAGCACGTCAACTCCGGCGAGGGCGGCCTGCTGGTCACCGACGACGAGGACGTGGCCGCCCGGGCCGTGCTGCTCAGCGGTTCNTACATGCTCTACGCCCAGCACGGCGCCGCCCCGCCGCCCGAGGTGGTCGAGCGGCACCGGTACACGACGCCCAACCTGTCGATGCGCATGTCGGCCCTGGCCGCCGCAGTGGTCCGGCCGCAGCTGGCCCTGATCGANGACCGGGTGGCCACCTGGAACGAGCGCTACGACCTTCTGGCCGGCCTGCTCGACGCCGACGACCGCATCCGCTTGCCGGAGCGGCCCGACGGCGAGGGGGCCGCCCCGTCGTCGATCCAGTTCTCGGTGCGCGGCCCCGACGGCGGGCCGCCCGACCACGACGCCATGGCGGCCTGGCTGGACGTGGCCGCCGAGCACGGGGTGCACGTCAAGTGGTTCGGCCGGGACGAGCCGGTGGGGTTCACCAGCCGCTACGACCACTGGCGCTATGCCGACGAGCAGGTCCTGCACGCCACCTCGCGGGTGCTGGCCGGGCTGTGCGACCTGCGCATCCCGCTGGCCATGACCCCCGACCATTGCCGGGACGTGGCCGCCGTGGTGCGGGGCGCCCTGGACCGNGCCGGGCTCCCGCCGGTCAGGCCCGGCTGAGCTCCTCGAGCATGGCGGCCATCCGGTCGCGGACGGCCTCGACGGCCTTGATGGGGCGCAGCATCACCTTGAAGTCGACGATGCGACCGTCGTCGTCGCAGGTGATCAGGTCGACCCCGTTGACGGCCAGCCCGCCCATCGTCGTCTCGAACTCGAGGCAGGCGTGCTGGCCGTCCAGGATNCGGCGGACGTAGCGGAACGCCCCGGAGTCGNCGCCGNCGGTCGGGGCCTCNTCCGCGGGGGCGTCCCCGGGGAACACCTGCGAGGCGGCCGTCAGGTACAGCCTGGTGAGTTCCCGACCCTCCTGGGGGCGGAAGACGACCGGCGACCAGAACGTGCAGTCCTCGTGGAGCAGGTCGTCCAGGTCGCCCTCGCCGCGCAGCACGGCGTGCCAGCGGTCGATCGTGGCCTCGATCATGGCGTCCCTCTCGCTCGGGCGTCCGGCCGGATCTCGTCGAACGTGTCCATGTCCCGCAGGTCCGGGAACAGGCGCCACCAGACTGCCACCACGACCAGCGTCGCCGCCCCACCGAACACCACGGCCCCGACCAGTCCCATGAACACCGCGGTCAGGCCCGACTCGGCGGCCCCCAGTTCGTTGGACGCCCCGATGAAGACGTTCTCTACGGCCAGCACCCGGCCCCGCATGTCCTCCGGCGTGGCCAGGGGGACGAGGGTGAGCCGGATGTACATCGACACGGCGTCGGCGCCCGCCAGCACCACCATGGCCAAGAAGGCCACGGCGAAGCTGCGGGTCAGGCCGAGGCCGATGGTCCCNAGCCCGAACAGGGCGACGACCAGCAGCAGGATCCGTCCCAGNTTCCGTTGCAACGGCCGGATCGACAGGGTGACGGCCACCAGCCCGCCGCCGATGCCCTCCGCGGCCCGCAACCACCCCAGGCCGACGGCACCCACCCCNAGGCGTTCCTCGGCGATGGCCGGCAGCAGGGCCACCGCGCCGCCGAACAGCACGGCGAACAGGTCGAGGCCCATGGCCCCGAACAGGATCGGGCTGCGCCGGATGAAGCGCAGGCCATCGCGGGCGTCGGCAACCGCCTGGCGGGCCCCGGCCGTCCCNAGTCGGCGCACCCCGGACGGCGGGACGCTGGACACGATGGCCACCGAGCAGGNCAGGGCGGCGGCCGACAGNAGGTAGGGCAGCGCCGGGTCNGCCACGAAGGCGAAGCCGAAGGCGANNGGGCCGGCGATGATGCCGACCTGAAAGCCCACCGACTTCAGNGCCACCACCCGGGCCACGACCTCGGGAGGGCANAGGTCGATGGGTANCGCCCGCCCGGCCGGCGAGGCGAAGGCCCGGCAGGTCCCGAAGACCAGGACCAACAGGAAGATGGGTGCCACCGACGTCGGGTCGGACCGGACGTAGGACCACAACAGGATCGAGACGATCGCCTCGCCGGCCAGGGCGAGGCCGAAGATCCGGCGTCGGTCGAACCGGTCGGCGGTGGCACCGGCGAACGGGGCGAGCAGGGCCACGGGCCCGAACTCGGCCAGACCCAGCAGGCCGAGGTGCAGCTCGCTGCCCGTCATGTCGTAGAGCTGCTTGCCGATGATGGTGACCTGTCCCACCGCGGCGAAGGCGTTCAACGAGAAGGTGCCCAGCAGGGCCTTCACGGCCAGCGGGATGCGGACCGCGGTCATCTTTCGGTGGCCCGGTCCGACGAGCCGACGACCAGNAGGGCACCGGCCACCANGGCGGCTCCGACGGCCATCGAGCCCGTGAAGGCCTCGCCGACCACGGCNAGGCCGAGGGTGGCCGCCACCACCGGCTCGACGAGGCTCAACGTCGTCGTCTCGGCCACCGGGACCCGGGCCAGGCCGCGGCCGTAGAGGAAGTAGGCGAGCGCGGTGGCCGCCAGGCCGAGATGGAGCACGGCACCGGCGCCGCGTCCCGAGGCCAACCAGTCCAGGTCGACGACGAGCAGCGCCGGGGCGAGCAGCACGCCGGCGCCGGTCAGCGCCACGCCCATCACCGCGGTCGGCGGATGGACGNCCACCACCTCCTTGGTGGCGTGGGCGAAGGTGGCGTAGCCGAGCCCGGCGCCGAGCGACAGCAGCGGTCCGGTGGCCCCGCCGGCCACCCCGCCCGACGGGTCGACGACGAGGACCACGCCGACCACGGCCGCCGCGGTCGCCANCCACCACCNTNGGTCGGGNCGGTCCCGGCCGACCACCGGTTCGAGNAGGCCGGCGAAGACCGGGGCGCTGGCCATGGTCACGATCGTCCCCACGGCCACCCCGGCGCGGGCCGTGCCACCGAAGAAGCAAGGCTGGTAGAGGGCCATGGCCGCCGCCGCCACCAGNATCGGGCGCACGGGGAGCGGGCCGACCTCGCGGTGGGAGGCCTGCAGTCCCCGGGCCGACAGCGCTACGAGCACCGGTCCNCCGACCAGCATGCGCAGGATCCCGATCGCCGTCGGGTCGACGTCGTCGGGGCCCAGNGCCTGGGCCGTTCCCGTCGTCCCAGTGAGCCCCATCGCCGCGGCCACGTACAGCGGCCCGGCGAACCGGNCGAGACCCGTCCGGCGGGTCATGGCCGGCCCGTCATGGCAGCTCGGCCATCACAGGTCATAGCGGCTGGCGAACGACGGGATCCGACCCGGCTGGGGCGGGATCCCCGGCTCGTCGGGGTACTGGCGGGTCTCGGGCACCACCGGTCGGGGCGGTTCGGCGGCCAGCCAAAGGCGGAGCAGGTGGCGGCGGTGCTCCGGCGAGTCGGTGAACTCGGTGCGGGCGTGGAGGACGGTGAAGTTGTTGGCCAGCACCATCTCGCCGGGGCCCATGGTGAAGTCCACCGCTAGGTCGGACCGGTTGGTGGTGGCGTGCAGCAGGTCCAGGGCCTCGACCTCGCCGTCGGACAGGGCGATCGACGGGTCCTCGTCGGCAGCGATCTGGACGTACTCGGGGACGTACCGCCCGCTGACCAGGCCGTCCCGCAGGCTGAAGACGGGGATGCGGTGNGGGGTGATCGGCTCCTCTCCCGGACCCTCCTCGCCGAACCGGTGGTAGTGGAAGCCGTTCGCCAGGTGGGCCAGTAGGTCGGGGCGGGCGGACCGGATCTCGTCGAACACGGACAGCGAGCTGACGAACCGACTGACCCCTCCGGTGAGCGCCGGGCGGAGGCAGAGGAACGACAGCAGGTCGCCGGGGTCGCTGTGGGGGGCCAGCTCGGAGCGGTTCCGGTAGGCCCGGGCGTGGGGGTCGACGTCGGTGACGTTCACGACGTGGCCGAGTCGTTCGCCCATGACGCTCTGTGACACGGCCCGTCCGAGCCGTAGCCCGATCCCCCAGAAGAGCAGCGCCATCTCGTCGACGCTGCGTCGGTCCACCGGGAGGCCGCGCAGCAGGACCAGGCCGCGACCGTGGAGGACCACGTGGCGGACCTCTTCGACGNCGGCGGCTAGGGGGCCGAGCGGCAGGTCGTCCGGACCGGCGTCGACCGGGTCCACGCCGCGGNCGGCCAGGTCGACCGCNGCGNCCTCCAGCACGGTCAGGTCGTCGTCGGCCAGGTCGANGGCGACGGCGTCCGGGTCGGGGACCTCGACGGCCGTCCATCGCCCGGCAGTGGGGACCTCGACGTCCAGCAGGGCCCGGAGCCTGTCGTCGTCGCTCATGGCGACGGCTCCGCGGCGGCGACCTCGGGCTCCGGATCGGGAGTCCGTCCGGCGGCCACGAGGATGGCCAGGGCCACGGCGTTGTAGGCCACCGCGCCGACCGACCACGGCGTGGTGGAGTCGCCGAGTTGGATGCCGACCAGGGCGGCCAGGAGCGTCCCGCAGGTGATGTGGGCCAGACCGAGGATCCCCGACGCGGTGCCGGCCACCTCGCCCANGGGCTCGAGCGCCTTGGAAATGGCCACCGGGAGGAGCAGGGCCAGCAACGCTGAACCCACGGTCATCAGGATGAACCACGTCCAGAAGCCGGGGACCCCGTCGGCGGCCAGGGTGAGGANCAGCAGGAGCGCGTGGACGCCCAGGGCCGCGGTCACCACGACCACGCCGACCGGATGGGCACCCCACCGGCTGATGGCCGGGTTCAGCAGCAGGAAGCAGATGGCGAACGGGACGGCCGAGGCGGCGAACAGCACGGCGAACTGGTCGGCCCGGTCGTACACGATGTCGAACACCTGCTGGGAACTGCCCAGGAAGATCAGGAACGCTCCGTCGCTGAAGGTGACCGCGGCGGTGTAGAGGATGGCCCGGCGGCAGCCCAGCACCGTCCGGGCGGCTTCCAGCGTCGGCCCGACCCGGAGGGGGCGACGGTGGGCCGGGTCGAGAGTCTCGCCAAACCGCCAGCCTGCCACCACGATGGCCACCGGGAAGAGGAGTGCCACGGCGTACACCCACCGCCACGAGGCGATCTGCAGGATCCCCTCGGCGACCAGCGGGCCGATGACCGGCCCGACCAGGAANACCGCCGAGACGAGCGACATGACCCTGGCCATCCGATCCCCGGAGAACAGGTCTCGGACCATGGTGAGGTGCATGAGGGNGGCGCCCGACGCCCCGANGCCCCAGACGGCCCGGCAGGCCAGCAGGAANCCGAAGTCGGTGGCCAGCATGGACCCGACGGCCCCCACGGCGTAGATNGCCATGGCGACCCGCAGAGTCGGGGCCCGGCCCAACCGGTCGGCGACCGGCCCGTAGAGGGGTTGGCCGACGGCCATGCCGAGGAAGTACACGGTGATGGCCAGGGTGATCCGGTTGGAGCCCTCGGGCAGGCCCAGGTCGGGCCGCATCTCGTCGAAGGCGGGCAGCGAGGCGTCGATGCCATAGGCGCTCGACATGCCGACGAAGGCGAAGAAGAGGACGACCTGCCACTGGGGCCGGGATCGGGGGTCCACCATTGGCGCAGTCTGGTCCCCGGTGGCGTCGGAGCCCTGATCGGTCGGGTGACCGGGCCGGTCGGATGCGAGCCGGCCAGGCGGGTGTCGTAGCGTCCGCGTCATGGACCGGGTGCCCGTCGTCGACCTCGCCGCCCCGTCGTCCAAGTCGCTCGAAGCCCTGGACAAGGCGTGCGCCGACCACGGCTTCTTTCTGCTGGAGGGGCACGGCCTCGACGGCCTGGTGGATCGCACGTGGGCGGCCTGTCGGCGCTTTTTCGACGCGCCCCGCCCGACCAGGGAGGCCATCCGCCGGACCGAGGACCGGGCACTGGGATGGTTCGACCGCGAGCTCACCAAGCGCACCCGGGACCACAAGGAGGTCTTCGACTACATCGACCCCGAGGTGTCGACCCCGGACCGGGCGTTGAACCGGTGGCCTTCGGGCCTCGACGGGTTCGAGGCCGACCTCGGCGCCTTCTTCGAAGGATTCGCCGCTCTCGCCGTCCTTGCCGCCGACCTGGTGCACCACACCCTCGGCCTTGACGGGGCCACGGCCGACGCCTGCGCCGGGGCCCGGACCTCGAGCACCGTCCGCCTGAACCACTACACGGTTGGCGATCCGGTGCCGGTCGACGAACGCGTCGGGCTCAACGACCTGGGCCCCATCGCCCTCGGTCACCACACCGACCCCGGGGTGCTGACCCTGCTGCTCCAGGACGACGTCGGCGGACTCCAGACCCTCGACCGGTCCGGCGACTGGGTCGATGTGCCGCCCCGTCCGGGGACCGTGGTGGTGAACCTGGGCGACGTCACGCAGGTCCGCACCAACGACCGCTACCGCGCCGCCGTCCACCGGGTCGAGTCCCTGGACCAGCGGGANCGCTTCTCCATCCCCTTCTTCTCCAACCCGGACCGCCNCACCGTCGTCGAACCGCTGGCCGACCTGCTCGACGGTCCGCCGGCCTACCGTTCGTTCCCGTTCGCCGAACTCATCGCCGGTCGGGCCCGGGACAACTACGCCGACCTCGGCGAGGACGACCTGCAGATCGCCCACTACCGGGTGGCCTGAGTCCGAAGAGGAGAGGACTGCAGCCGTGCTCCGCACCATCGAGGAACTGCAAGCCGGCCTGGCCGGGGTGCTGGCCTCGCCGACCGACGACGGCACGTTGGAGCTGATCGTGCGGCGTCCCGACGTGGACCGGCGCGAGGTGCTCGACGAGGGCACCCTCGACGTCGACGAGGGTCTGGTCGGGGACAACTGGAGGCAGAGGTCGTCGAGTCGGACCGATGACGGCGGCCCGCACCCCGACATGCAGCTCAACGTCATCAACAGCCGCCTGCTGGCNCTGGTCTCGCCCGACGTNGAGCGCCGTCCCCTGGCCGGCGACCAGTTGGCCGTCGACCTGTCGCTGGCCCCCGGGGACCTGCCGGCCTGGTCGCGCCTGTGCATCGGCGACGCCGTCATCGAGGTGACCGACCAGCCGCACACCGGTTGCGNCAAGTTCACCCAGCGGTTCGGCCTCGACGCCCACCGGTTCGTCAACTCCGAGGAGGGACGGGCGCTCAACCTGCGTGGCATCAACGCCCGTGTGGTGGTCCCGGGCACCATCCGGCGGGGCGACCGCATCACCGTGGAGCGACCCCCGGCCACCTGACCCGGGAGCCCCGGACCGGCGACCCCGGGCACCTAGCCTCGGCCCATGCGCACGGCGATCGTCACCGGGGCGGCCAGCGGCATCGGCGAGGCCATAGCGCAGGANCTGGCCCGCTGGGGGTGGCGGGTCTACGGGTTCGACCTCCGGCCCGCCGATCGCACCCTGGTCACCTCGGATCTGGCCGGCTTCAGCGGTTCGGTCGAGCCGGTCACCGTCGACGTGGTCGACCGGGCGGCGGTCCAGGCCGCGGTGGCCGCCGTGCTGGCCGCCAGCGGTGGCACGGTCGACGCGGTGGTGGCCAACGCCGGCGTGCGGAGCGCCGGAGCGTTCGAGCAGACCCCCATGGCCGAGGTCCGGCGGATGACGGCTGTGAACCTGACCGGGGCCATGAACGTCGTGCGGTCCTCGCTGCCCGGCCTACGGGCCGCCGGCTCGGGCCGGGTGGTGGCCGTGTCGGCCATCGAGGGCCTGGCCGCCGTGCCGGGCTCCGCCGCCTACGGCGCCACCAAGTGGGCGCTGGAGGGGTGGGCCGAGTCGCTGGCCCACGAACTGCGTCCCCACGGGATGGGCGTGTCGATCGTGGAGCCCTCGCCGACCCGGACCTCGCTGCGCCACGGCGACGCATCCGGCGACCCGGACGGTCCGTACGCCGCGCTCGTGCAGGGCGTGGAGGCCACCGACGACCGGGCGTGGGGTCGGTCGCTCGACCCCAACACCGTGTCGGCAACCGTGGTGGCCGCCGTGGAGGGCCGCCGGGGCCTCCGTCACCCGGTCGGCATGTCGGCCCGGGCCCGGTTCCTGGTCCGGGGCAAGGTGCCTTCGGTACTGGAACGCCGCCTGACCGGGCGTCGGGCCCACTTGGATCCGCCGAGGGCCTCGCCACGCGACCCGGAGGGGGTGGTGATGGTGACCGGTTGCTCGTCGGGCATCGGCCTCCTGACCGCCGTCGAGCTGGCCCGCCGGGGTCGGCGGGTGGCCGCCACCATGCGCGACCCCTCGCGCCGCGACGCCCTCGATGCCGCCCTGGCCGAGGCCGACGTGGCCGACCGGGTCGAGGTGCTGGCCATGGACGTCACGGACCCGGCGTCGATCGACGAGGCGTTCGCCCGGGCCGACTCGTGGGTCCGGATGGCCGGCGACGTGGGGCGGATCGTCGGCCTGGTCAACAACGCCGGGGCCCTGGCCCTCGGCCCGTTCGAGGAGATGCCGGCCGCCGCGGTGGACGGGATGGTCGAGGCCAACCTGCTGGGTGCCATGGCGGTGACCCACGCGGCGCTGCCTCGGATGCGGGCCCACGGGGGACGGATCGCCTTCGTGTCCAGCGCGGCGGCCTTCGGCGGCCTGCCGGGCTGGTCCGGCTACGTGGCCACCAAGTGGGGGATGGAGGGCTTCGCCGAGGCGCTGGCCCACGAGGTCGGGCCCCACGGGATCGACGTGGCGATCGTGGAGCCGGGTGTGCATCGCACCCCGATGGTCGCCGCCGCCGCATGGCAGGGCCGACCCGACGGCCCGTACGCGGACCTGGGGGCCGGGATGGCCCGGGCGGGCCAGAAGATGGCCGAGTCGGCCGGTGATCCCTCAGTGGTGGCCCGGACGGTGGCCGCCACCTTCGACGGAGGTCGGCCGCCGCTCCGGCGCCCGGTGGGCCGGACGGCCTGGCTCCGGTGGGCGGCCCGCGGCTGGGTGCCGTTCGGGGTGCAGCGACGCCTCGTCGCCCGAGTGCTCGGCTGACCGGACCGGGCGTCAGACTCGACGCCGTGGACTTCGACCTCCCGCCGGACGACGACCCCCGTCGCCTCGCCGTGCGGGCCTGGCTGGCCGACCACCCGGAGCCGACGGCCCGCCAGCTGCACGACGCCGGCTACGTGGTACCGCACTGGCCGGCG
>PBUO01000025.1 GCA_002727895.1 Acidimicrobiaceae bacterium | reverse complement strand
TCAAATCCCGTCAGGACCGCCACCGTCGCCCGCCCCCCCGGGGCGGGCGGTGCACGGTCGGGTAGCTCAGTTGGCAGAGCGTCCGCCTGAAAAGCGGAAGGTCACCGGATCGACGCCGGTCCCGACCACCACCGGAGGCCCGCCCGCCAGGGCGGGCCTTTGCCTTCCCCGGCGGCCTACCGTCGGGGGATGCTCGGCCCAGGATCCTGGAGGTGAACGCCGATCCGCGGGTGAGGGTGGCGGCGGCCAACCTGCGCGACCTCGGGGGGCCGACCGTCGCCGACGGTCGACGGGTGCGAGCCGGGCGGCTCTTCCGGTCGGGGCACCTGGCCGACCTGTCCCCGGAGGAACGGGCCACGGTCGACGGGCTGGGCCTTCGGACCATCGTCGACCTTCGACGGCCCGCCGAGGCCCAGGCGCGACCGACCCCGGATCTCGACGGTACTGAGGTGGTCGCCCTGTCGGTCTCGTCCGACGACAACGAGTTCGCCGTGGCCGCTAACTCGATGGTCGACCCTTCGGCCGATCCGCAAGGGATCGACTACGTCGCCGCCTACTTTCGCGACCTCGCCGTCGACCGGGTCGACCGGTACCGCCCGGTCCTCCGGGTCGTCATCGATCCTGACCGCCACCCCGTCCTCTTCCACTGCACGGCCGGCAAGGACCGGACCGGGGTGGTCGCGTCGATCCTCCTGAGGCTGTTGGGCGCGTCCGATGACGACGTGGCCGCCGACTACCTGCTGTCCAACGAGGTCCGCCGGCCCATGATCGAGACCCTCGAGGTCGACCACCGTCGACGCATCGCCGACCACCTCGGCGTCGACGAGGCCGACGTTCCGGACGACCGGATGGCCACCTCGCAGGCACTGCTGTGGTGCCACGTGGACTACCTCGAGGCCCTCTTTGCCGGGATCGACGAGCGGTACGGCTCCTGGACGACGTTCGTGGCCGACGGCCTTGGACTGGGCGACGACCAACTGTCTACGTTCCGGAGTGCGGTCCTCTCCTGACCGACTCGGGCAGCTCAATCCCATCGCCGTAGCGTCCACCGCCTCAGACGGCGCGGTCCCGTCCCTCCCAGTAGGCGTCACGCAGGATGCGCTTCTTCAGCTTGCCGGTGGCCTCCCGGGGCAGGTCCTCGTGCACGTCCACCGACTTCGGACACTTGTAGCCCGCCAAGCGATCGCGACACCAACCGACCAACTCGTCGTCTGAAGCCGAGGCCCCGAGCTCGAACTGCACGGCGGCCTTGACCTGCTCGCCCCACTCGTCGTCGGGGATGCCGAATACCGCGCAGTCGGCGACCGCCGGGTGGGCGATCAGGACCGCCTCGACCTCCGCCGGGTAGACGTTGGCCCCACCGGTTATGACCATGTCGACCTTGCGGTCCGACAGGTGGACGTAGCCGTCGGGGTCCACGTGGCCGACGTCGCCCACCGTGAACCAGCCACCGGGCAGCCGGTTGGCCTCGGTCTTGGCGGGGTCTCCCACGTACTCGGGCATGCCATCGCTCCGAAGGAAGTAGAGGACACCGGTCTCTCCGTCAGGCAGGCGGTTCCCGTCGTCGTCGAAGGTGGCCACCGTGAGGAAGCCGGCCGGCTCGCCGACGGTCCCCGGCCGCTCCCGCCAGGCCTGCGGGGTGACCCGAAGCGGACCGGTCCCCTCCGAGGAGCCGAACAACTCGACTACCACGTCACCCCACCAGTCGAGGAGGACCTCCTTGGCCCAGCGGGGACAGGGCGCCCCGCCGTGGACCACCGAGACCAGCGACGACAGGTCGTGGCGCCCGGCCAGCTCTTTGACCCGCTTGGCGAGGCGAACGATGTGGGTGGGCACGATGCAAGCGCTGGTCACGGCATGGGCCTCGATGGTGGAGAGCAGCCGGTCGGCGTCGAAGCGGTCCTCGTAGAGGATGGACTGGCCCAGCCCAAGGGCGGCGTTGTGGAAGGCACCCGGCATGGCGTGGTACATCGGGCTGACCACCAGGTGGGGACCGTGGTCGGGCAGGAGATAGAAGCGGCCCCAGGTGGTCGACATCCCGGTCAGCAGGTCGCGGGCCGTGCCCGCCTGGTCGGAGCGCTGCACCCCCTTGGGTCGACCGGTGGTCCCCGAGGTGTAGTTGCGTACCGAGCCGGCCGGATCGTCCTGCGGCTCGACGTCCGGGTGGGTGGACAGCCAGTCCTCAAAGGGTCCGGTGCCCGGCTCGTCGCCGAGCACCAGGACCCGGTCCTCGCTCAGGCCTGCGGCGGCGGCCGCCTCGCGCCCCACGTCGGCGTCGACCTCGTCGACGATAAGGAAGCGACTGTCCGAGTCGTCCAGGAGGTAGGCGACCTCGTCGACGGTGAGGTGCCAGTTGACGGGCACGTACCGGGTCCCGCCCCGCAGGTTTCCCAGCACCATGGGCGTCCACTCGATGCGGTTGTGGGCCATGAGCGCCCACCTGTCGCCGGTTCCGAGGCCCTCGGCGGACAGACCGGCGGCGAACCGCCGGGCCCTTGACTCCAACTCGGCCCATGCGTAGGTCGGACCACCGCCCACCGCGCCGACGGCCGTGCCGTCGGGGTCGCCATCGGTGCGGGGCAGCAGGTTGCTGGGCATCGGGACCCCTCCGGGGATGGTTGATAACGCCGGTTATCTGCGGACACGCGAACGCGCTACTCTGTACGACGAGGTTAGCCAAACGGCTAATACCGGGACGGGGTCGGGCACGCTACCCGCCGTCGTTCCCCGACGAGGGAGACAGCACCGACATGAGGATCGTGATCGACGCCGACAAGTGCGAGGGCCACAGTCGCTGCTACTCGCTGGCCCCCGACCTGGTCGACGTCGACGATCTGGGCAACGCCCTCGTCCTCGGCGACGGCACGGTGCCCGAGGGCCTGGAGGACAAGGCCCGCCTCATCGTCGACAACTGTCCCGAGTACGCCATCAGCATCGAGGAGGACTGAACTCGATGACCGATACGGCGGACGCCCACACCGACGAGGCCCCCACGGGCCCCTGCCCGGTCGCCGACCTGGCCACCGACTACGACATGTTCGATCCGGACTACCTCCGGGACCCCTTCTCGGCCTGGGCAGAACTGCGCGACCAGGGCTGCCCCATCGCCCACACCGATCGGTACGGCGGCTCTTGGCTGCCCACCCGCTACGACGACCTGCAGGCCATGGCCAAGATGGTGCCCGAGTTGTCGTCCAAGTCGCCGATCGTCATCGACATGCCCGACGCGCTCGCCAAGGACGACGCCACGGGCTACAACGCGGCGGCCCCCATCAGCGCCGATCCGCCCGAGCAGAGCTGGACCCGTCGGGCCCTGCTCCCCCACTTCACCCCTAAGGGCATCGAGAAGGACCGCTCCTACACCGAACAGCTCTGTCACGACCTCATCGACGGCTTCATCGCCGACGGGAAGTGCGACGCCGCGGTCGACTACGCCCAGCAGATCCCGCCCCGCGTCATTGCCCGGAAGCTGGGCGTCGACGAGGGCATGGTCGACGACTTCATCGAGTGGGTCCGTGGCGTCCTCGAACTCGGCCTCCAGCAGCCCGAGTTGCGGGCCAAGTACCGGGACGTCATCCGCGAGTTCTTCGCCGCCGAGGTGGCCGACCGCCGGGCCAACCCGAAGGACGACCTCATCACCGCCCTGTGCCAAACCGAGCACGAGGGCGAACTGCTGCCCGACGTCGTGGTCATCGGCATGTGCAACCTGCAGCTGGTGGCCNGCATCGACACGACCTGGTCGTCGATCGGCTCGGCACTGTGGCACTTCGCCGGCCACGAGGANGACCGGCGGCGCATGGTGGCNGAGCCCGAACTGTGGGACACGGCNGTCGAGGAGCTGCTGCGCTACTACGCCCCAGTCACNATGGCCCGCAATGCCGCCGAGGACGTCGAATACGGCGGGGTGACGTTCAAGAAGGGCGACAAGATCCTCATGAACTTCCCCGGCGCCAACCACGACCCGGACCACTTCGAGGACGCCCATGAGGTCCAGTTGGACCGCCAGCGCAACCGGCACGTGGCCTTCGGCATCGGCATCCACCGCTGCGCCGGCTCCAACCTGGCCCGGATGGAGATGGAGGTGGCGCTCAAGACCTGGTTCGAGCGCATTCCCGAGTTCACGTTGTCCGACCCGGACGCTGTGACGTGGGCCGGCGGGCAGGTCCGCGGCCCCCGCATCTGCCCCGTCACCTTCGGCTGAGGTTCATCTCGTTCCAGAGCGCTCACCGCTCCGGAACCAGGGACTATTGCGTCACCGATTCGGCGTGGAGCATCCCGGCGGCCACCGCGGCCCGGGTCTCGGCGTCGACCTCGGCCAGGACCTCCAGGGTGACCCCGTGGATGGTCCCCGTGCAAGCGAAGCGGTGGGGGTAAGGGCCCACCGGTGACCCGGTGTCGACTCCGACGTCAAACGTCTCGCCACCCATCGAGTAGACGACCGGCACGGTGCGCTCGAGCCGGGCCTGGCCAGCCACCGCGCCGTCCACGGCCAGAGTGCCCGTGCCACCGGCGGCGAAGCCGCCGTCGGAGTCGAAGAGCAGTTCCACCAGGTGTCGGCCCGGAGCCAGTGGCTCCCCTGCGGCCACTGTGGTCCGCTCGTGGCCGTAAAGGTTGTAGTGCCAGATCGGCCGACCGTCGTCGAGGTAGATCGTCCAACCGTTGAAGCTGCCGCCCTGGGAGACGACCACGCCTTCAGGAGCCGCCCCGTCGTCGGACACCTCGAGGTCGCAGGTGATCCGGTACGACCGGTTCTTGGTGTTGAGCACAGCCCGTTCGGGCATCCGGACGTGGGCCGTGGTGTAGGTCATCCGGGTCACCCCGGCCGGCACCGACGGGGCCCGGGCCGCCGGGTCGAGGTTCGGGGTGGCGTCGCGCAACGGGTACACGCCGTTGCGGCGGCACTCGGCGTCGAAAAGATCCTGCATCTCGGCCAGGCGCTCCGGCTGCTCGTCGGCCAGGTCGTGACCCTGGGAGAAGTCTTCCCGCAGGTCGTACAGCTCCCACCGTTCCTGTGGGCCGTCGAAGGGTGCCGACCCGAAGCGCACCCACGGCACCCGACCGTGGAAGCACGAGGCCATGAAGCCGTCGTGGTAGATGCCGCGGTTGCCCATCATCTCGAAGTACTGGGTACGCCGACCGTCGGCGCCGGGGTCGTCGCAGGCCCCCAGCATCGACATGCCCTCGACCGGCATCTGCTCGATGCCGTCCACGTGGCTCGGCATGGCCACGCCGGCCGCGGCGAGGATGGTCGGGGCGATGTCGACCACGTGGTGGAACTGGTCGCGAAGGCCGCCAGCGTCCGCGATGCGCCGCGGCCACGAGACGGCCAGGCCGTTGCGGGTACCCCCGAAGTGGGAGGCCACCTGCTTCATCCACTGGAACGGGGCGTCGAGCGCCCACGCCCAGCCGACGTTGTAGTGGCACTCGCTGCGCTCGGTCCCGAAGTCGTCGAGGTGCTCCAGCAGGAACTCGGGATCCTCCTCGACGCCGTTCTGCAGGGCGGGCAGCGACCACGTGCCGTGGATGCGCCCCTCGGCCGACGCCCCGTTGTCGCCGGTCACGTAGACGAAGAGGGTGTCCTCCCACTCGCCCATGGCGTCGATGGCGTCGATGAGGCGGGCCACCTGGGCGTCGGTGTGGGCCAGGAAGGCGGCGTACACCTCCATGAGGCGCCGCGCCACCGGCTTGTAGCGTTCGGGGTACTCGTCCCAAGACGGGATCTCGTCGGGCCGCTCCGTGTTCACGGTGCCGGGAGGGATGACGCCCATGGCAAGTTGGCGCTGGTAGATCGACCCGCGTAGGGCGTCCCACCCGTCGTCGAAGGCGCCCCTGTACCGGTCCAGCCACGCGTCGGGCACGTGCAACGGGGTGTGGACCGCACCCGGGGCGAAGTAGCAGAACCACGGCTTGTCAGGTCGGTGGGCCCGGACCCGCTGGATCCACTCGATGGCCCGATCGGCCATGTCCTCGGTGAGGTGGTAGTCGTCGCGCCCCTCGTAGGGGGCGATCGGCGTGGTCTGGTCGTAGAGGTCGGGTTCGAACTGGGAGGTCTCGGCGCCAGGGAAGCCGTAGAAGCGATCGAAGCCGAGGCCAGTGGGCCAACGGTCGAACGGGCCAGCCGGTCCTATCTCCCAGATGGGAGTGAGGTGGCCCTTGCCGAACATGCCGGTGGCGTAGCCATTCTGGCGAAGCACCTCGGCGACTGTGGCCGCCTCGCGGGGAATTACAGAGTCATAGGCTGGGAATGAGTTGGCCGCCTCGGTGATGCGACCCATGTGCACCGTGTGGTGGTTCCGACCGGTCAGGAGCGTGGCCCGGGTAGGGGCGCAGATGGCCGTGGTGTGGAAACGGTTGAAGCGCAGGCCGTCAGCAGCCACCCGATCCAGGCCCGGGGCGGCCACCGGGCCGCCGAAGCTGGAGAAGGCACCGAAGCCCACGTCGTCGAGGAGCACCACCACCACGTTTGGGGCGCCGTCCGGGGCCCCCTCGAGGGCTAGGGGTAACGGATCGCAGTCCTCGGTGAGCCGCCCGATGGTGCCGCCGTAGGGCGGGGTGGGTCGGGGGATGGCGGTCATGGTGGGTCTCTTGGTGTCGGGGGTCCAGACGGCGGGACTCCGGGGGCGACCGGGCTTGGCTCGATATTAGCCAGATGGCTAATCTCCGTCCACGTGGGAGCCCCGCAGGAAGGACCCGAACTCGACGACTTCCGGGCCGAGGTCCGGGCCTTCGCCGCGACCCTGCCTGACCTGCTGGCCGACGCAAACGACCCCGTCGACCGGGCGAAGCGATATCTGGCCGCTAGGTACGACGCTGGCCTGGGGGCGCTCGACTACCCGGAGGAAGACGGGGGGCGAAGGCTCGACCGCGACTACGCCCGGGCCTTTCGGGCAGAGCTAGCCGCCACCGGCCTCGGCAACCCTGCAGCCGGGTTCGGCATCGGCCTCGACATGTGCCTGCCCACTATCCGCGACCACGGCAGCGCGGATCTCCGACGACGCTTCCTCCGGCCGGGCCTGCGAGGTGAGGAGGTCTGGTGCCAGCTCTACTCCGAGCCCGGCGCGGGCTCCGACCTGGCCGGCCTCACCACCCGGGCCGAACGGGACGGAGACGAGTGGGTGGTCACCGGTCAGAAGGTGTGGACGTCGGGTGCCGAGGACGCCGACCTGGGCATCCTTCTGGCCCGCACCGACTGGGACGTCCCCAAGCACGCCGGNGTCTCCATGCTGGTCCTTCCCATGGACCAGCCCGGGGTGGAGGTGCGCCCCCTCCACCAGATGACCGACGTGGCCCACTTCAACGAGGTGTTCATGGACGGAGCCCGCGTCCCCGCCGACTGGGTGGTCGGCCAACCGGGGGACGGTTGGCGGATGGCCGTCGCCCTCCTGGCCCACGAGCGCTCCTCGATCGGCCGGGGAGGAGGGCGACAGCCGGTCCCCACCGACCGCCTCGTCGAGTTGGCCCGTTCCACCGGACGGACCGACGACCCCCTGGTCCGCCAGGACCTGGCCCGCCTGCACACCGGGCGCAGCATCATCACGTGGCTGAACGCGAGGCCAGNCATGCACCCGTCGATCGGGAAGCTCTGGAGGACNCGGCAGGGTCGGGACGCCGCCGAGGTCACCGCCCGGCTGGCCTTCCCCGGTGGCGTGGCATGGCTCGGCGACCGGATGGGGACCNCCGAGCCCNCNTCGCACGTCGAGCCCACCCCGGACCAGTGGGCCTANGGAATCTGTGACTCCCGGGCCCTNTCGCTGGGCGGCGGGACCGACGAGGTCCAGAAGAACACCCTGGGCGAACGGGTCCTCGGGCTCCCCCGGGAACCGGCCACCGACCGCGACGTCCCGTTCAGCCAGGTGCCGAGGAACGCCTGACCGGCTCCCGCCCGCCCCGGACGGCCTCGCCGGGGTCCAGGCCGAGGGTGAGAGCTCGCAGCACCAGCACCAGCCGCTCCTCCACCGCCGCCGCCAGGTCCTCNTCCCCGTCGCCGGTCCATGGATCCACCGTGGGTGCGAAGAGGCACCGGGCCAGGTGGAACACGGTGGCCAGGCCCACGTCGATCCGNACCTCGGTCGGGTCGTCGNTGGGACGGGCGGCCAGAGCNCGTTCCAGCGCCGCGTCGAGGGCCGGATGGTCGACNTGCGCGTCGTCGGCCTCGCCCGACAACGANGCATAGGCCAGCGCCCGGACGAACTCGGGNTGCTGGCGCAGCGAGAACGGGGCGAGGTNTGAGCCGGTGGCCAGACCNGACCGGNTCGCGTAGTCCTCGGCCAGCCGTCGNAAGCCCTCCCGGAGGACGGCGTCCTTGCCNCCGAAGTAGTGGTGGACCAGCCCGTAGTTGACNCCCGCCTCCTCGGCCAGGCGTCGACCGGAGATGCGCTCGGGCGCGGACCTGCCGAGGAGTCGGGCGGCTGCGGCGACGAGGGCCTCCCTCACCTCCACTGAGCCCCGCGGTCGGGCCCCTCCGTCGGTCACTCGTCCGGCTCCACGCCGATCGACCGGTACAACGACCGCACCACGTCGAAGTAGCGCGTGCGGACGGCCTCGCCGTCGACCTCGAGATCCAGACCGACGCTCCGGGCGTTGTGCTCCACGAAGACCGGCCAGCCCAGTTGGAGGAGGACGATGGCCGTCACCGCAGCCCGGTGGTGNACAGGATCGCCGTCCGGGTCGACNTCGGTCGCCAGGTCCAGCATGGCGTCCAGGACCGGTCGCCGGTCGTCCCCGTCGTGGCCACCGTCGAGCGCGACGTGGGCGGCGAAGCCGAATACCTCCCGGTCGACCACGGCGCGCCCCATGGGTACCGGCCGGGTGCCCCCGTCCATCAGGTCTGCGATCAGGCCCTCGCCGTGGTGGCGTCGGGCCTCCTGGAGGAGCTCCTCGGTCGAGTCGAAGTAGTAGTGGACGAGCCCGTAGTTGACGCCCGCCGCCTCAGCCACCTCCCGCCCGGTGACCGTCGACGGCGGGCGTTGCGACATGAGCCGCACCGCTGCGTCCAGCAGCGCCGTCCTTGACGACCCTCGGTCTGCGGCCCGACCCGCCATCAGGTCCGCCGAGGCCGAAGGCGGCCCGCCTCGGCGAGCAGGTCTGCGCCCCGGTCGATGCGATCGCTCCCGGTGACCGCCGGCTCCGCCATCCGGGACAGGTGCGCCTTCATGGCTCGAGTCGAGCCCGACGGGAACCCAGCGACCTCAAGGGCCAGCGACCGGGCGGCCTTCAGGACCCCATCGTCGGGCACCACGTCGAGGGCCACGCCCAAGCGGTGGAGGTCGGCTCCTGTGAACCGCCGACCGGTCAGGACCAATTGGGCGGCCACCCCAGGGGCATGGCGTTTTACCAGCCAGGCCAGGTTCATGGCCGCCGGCATGCCCTGTCGGACCTCACCGACCACGAGGAACGATCCCTCTCCGACCACCAGCAGGTCGCAGGCCAGGGCCAGGGCGGCCCCTCCGTTCACGGCGAACCTCTCCAGGGCGCCGACCACCGGGACNGGACACTCGGCGATGGCCCGGTGGGCGGCCACGAAGGACTGCTGGGCCGTCCCGATCCAGTCGGGGGNCGGATCGGCGTTGTACTCCACCAGGTCCANTCCNGAGCAGAAGCCGCCACCTGCCCCGTGCAGGAGGACNGCACCCACGTCGTCCCGTGCCGAGGCCTCGGCGAAAGCGGCGGCCAGGCCGTCGGCCAGCGGCCCGACGATGGCGTTCTTCCGATCGGGCCGGTTCAGCACGACGGTGGCCAAACCGTCGGCCACCTCGAGTAGGACCTCACCGCCGCTCATCCCCCACCTCCCGCCGGATCGTCCCGTACCTGTCCGGCCACCCGCTCGGCTTCTGCGACCAGGCGGTCGATCACGGCNGCCACCGTCTCCTGCTCCCGGAGGTGGNCCACGCCCTGNCCGGCACCCTCGTGGACCAGNGAAGCCACCTGGTGGCGNTGCACCTGGCCCAGCAGNTCNCCGATGAGGATGTCNTGGTGGGGCATCTTCAGCGGCTCCGGCGCTCCGTCNGCCGACCACTCGTCGCTCCACGCCGAACGGAGCATGCGGAANGTCTTGCCGCTCACCGACCGGCTGANCACCGCGTCGGTCGGGCCGGCGGCCAGCAGCTTNTCAAGCAGGACGGGCGAGGGGTCGTTNTCNANCGAGGCCANCAGGGCGGTCCCGATCCACACCCCGTCNGCGCCNAGGGCCATCGCNGCGGCGACGTGGCGCCCGGTGGCCACGCCCCCGGCAGCCAGCACGGGCCNTCCCTCNGCCGCCTCTACNACCAGCGGCACCAGNGTGAANGTGCCGATGGGCCCGGTGTGGCCCCCGGAGTCCGTGCCCTGGGCCACGAGNATGTCGGCGCCGGCCCGGATGGCNNTCTCGGCATGGGACGGGCGCCCGACCAGGCTCACGATCGACGAGCCCTGCTCGTGGGCCTGCTCCACNGCCCAGGTGGGCGAACCCACGCCGAGGGCCAGNAGGGGGATCCGGTGGTCCATGACNACGGCCAACTGGTCGCGGGCCGTCTCCTCGCTCCGNACGAAGCGNGACCGCAGGCCGGGNAGCCCGTCGTCGGGCACGCCGTGGCGCTCGCGCATGCCGTCCACGAAGGCCACGTGGTCNGGCGGCANCTGCGCCTCGATGGCCGCCCGGTCGTTCGTCTCGGGCATGCCNGCCGGGATGACCAGGTCGANGCCCCACGGNAGGTCACCCAGGGCGTCCTNCATGCGGGTGACGCCCTCCTCGATCTCCTCCGGGGTGTTNCGGGTGCATCCCCAGATGCCCACCCCGCCGGCCCGGGACGCNGCGATGGCCACCTCGNGNTTCATCCCGAAGCCGAAGACCGGANGCTCNGCGCCCANGAGCTCGCGGATCCGTGCCCCCATCGCCATCACGCCACNGCCCCGACGATGGTGGCCAGGCCCCCCAGGCCGCANAGCGANAANAGGAGCGGCCGGAACAGGGACCGGTCGACGAGGCGGCGGGCACCGGGCGACAGGGCCAGCCCGACGGCGGCCGAGCCCATCACCAGGGCGCTGAGGCCGAGGTCGCGGCCNGTGACNTCCCCNGCGACCACCATGCGAACCACCACCACCANCGACATGNCCAGGACGAAGGAGGCCAAGTTGGGCCGCAGCACGTCAGGCGGATCGTCGTGGTGGAGGATGGCGTAGGNAGGNCCNGGCAGGGCCGCCACCCGGATCCCGAACGTCACCAGACACCCNGTNAGGACCGGCGTCCACCGGGCCCTCGGCGGACGCCANCCGGAGGCCANCGCCCCNACNGAGGCCACGACGAGCACCCCGACGACNAGCCGCAGCCCACGGTCCGACAGGTTGGCGACGGAGAGCTCGCCGACGACCAGGCCTACGGGGGCCCCGAGCAGGCAGAGCCACCAACGGCGGCCGTCGAAGCCGTGGAACTCCCCGACAAGGTTGCGGATCCCCACGACCGTGCCGCCAAGGATCATGGGAAACGGGAGGAAGGCCGGGTCCACGGCCAGCAGGAAGGGTGCGGCGACCAGGGTGATCCCGATACCGGCCGTGGCCTGGACGAGGGCACCAACGGCCACCGCGACCACCACCACGACGATCTCGACTCCAGTCACCAGGCGACCCTACCCCGGGCCGGGGCGCTCTTGGCCAAACGGCTAACATGCCGTTCCTCCCCACCAGGCCGGCCGTCGGATCAAGCCTGCGCGGCCAGCAGGTCGGGGAGTTCCCCTAGCCGGTCAACCACGTGGTCGGCCTCGTCGCCCGGTTCCGGGTCGTCGATGGCACCCCGGAACCGGACCGTGCCCATGCCCAGCGCCCGAGCGCCGGCCACGTCGGTCCGGCGCAGGTCGCCCACGTGGACCACCGCCGACGGGTCGTCGACCCCCAGGCCATGCATGGCAGCCCGGAAGATGGACGGGTCGGGCTTGTAGCACCCCACCTCGTCGGAGAACGCTGCGAAGTCGATGCCCCTCAGGATCCCGAACCGGTTCAGGTGGTGGCGGAGGTGCCGGCCGGTGGCCAGCGTGGTGTCGGACACGATCCCGACGGCCAGGCCGGCCCCGGCGAGGGCACCGACGGCGTCCGCGGCACCGGCCACCGGCTCGACCTCCAGGTGGTACGAGGCCTCGTCGAAGGCCGCGGCCAGCGCCACCTTGTCGGCCTCGCCCACGCGGTCGCCGAAGGCAGCGAAGCAGTCGGCCAGCGCCTCGGGCGGCCCATACTGGCGACCGGCCCGCCACTCCTCGTCGAAGCGGGTGGGCAGCACGGCCAGGGTGCCGGCCAGCAGGTCGTCGTCGACGTCGATTCCCCGCTCCGAGATCACCTCGCGCCAGAAGCGGCTCCGTAACTCGACTGCTCCGGGGACGCTGGTCAGCAGGGTGTTCCAGAGGTCGAAGGTGACGGCCCGGAGGGTCACGGGTAGCTNCCGGCNGTNNGCNNGATCAGCGACANACGCCGTCGGCGACGGCCGCAGCGGACACCGCCTCGGCCACCCGGTANGGCACCGACTTGTCGAACACCGACGGCACAACGAACGTCGGGCAGAGGTCGGCTTCGGGCACAGAGTCGGCGATGGCCTTCGCCGCGGCCAGCTTCATGTTCTCGGTCACNNNGGTGGCCCCGGCGTCGAGCGCCCCCCGNAAGATGCCCGGGAAGGCCAGAACGTTGTTGATCTGGTTCGGGTAGTCGCTTCGTCCNGTGGCCATCACCGCTGCCAGGCCGTCGGCGTCCTCCGGGCGGATCTCCGGATCTGGGTTTGCCATGGCGAACACGATGGGATCCGGGTTCATGGTCCGCAAGTCAGCAGCGTCGATCAGGCCCGGCCCGCTCACGCCGACGAACACGTCGGTCCCGGCCAGCACCTCCTTGAGGGTGCCTATCCGCCGGTCGCGGTTGGTGTGCTCGGCGAACCAGGTCTTGGCGAAGTTGAGTTCGTCGCGCCCCTCGTAGACGGCGCCCTGCCGGTCCACGCCGACTATCTCGCCCACGCCGGCGTCGAGCAGGATCTTGCCCACGGCCACCCCAGCGGCACCAATGCCGGCCACCACCACCGAGAGGTCGTCCAGGTCGCGCCCGGTCAGCCGACAGGCGTTCCACAGGGCAGCCAGGGTCACCACGGCGGTCCCGTGCTGGTCGTCGTGGAAGACCGGGATGTCGAGCGCCTCGCGCAGGGCCTGCTCCACGTGAAAGGCGGCCGGCGCAGCGATGTCCTCCAGGTTGATGCCGCCGAAGGTGGGAGCGATCCGGATGACGGTGTCGATGATCTCCTGGGGGTCGGTGACGTCCAGGCAGACCGGGAAGGCGTCGACGCCGGCGAACTCCTTGAACAGGAGGGCCTTGCCCTCCATGACCGGCATGGCCGCCTCGGGACCGATGTTGCCCAGGCCCAGCACCGCGGTTCCGTCGGTGACCACGGCAACGGTGTTCTTCTTGATGGTCAGGTCGTGGGCACGGGCCGGCTCATCGTGGATGGCCATGCAGACCCGGGCCACGCCCGGCGTGTAGGCCATTGACAGGTCGTGGCGGTCGTTCACCTCGGCCAGCGACACGACTTCGATCTTGCCTCCTTCGTGCATGTCGAAGGTCCGGTCGTGCCAGTGGAGGATCTCCACCCCGTCCTGGCCCTCGACGGCCGCGACCACGGCCGCCGCGTGCGACTCGTCCCGGCAGTTGACCACCACGTCGTTGACCAGCAGGTCGCCGCGGACGTCGAACCCGCCCATCGACATGATGTTGGCGCCGGCCTCGCCAATGGCCGTGGCTAGGCGGCCGAGGGTGTTGGGCACATTGTCCAGGGCCACCTGAAGGTGGATGGAGTAGGCAGCCGTGGGGAGGTAGGGCATCATTCGAGCCTAGGAGTGCCTCCGGGGACCCGGGCCATTGGCCCCGGATCGCGGAACGTGACGTGCGGCCCAGCCGAGCCGCCGGGGTCAGGGACCTTCGTAGGGGAAGCCCAGGTCGGGCGCCGAGACCAACGGAAGGAAGGCCAGGCCGGCCTCGGCTGCCGCCGCACCGCACGTCCCCCCACGGTCCACGATTGGCAGGATGGCCACCGGCTCGGCGCCCAGCTCCCTGACCACCGAGGCAGCCTCCAACGGGGAGGTCCCGCGGGTGACGGTGTCCTCGCAGACGATCACCCGGTCGCCTGGCCGCAGCGCTCCGGCCAGGCGTCCTTGGACCCCGTGGTCCTTGGATTCCTTCCGGATGCTGAACGACCGCAGGTCCCGGCCTCGGGTGGCGGCCACCGCGGCGATGCCGAAGGCCACCGGGTCGGCGCCGGCGGTCAGTCCTCCGATGGCCGAAATGGGGCCTGACTCCTCCTCCAGGGCAGCTATCTCGGCCAGGGCCGCTTCGGCTACCAGCAGGATCCCGTCGGCCCGGCAAGCCGTCTGCTTTGCGTCGCAGAACCAGCTGCTCTTCCGCCCCGACTTGAGGGTGAAGTCGCCGGTCCGGATGGAGTGCTCCATCAGGTGGACGATCAGGTCGGTGCGGTCGTTCATCACCCTTCTCCCTCTCGGTGGTCCCCCTCCAGGCGCACCCGGCCGGTTCCGGCCACCAACTCGCCGACGATCCGCGCCGGTCGGTCGTGGGCGACCAGCGTGGCCACCACTGCGTCGGCCTCGGCGGCCGGCACGGCCAGCACCATGCCGATACCGAGGTTGAAGACCCGGGCCATCTCGTCGTCGGCCACGTCGCCCATGGCCTGTAGCTCCCGGAAGATTCGCGGTACCTCCCAGGTCGAGCGGTCGACCACGGCGTCGACGTCGTCGCCCAGTACCCGGGGCACGTTCCCCGGCAGGCCACCACCGGTCACGTGGGCCACCGCGTGCACCTCGTGGGCGGCCAGGGCGGCCACCGCCGCCGGGGCGTAGATCACGCTGGGGGCCAGCAACTCGTCGGCCAGGCTGGTCGCCGCTCCCTCCCAGGCAGGCTCGTCCAGCCGACGGCCGGCCACCTCGAAGGCGAGGCGCCGGGCCAGGGAAAAGCCGTTGGACCGCAGGTTCGGGGAGTCGAGGCCGACCAGCACGTCGCCGGCGGTCGCCGCTGTGCCGTCAAGCACGGCGTCGCGCTCCACGGCCCCCACGGCAAAGCCCACCAGGTCGAACTGATCGGCGTCCATGACGCCCGGATGCTCGGCCATCTCACCACCGATCAGGGCGCAGCCGGCCTCCCGGCACCCGTCGGCGATACCGGTGACCAGGGCCTCAACCGCGTCGGGGTCGAGGCTGCCAACGGCCAGGTAGTCGAGGAAGAAGAGCGGAGCGGCGCCCGCGCACACCAGGTCGTCTACGCACATGGCCACCAGGTCGCGACCAATGGTGTCGAGCCGACCGGTTTGACGGGCCACCTCGGCCTTCGTCCCCACCCCGTCGGTGGCCGAGACGAGCAACGGGTCGCGGTACCCGGCCCGGCTCACGTCAAACAAGCCGCCGAAGCCGCCGATGTCGCCCACCACCTCAGGGCGGTAGGTGGTCCGCACCAGGGGGCCGATCCGCCGCACGGCCTCCTCCCCTGCGTCGATGTCGACCCCGGCGGCCCGGTAGTTCTCGCCGCCGGTCATGCCGGCTCCCTCGTCGCCCCGTCGTCCGGGCCGCGGCCGAAGAGCCGCTGGGCCGCCACTGTGGGCAGCTCCTCCTCAGCGGCGTCGGCCCGTAGCGGCATGGCCCGCTCGGGGGCCGATCCGCCGCCACTCCCCTCGAGGACGGCCTTGGTCAGGTTGGCTGGGATCTCGATCGGATAGGTCCCGGTAAGGCATGCGTCGCAGAACCCGGCGCCCACCGCCCCGGTCGAGGACAGCAGGTTGTCCAGCGTCAGGTAGCTGAGGCTGTCCACCTCCAAGTACTCCCGGATCTCCTCCACGGTGAGGTTGGCGGCCAGCAACTCGCCCCGCGTCCCGGTGTCCATCCCGTAGAAGCACGGCCAGCGGTAGGGCGGCGACGACACCCGCATGTGGACCTCGATCGCCCCGGCGTCGCGCAGCATCCGGACCATGGCCCGCGTCGTGGTGCCCCGCACGATCGAGTCGTCGACCACTACCAGCCGCTGACCCTCAATGTTGTCCCGCAGCGGGTTCAACTTCATGCGGACGGCCGCCGAGCGCAGCGCCTGGGTCGGGGCGATGAAGGTCCGGCCGATGTAGCGGTTTTTGACCAGGCCCTGGCCGTAGGGGATGCCGCTGCCCCGGGCGTAGCCCTCGGCGGCCGGAATGCCCGATTCGGGGACCCCCATCACGAGGTCGGCCTCGACCGGGGCCTGCTCAGCCAGCATCTCGCCCATCCGGACCCGGGCATGGTGGACGCTCTGCCCGTAGAGGACGCTGTCGGGCCGGGCGAAGTAGACGAACTCGAAGAGGCAGAGCCGGGGATCGACGACCTCGTCGTCGAAGGGGCGCATCGACCGCCAGCCCGACCCGTCGATGACCACCACCTCGCCGGGGTCCAACTCGCGGACCATGTGGGCCCCGATGACATCGAGGGCCGGCGACTCCGAGGCCAGCACCCAGCCCCCCTCGACGCGTCCCAAGCAGAGGGGTCGGAAGCCGTTCGGGTCGCGGACCCCGATGACCCGCTCGTGGTCGGCGAGGACCAAGGAGAAGGCCCCCTTCAGCCGGGGTAGAACGGCGGCGAGGGCAGCGTCCATGGCCTCGGTCTGGCCCAGGTCGGGGTGGGCGGCCACCTCCTCGACGAGAAGCTCGGCCATGAGGTCGGTGTCCGAGGCGACCGTGCCCGGGAGCATCCCCGCCTCGGCGGCCAGCTCCTCCGTGTTGACGAGGTTGCCGTTGTGGCCG
>PBUO01000024.1 GCA_002727895.1 Acidimicrobiaceae bacterium | reverse complement strand
GAATCGGGCGTGGTGAACATGTCAGAACAGGCATCCAGAGCCTCCCAATCGGGAAGACCCGGGCACACGTCCTCGATGTAGGACGGGTACCACCACTCCTCACGCGTCTTCGCGTCGTGCGTGGCAGCGTCGATCACACAGCCCTTGTCCACCTGCTCTTCGAAGGCCACGCCGAACGCGCCCTGCCAGACCTCGTGGACCAGGTCCATGTCGCCCTCGCACATCGAGGTGTACACCAGCGTCGAATCCGCCGAGATGTACTCCACCGAGTTGCCGGTCGACTCCAACATCGCACCAACGGCGTAGACGCCGGCGATCTGGCTCGACCAGTTGTGGATCGGCAGCTTGATCGGATCCGAAGAATCCTCAGCCGGCGCAGCAGGCGCAGCCGTGGTGGCCGGAGCAGCCGTGGTCGCCGGAGCAGCCGTGGTGGCCGGAGCAGCCGTGGTCGCTGGAGCTTCCGCAACTGAATCGCCATCGTCGTCGCTGCCACAGGCCGAGGCGATGAGACCAAACGCGAGCAGAACGGCACTAGCCCGCGCGAACTTTCTAGACATTGACTTATGTGGACTTAGCAACTCGGCTCCCCCTCTGTACGAGCAATGCGACCGGACCATAGTTGATTTCTGGTCTCTAATGCGAATGAGACCATGAAATCGTTGATATGCGTATGCCAAACCATAGATTGCGTGTCACGCTGCTCTGACCCCAAATCCTCCAATTCCGGCTCATCGTCTTAGTCCCGAACCGAAGTCCTCGCGCACGATGTCCAGGTATGGCAGACACTCGACCGTTGACAGCCCGCAAGTCGCTCTGATGTTGTCAAGGAGATCGCAAAGGTGGTCGTTGTCGTCGAACCACACTTCCGCGAGTACGTCGTAGGTGCCGATGGTTCGCAGAACGAGGGTGGTCTCCGGCAACGCGATCAGTTGCTGGACCATGTGCGCGACAGGTCCCCTTGCCTTGACCGCTACTCCTGCAAAGCCAGCGATCCCCATCGCTGTAGGTTCGGGATGGGCCTGGATGCTGATGACGTTGGTGTCGATGAGGTCTATCACCCGCTCCCGGACTGCTGCATGTGACAAGCCGACGGTGGGTGCGAGTTGGGCATAACTCGCCCTTCCATCGGCCATGAGTTTGATCAGCAACTGACGGTCGATGTCGTCGATTACGTGGCTTGGATGGATCTTGGGTGCAGGATTCAGTATGAGCTCGCGATGGCCGACACCGGCCCAGTTCTGCTTGTCGTAGTGGAGAACCGTGCTCGACATCACACGTCCGACACCTTCGGTCACTCGGATTGCGTCGAGGGCTTTGATAAGCGATTCGGCCGTGTGGCAGCGGACCTCGACCAAGATCTCGAACTGGCCCGCACACACCGTCACGAAGACGACGTCGGAAACTTCGGCAAGCGCTCGTGCGACCGGCTCGGTTGGTCCCGAAACCTGCACGAACGCAATCGCGAAGATGCCGAGGCCGAACGTCGCTGGATCGACGCGTCCAGTGATCGTGATGATCTGATCGGCGAGGAGTCGTTGCACCCGCGTTCTGACGGAGGCTTGGGACAGTCCAACGGCGGGCGCGAGCTTTGCGTAGCTCGCTCGCCCGTCAATAATGAGTTCGGCGATCAGCGCCCGATCGACCTCGTCGATGGTCGGGTTCCCGGCCATCACTCACCGCAGCCCGATCTCTCCGCGTGGAGATCGGCTACCACCCCGCCTCGGTAGCGCTCTTCCTTTCCGATGCCCACCCCGAGTGGCTTTGGACGCCATGCGAAGTCGGGGGCGTGCGGGAAGGGATCCTCGTGGCCCAACTGCCATAGTTCGATCACGTTGCCCCACGGGTCTCGGCAGTAGGCGGTCCAGGCGTCGTTTGTGTCGCCTTCTACCGTGTGGCGGATGGGTGGATGTGGAAAGAACAACTTGTCCTTCAATTCCGCGTACGTCGACGGCATGTCGTCGACCATCAAACTGATGTGTGTCCACCCCAACTCGTTGACTTTGCGGGTGTCATGAGGCATCTCAGCGCGCGGCGAGTCAAACTCCCAGATCTCGAGTAGGCCGCAACCATGGCGCAGAATCCACCCTCTGGCACTGACGTTTGGCAACTCGCAGATGGCGTCTGCGACCGGATCGGGTTCGATCGGTCCGTACTGCACCTTCTCGAACCCGAGCACATCACAGTAGAACGCGAGCCCTGCGTCGAGGTCGGGTACCGATACTGCTACATGATGCAGACCGAGGATGGCCATCAAGTCTCCGTTTCATTGGGCGTGACGGCTGCATTGCTCACGGCAACATTCCGCCGTCGATGGGAATGAGCGCTCCGTTGATGTAACTGGCAGCGGGGGAGGCCAGGAACATGACGAGTTGAGCGACCTCGTCGGCAACGGCCGCGCGGCCTAGCGGAACTTCCGATACCAGTAGATCCCACGCTTCATCTTCAGTGATGTCTTCGAGGTCGGCTATGAGGCGTCGCTGGGCGGCGGCCATGCCCGTATCGATGATGCCGGGACAGACGCCGACACACCGGATGCCATCAGGGCCGTGTTCCTTGGCGATGAGCTTCGTGATGGCTGCGACGCCGAACTTGGTGGCGTTGTAGGCGCCGTAGCCAGCGTCGCTCACAAGTCCACCGACCGAGATGTTGTTGACGATCACGCCGCTACCGGCTGCGGCCATGATGGGGATCGCCAGCATCGACAACCGCCGCGTCCCCATGACGTTGACCTCCCAGGACAGGTTCCATTGGTCGTCGGTCTGGTCCATGAATCGGCCGACACCTGTGGTCGCACCCGCGTTGTTGAACAAGATGTCGAGTGATCCGAACTTTGCAACGACTGACGCCACGACATCAGCGGCCTCTGCTTGGTTGGTCACGTCGAGCGGCATGGCCCACCCATCGATATCGAACTCCGAAGCCAGGCCGGTGACGAAGGTCTCCATCACTTCGAGGTCGTCGCCCAGGCCCACTGAATCGTCCTGACGCAGTTCAGGCCGATCGTGGGCCAGATCGGTGATGACCACATGAGCGCCAGCTTCGGCGAGGCGCCGCGCCGCGGCCTGGCCCATGCCACCTTCGCGACCCGCTCCGGTAATCAAAGCGACCTGTCCCCTGAGTGACTGGGTCACGGCGAAGTCACCCATCGAGATCTGCTGCCAGGTGCGTGAGCACCTCGTGGCTGTAGCCAATCGAGATGCCGTCGTGTGCGCCGACGAGCGAGCCGGTGAGCGTTTCACTCGCAGCACTGGCGAGGAAGTGGAACACAGGACCCATGTCCGCTGCCGTTCGACACCGGCCGTTAGCGGTCATACGTCTGATTAGTTCCATGTCGGGCGACGATTCGGAGTCCATCTCGGTCTCGACGATCCCAGGGAGGACCGCGTTTACCCTGACCCGCCGGGGACCCAGTTCGAGCGCCCAAGTCCGCACCAGCATGTCCAGCGCGGCTTTCGAGGCCGAGTACGCGGCCATACCCGGCGTCGTAGTTGAGCCGGCAGGCGAACTCGTGACCACGACGGAGCCGCCGTCACAGACGAGTCCGATGCCGCCGGCCATTGCTCGCACTAGCCCCATGGTGTTCACGTCGAGTACTCGTTCGAACACAGCGAGATCGACACGGTCGATTTCCCCGTGGGCCTCGTCGACACCTGCATTGAGGATCAGACAGTCGATAGGACGATTGTCCGCGCCAATCGTTTTGTACGCCGCTTCGACCGAGTCGCTATCGGCAACATCCATCTGGACGGATCGCATCCCCCGATCGGCAGCACGATCGCTTATGTCGCGGCGACCGGTAATCACGACATGGGCGCCGGCGTCCACCAGGTGTTCAGCCACTGCCCATCCGATCCCTGCGGTCCCGCCAACGATCACGATGTTGTGCCCCGACACCGAGAACGGGTCTGACCAGGACTGATCCTGTGAGTCATTTCCCATGGGCCCTCCCCCAAGATTCGAGCGCTAGTAGTTGATTCCTTTAGATTATGGAGGTTGATCAAAGAAATTGAAGGTCAAAATCAAATTTAGCGTTCATTTCAACTGTAACCTTAGATTGAAGCATTCAACAGCAACATTCGGGACGTACGCGTGCGACAGATACTCGATCCACAGGGCCAACTGGTAGACGTCATGCCCAACCTCTCCGACGACGAGATGGTGGATATGTACCGCAAGGTCCTGACCACCCGCATTGTCGACGAAAAGTTGCTGAACCTGCAACGACAGGGCCGTATGCCCGNCTACTACCAGGTGAGCGGACAGGAAGCTCACGTGGGGGCCGCTCTTGCTCTTCGCTCAACTGATTGGATCTTCACTGCGTACCGGGAGTTGGGACTGTGGGTAGCGCGTGGGATGGACCTTCAGAGTGCTGTCGGCTTCTGGCTCGGGATTCCAGATGACGACGACATCTGGGATGTGAACCGTTATCGGATCACTCGACTCAACGCGACCATCGGCACACATCTTCCGCACGCGGTTGGGTTCGGCTATGCCAGCAGACTGCGAGGCGAAGACACCGTAAATATGGTGGTCTTCGGCGACGGTGCCACCTCCGAGTCCGACTTCCACGCAGCGATGAACTTCGCCGGCGTCTGGAAGACACCCACCGTGTTCCTCTGCCAGAACAACCAGGTGGCCCAGTCGACCAAGGTCGACAAGCAGACGGCAGCAGAGACGCTCGCACACAAGGCCTCGGCCTACGGGTTCCCAGGCGAACGTGTGGACGGCATGGACCCACTCGCGATGTACCAAGCCACCTCCGAAGCAGTGGCGCGTGCCGCGGCGGGCGACGGCCCAACCTTCATAGAGATGCACACCTATCGGTATGCGCCGCATTCGACCTACGACGGCACGCCCGTCTACCGGACAGAGGATGAAGAGGCTGTCTGGAGAGCCAAAGACCCCATCCTTCGCATGCGAATCTTCCTCCAGAACAAAGGCCTATGGGATCCGGCGCAGGAAGAGGCGATGAGCGAGTCGCTTTCTGTCTGCCTCGAGTCCGTCATCGACGAACTCGAGGCTCGCCCAGGCGTTGGTCGCGACTACTCGCCTCGCCACCTCTTCGATCGCATCCCTGCACACCTCCTCGACCAGCTCCATCGCGAGCAGGACGACCTGGGCGAGTCACGTACTGAGGTTCCCATCGAGGAGATCTGGCAGATCGGACCCGAGCCGGAACCGACGGGCGAAACCAAACGGGTCGACCTCACCGAGGCCATAAACATGACGCTGATCGACGCGTTCGAATGCGACGAGACGCTCGTCGTGCTCGGCGAGGACGTTGGACTCGAAGGCGGCGTCTTTCGCGTTACCGAGAACATGCTCGAGCGTTTCGGTCCCGACCGAGTGATCGACACACCACTGTGTGAAACCGGCATTATCGGCGCGTCGGTGGGCATGGCCATGAACGGCCTACGTCCTGTTGCGGAGATGGAGTTCGCCGGATTCGTGTATCCGGCCTTCGATCAGGTCATCGGTCATGTGGGCCGCATTCGGTGGCGTTACCGCGGCCATATGACTGCGCCGATCGTGATCCGCTTGCCCGTAGGTACCAACACCGGGGCGTACGAGTTCCACACCGACTCGCCCGAGACCTACTTCGCCCACGCTCCAGGACTAACCGTCGTGTACCCGTCCACCCCCTACGACGCCAAGGGGCTTATGGCCAGTGCACTCCGGAGCCCCGACCCGGTCATGTTCTTCGAACCGATCGCCCTCTACCGAGGTCTCTACGGCGAGGTGCCCGTTGATCACTACGAGATTCCAATCGGGCGGGCGGCAGTCCGTTGTGACGGATCTGACGTCACTGTCGTCGGGTGGGGCCCGCCTGTGCAAGCGGCCGAGGAGGCGGCCCACCTGCTGATGGCCGAGGGCGTGTCCACCGAGGTCATCGATCTGCGCACCATCTACCCGTGGGACCGGGACGCGGTGATGACATCGGTGGAGAAGACCGGCCGTCTCGTCGTCGCCCACGAGGCCCACCTCACCGGAGGCTTCGGTGCTGAGATAGTGGCTGCCGTCACCGAGCAGGGGGCGTATTTCCTCGACACGCCACCGGTACGGGTCGGTCACATGGACGTCTTCTGGGGTCCGACTCAGCTCGAACCTCAGTCGGTGATCTCCGCCGACCGCATCGCCTCCGGCGTGCGTCGCGCGATGCGGGGTTGAGCCGTGGCCTCGACCTTCCTGCTTCCTGCGGTCAGTGACACCATGGTGCAGGCCGAGATCGTGGAGTGGATCGTCGCCGTCGGCGACGAGGTCAGCCTCGACCAGCCCATCTGTTCCATCGAGACCGACAAGTCGGTGGTCGAGATGACGACGCCCTACGCAGGAACCGTTCTGGCACTCGGTGGCGAGGTCGGCGCCACTATCGAGGTGGGGCAACCGTTGATAGTTGTCGGCGTACTGGGGGAGTCGGCCTTGGCCGGGCCAGCATCCCAAGCGCCGAGCATTGCGGTCGCCGAGGAGGCCTCGCTTGCGTCGGGTGCCGGGGCAAGAGGCCAGGTTCGGTCACCACTCCTGCGGCGCCTTGCCGACGGACTCGGGGTCGCGACCGGGGAGATTATGGGCTCCGGCCACGGGGGTGAGATCACCCGATCCGATATTGAAGTTGCCGCTCGCGCGAATGCTGCTTCGGTCCCACCCGTGGCACGAATCCACGACTCCCTACCGGGTGGTAGTGGCTCGGTCCTCGCTATGCCTAAGGTCCGCCGAGTCGCCCGCGAGCGAGGAATCGACCTTCACTCCTTGGCTGGCTCCGGCCCGGGAGGTGTAGTCGTGCTCGACGACCTACACCAGGTTGCCGCGCCGGATCCGGCCAGTGGCGGGCAACGACGCGAACGACTCTCCCCGCTGCGCCGATCGATTGGCCGGCACTTGACTGAGTCGGCGACCACCATCCCCCAGTTCACCTCGATGGTCGACGTCGACGCGACCGCCCTCCTCGAGACTCGTGCCGCGCTCAAGGGCCGCTCGGGGCGACCGATGCCACTCGACGCGTTGGTNATGTACCTGCTCGTCCCGGTGTTGCGCGAGCACCCCCGGATGAACGCTCGCCTCGATGCGGATGCGGGTGAACTCGTGATCTTCGATCGCTTCGACATCGGTGTCGCCGTCGATACCCCTGACGGCCTCATCGTGCCCGTCGTCCGACACGCTGACCAGCGCAGCGTTGATGAGGTGGCCGCTGAGATCCAGCGGCTGGCCTTGGCGGCCAGGGAACGCACCGTCCACCCTGAAGAACTTGCCGGGGCGACTTGCACTCTCAACAACGTCGGGGCCGTCGGCTTGGAGCAGGGCACCCCGATCCTTCCGGTTGGCACGACTGCCATCATCGCGCCGGGACGGTCTCGCCCAACTGTGTACCTGCGCGACGGCAATTCGGTTGAGGTGCCGGTGATAACGCTATCGGCGACCTTTGATCACCGGGTTGTCGATGGCGGCGACGCCGGTCGGTTCCTCACCCAACTGCGTGATCACCTAGAGGTCCCGGCGCTTGGACTGCTCTAGTTGCAGTGACGGAACTGCGGTGGTTTGGGCGTCGAACGGACGGGTCGTCGCTACCGATTCACCAACCCGGGGCGGGCTCGTGCCGCTGGCCCCCGGCGCACTAGCGATAGGTCTTCATTTCGGACCCGGCTTCAGGTGAACTCGGCGTAGTGGTCGATCCCGATGGATCGACCTGGAGGACGCGAACCGAGCCGGGCACCTGGGAACCAGCGCTCGGGGTCGCCGAGTCAGGTCTGTGGCGCTGGCTCTCTGGCGGCGTCTCCATGCCCATTCGGTGGCTGACTGGCCGAGGGGCCTTCCTCGAGCCAATGTCGTTCTCCGTCGTCGAGGTCGACCAGCGTGGCTGCGAGGTTCGCAGCCGCTTCCTGGCCAACGCGTGCCGCGCAGACGACGTGTGATCGGAACGGGGCCGCCGCCACGTAGGCGATGGCTACCTGTTCCGGACTGCAACCCTTCGTTTCGGCCAGATGGAGGCACCGGTTCCGACGGCCCCGGTTCCCGGGCGAGTCGTAGCACCGGGTCGTCTCGGGATCGTTGGCGCTCCCGGGCTGGTGCGTGGCGGTAAGGAACCCTCCGGCCAGGGGTGACCAGCAGATGACCGACACGTCTGCNGCGGCNAGGNGGTTCCGGTCNGCTAGGTGGTCGGAGCCGGAGACNGTGGTGACGTCGGGCCACGGAGCGTCGAGTTGGTCCACTAGNGAGAACTGGGGACTGGTCGCCATGGGAGGCNCNNCGTCCGCTACTGCGCGGGCCGCTAGGAAGCGGTCGGTTGACCAGTTGGAGACCCCCCACGCGTCAATCCGGCCGGCGGCCACCTCGCGTTGTGCAGCGTCGACCAGTTCCCCTACCGGAACGTCGGCATTGTCCCGGTGGAACAGCCAGAGGTCGATTCGGTCGGTGCCCATCCGGTCGAGGGTCAGGGCGATGTCTACGGCCACAGCCTGGGGGTTGACCCGGGAGGCGGACCAGTCCGGGGGGCCGGGATGGCACCCCTTGCCGATCAGCAGGACCGAGTCGCGAACTCCGCGACTGGCTACCCAGGCGCCCAGTCTTCCGTCGCAGGTGCCGTCCTCGTCGGCGTAGACCAGCCCGGAGTCGAATGCGGTCACGCCGGCCTGGTGAACCTCATCAAGNAGTTGATTTGGCTCGGCGACCANCGTCGAGCCGAAGAGCGGGGTTGCACCTTGGATCACCTTCGGGAGGGTGGGGAGGGTCCCTGTCACAAGACGGCCTCGGTGTCGGCGGGGTACACGACGCCCACATGAGAACGGATCTGGTCCATCAGGTCGGCCAGGGCAGCCGACCGGGCGTGGGGGATCACGGGACTCTCGATCGTTCCGTAGTCCAGGCATCGGGCCATNTCGGTGATCTGGTACTCGAAGCCGTTGATTCGATGGGGGTGCTCCACCTCGTCGACCTTCTCNCCGACCGCGGAGAAGAGGGTCGCCCTCTCGGCCTGCCAGAAGTCAGGGATNTCGATCCGCCCCTCGGTCCCGACTATGCGCGCGCCTNGGCCTAGATCAAGGTCGATGGCCGATCTGAGAATGGCCGAGCCACCNTTCGGATACTTGGCGGTCACGGAGATGCGGGCGTCGACACCGGTGGGGGACATCACCGCNTCGGCTTCGAACGACAGCGGAAGGCTTTNGTACGCCAGATCAGCCATGGTCAACGGNTAGATNCCAACGTCGAGGAGGCTGCCCCCCGCCGAGTTGGTTGACCAGAGGCGGCCGCTGGGTGTGTAGGGCGCGACGAAGCCGAAGTCCGCCTCGACCATCTGGACATTCCCGAGACGGCCCTGCCGAATCCAGTCGCCACAGGCGGCCATGACCGGGAGGTGTCGGGTCCACATTGCTTCCATCAAGAGGGTCCCCGAGACCCGGGATGCCTCGACCATCTGCTCGACCTGATGGGCATTGACGCCCAACGGCTTCTCGCACAGCACGGGGACATTGGCTTCCAGCAGGGTGATCGAGGCGTCTCGGTGGCCATCGTGCGGGGTGCAGACGTAGGCAGCCTCCACCCGGCCNGCTAGGTCGNGGAGGTCGTCGGTTGACCACCCNATGGCGTGATCCCGCGCAAAGTCCGAAGCCCGGGAGGCATCCCGGCCGGCGACTGCGACCAGATCGTGGCCGACTCCCCGGGCCGCCTCGATGAAGGTCGGCGCGATTCCACCGTGCCCGACGATTCCCCAACGCATGAGGTCGGCATCGTATTCCGACCGATCTGGCCGACCTTCTGCAGCGGTGACTTCGGTTGGTCTAGGTGGGCGGGGAGAGCCACCGGATCTCAGGCCAGCGGTTGTCCGTCGAACCTGTCGATCGTCGTGAAGTTCTCGACCGGTTTCCGTGTCAACCGACTCAGTGGGCGTTCAGGGAAGCCCAGCGGGACCATCGCCGCGATTGCGTGGGTTTCCGGTAGCCCGAGGAGCGAAACCGCCTCGGCCTCGACGGGGACCACCGCGTTGGTGACCACGCCTGCGAGGCCCTCGGAGCGGGCAGCCAAAAGGATGTTCCAGACGAATGGGTAGACGGAGGCNCCCGCAGCCAGCCCCACGCGATCGAGGTCCTTGTCCATGGCCGCCACCGTGGTCANGTCGATGCTGACGACCAGCAGGACGGGCACGTCGCCCAGATTGTCGAAGAGGGGGAAGTCGTCTACGGGAGTGGCCCACGCCCGGTCGACGTCGACCTCCGAGGGGTGAACCGCGTTGAAGGGCTGTTCCCCGGCTGCCGCCTGGGCGGCGTAGAGACGAAGCGGCGGTTGGCACAGGTCGCCCAGTACCTGCCGGATTTCCCGATCGCGGACCACGACGACATGCCAGCCCTGCTGATTGCCGCCCGACGGGGCGAATCGGGCTACCTCCAAGACGCGGACGAGTTGTTCATCGGTGACCGGGTCATCGGTGAAGTCCCGACACGAGAAGCACGTTCGAAGGGTCTCGAGGAGTTCCATGGCCCGACCCTAGAGAGCCTGACGGTCGACCCCTGTACCTCACCAGCATGGTGGGTCACATGCGTTCCGACGTCCGACCTGCCTATGGTGACTGCACGATGCAGAGGGACCGTCGTCCCCTGAGGCGGGAGGTGTCGTGCACCATCGAGCGGCCCTAGTGCTAGCCCTGCTCGCGTCAGCGTGCGGATCCGAGCTGCCGGAGGCCAGTGGCCCAGTAGTCGCTAGCACTTCGCCGTCGACGAGCCCAGTCGTTGCTAGCACTTCGCCGTCGACGAGCACAGTGCGAACCTCCCTCCCCCCTCAGGCCACGACGACCGTTACGGAGCCTGAACCTTCGCCGTCCGCTCCCATGGCCGCCGACAACACCACGACGCGGCCGCCGACCTTGACAACCGACGCGCCCGCTCCAGAGTCGACCTCCGCTGCATCCGTCCGACTTGTTCGCGTTCGCTACGGAGCGGCGCCCCAGCAGGTGGGCGACCTAAGAATCCCTCCGGGGCCCGGCCCCTTCGGGGTTCTGGTCTTCATCCATGGAGGCTTCTGGCGATCAGGCTTCGATGAGACCCTGATGTCGCCGCTGGCCATCGATGCCACCGACCTCGGTGTCGCAACCTGGAACTTCGACTACCGCTCGGTGGGCGACCCGGGCGGCGGATTTCCGGGAACCCTGGAGGATGTCGCCGTGGCCATGGACCACCTGGCGAGCCTCGGAGAGGACCTCCTCCTCGATGACGTGACCGTCATCGGCCATTCAGCGGGTGGCCACCTGGCGCTCTGGTCAGCGAGCAGGCACCTGTTGCAGCCCGGCGATCCGGGAGCGGACCCGGTCGTTCGGCCTCATACGGTTGTTGCTCAAGCTGCCGTAGCCGACCTCCGTGCCGCCGCGGCGGTCAACATGGGAGGGCATGCCGTCGAGGGATTCCTCGGAGGCGAGCCGGACGAGGTACCCGAGCACTACCGAGTGGCTCAGCCGATCTTCGATGGCTACCGCATCGTCGCCGTTCACGGTCGCTATGACCAGGTGGTATCGATCGGGCAGAGCAAATACTTGGAGGGGTCGACCGGGATCTTTGACGACACGGGGACGCATTTCGATGTGATCGATCCCGGGCACGAACTCTGGCAGCGGACCCTCAAGGAGATCGGCCTCGTCCAGACCTCCGACCGGTGAGGACTGGACGAGATCGAGCTGGTGGCGTTGACGCCGCCAGTGGGCGTTCCCGGCGCCCTCAGGTTCTGTCGAGGGCTGCGGCGGTGCCGGCTCCGACCGGGTGGTCTGTCCCCCGGGACACTCGAACGAGGGTCGGAATGGGCCCTCGCGCTCGACGGTCGCTTGCCCAGGATCGACACCACGGCCAACCCCATCGGTGGGCCCCGGCCGGTGTCTCATTGGACCGTGACCTTGACCGGCTTCAGTCGTCTCCGAGGCGGTGGTAGACGGCCGGACCGCCAGTGCAAGCAGCGTAGAGCCGGTCCTTGAAGGCGGCCTCGTCCACGCTCCACACCACGCGGGTGTTGGCGGGCCCCGGGNGGGCTCGACGGTCGGGCAGTACTGCGCCCCGCGTGGGCTCGTCCAGCCCGATGACGAGGCACTCGACGGTCGACTCGAGGATGATCGAGTCGTCCAAGGCGACCGCCATGGCCACGGGATCCGGCAGGTCCATGCCGGCTAGGCCCGACGTCTCNAGGCAGAACCTTTCCACGTCGGCATTGATGGCCACGGCGAACTCGCCGAGCGGCCCACAGGCTCGGAGCCGTGCCGTCTCAGGTGGCGTCATGACGGCTTGAGTTCGGCTGATGTTCCAACCGATCATGGTCTTCGGGCCGGGGGCATCGAACACGGTGGTGGCTGCCTCGGGGTCGGCCCATACGTTGTACTCGCCGAGCGGGTTGACGTTGCCCACGCCATCGGGTGAACCGGCCATCAGATAGGTGTGGGTGAAACGGGTGAGGAGTTCCGGATCCTCGGCAAGGGCCTGGGCCACGTTGGTGAGCGGCCCAAGGGTNACGAGAGCATGCTGTCTTGGCTCGGAGGCGGTGACTTCCAGGAGCGCCGTGACTGCGTTCTCCGAGTCCGGGCCGCGGGACGGCGGGGGGAGGTCGGCGCCGCCCATGCCTTCGACCCCGTGGACCATCTGTGCTGTTTCCAGCTGGCGGACGAGGGGGCCGTCGGCGCCGACGCAGACGGGGACGTNGGAAAGGCCGAGAAGGTCGAGGGTGACGAGGGCATTCCGGGTTCCGTAGTCCACGGGAACGTTCCCGGCCACGATCGTTACCAACCGGATGTCGACGTCGGGGTCCCGGCCGGCCAGCAGGAGGGCCACGGCGTCGTCCGACGCAGTGTCGGTGTCGATGACGAGGCTCCGACGGTTCATGTGGCTCCCTCGGGTCTGGATTGTGGGCCCCGGGTGTTCCGGTCGCCGGAGGGGTCCCGGCCGGCCAGGTACTCCTTGTGGTCCACGTAGCGGCCGTCGACCATGAAGCCCCAGCCGCGCCCGTGCGGACTCCCGGCGATGAAGAGCGTCCAGACCGGGCGGTCGCGCCGGGTCCGNACGATGCGATGCACGGTGTCGTGGTCGATGCGGTTGATCCGGCCCGGCCGATACTCGCGGACCTCCTCGGCGAACGGTCCGCGTTCCTCGGTGTAGGCGCCCTTCAGGATGAGGCTGCGCGACCAGGAGAACGGATGGGTGTGCGGGTCGGGGTCGCGGTCGGGAATCCGGATGGCGTGGAGGAACACCGACACGAGGGGCGTGTCGAACCGCCACCGGTCGAGGTAGGTCCGGTCGGGCTCGAGGGCGTCGGGGATGGGCTGGTGGCGCGCGAACGACCAGCGCCACTCGCCGTCGACCAGGTTCGGCTGGCGGCGTGCCCACCGTTCGCTCCACCTCGGCCACCCCACGCCGGCAGACGGTAGTCGGGGTCCCGCTCGTGGGGCGGGGCCGGTCGTCGGCCCGACCAGGTCAGTCGACGGCGGCGTCCGTGCTGAACGCGCCGTGGCGGCCGGCACCCCCGGCGAAGCGGGCGGCGCCTTCGACCGTCTCGCCACTGCGGATTGTGGCCATGCCGAGGGCGACCTCGTGGTCCAGCGCCGGCCCCATCGTCATGCCCCACTGGTCGATGGCCGACCGTCTGTCGGACCGCAGGCACCGTTGGGGGAAGGCGGCCAGCTCGTGGCCGAGGGCAACGGCCGTGGTCAGGGCTTCGCCCGGCTCGCACAGGCGATTGGCCAGGCCCATGTGCAGGGCCTCGTCGCCCGAGACAGGACGTCCGGTGAGTATGAGGTCCATGGCGCGGGAGTGCCCGACGAGGCGGGGGAGCCGGATCGTTCCGCCGTCGACCAGAGGAACCCCCCATCGTCGGCAGTAGACGCCGAAGGTGGCGTCGGTAGCGGCCACCCGCAAGTCGCACCACAGGGCCAGTTCCAAGCCGCCCGCCACCGCATGGCCCTCGACGGCGGCGATGACGGGCTTGGACAGGACCCGACGGGTCGGGCCCATCGGACCCGGCGAGTCCAGGGTCGCCTCCGGTCCGGGCTCGGTGACCCGGTTGCCGGTCCCCGCGGAGATGGCCTTGAGGTCGGCGCCGGCACAGAACGTGCCGTCGGCACCGGTCAGGACAAGGATCGCTACCGCATCGTCGGCGTCCAGAGCCAGGAACGCCTCGTCGAGCGCTTCGGCAGTCGGTCCGTCCACCGCGTTGCGGACCTCGGGCCGGTCGATGGTGACGATCCCCACGGGCCCGTCGGCCCCGGTGTGCACGGTCATGGCCGGACGGTAGTTCCGGTCGCCGGCTCGACATTGACCGCGGTCATGCGTTTCGGGCCGGAGGATCCGCGGTGAGACTGTGCAGATGCGCATCCGCACCCTCCTCCTGCTGGTCACCGCGTGCTTGGCCGTGGCTGCCTGCTCGGACGGGGACGGGTCGGATGGCTCCACGGCCGCTCCGGTCACCGTGGCGTCAACCACGGCGTCTGCGCCGACCCCCACGGTGGACATCGACGCCGTGCTCGACGACGTTCGGGAGGAGCTCGTCGAATTGGTCATGCTGCGGGACGGCCTAGACCGGGCCGCGGCCGAGGAGCGGGCCGACGAGCTGATGGACCAGGGCGGCGACGGCCGGATCCTCGAACAGCAGATGGCCGTCTACTCGTCATGGATGTCGAACTACCCCATGCACCCCGTCCTCGGTCGCCACTGGACCGAGGCGGAGGCCGAGTGCGTGGTCGTGACGATGATGCAGGTCGAGGGGATCGGCCGGACCGCGGCGCTGATGTCGGCATCGCAGACCGGGGGCATGGAGGTGGCCGACGCCCTGGCCCTCGTGCAACCCGTCGGCTTCTGCGCCGACCTGTTGGCCATGATGCGGGCGGACATGACGGCCCTCGGCGTGCCCCAGGACCCAGACTGCCTGCTGGCCGGCCTGGGCGAGGAGGACGTGGCCTCGTGGTTCGTTGCCCTGTTCACCCACGGCCGCGAGGGGTTCAACGCGGCGATGGGCGAGGAACTCGACCTGACCTGTCCCACCGGGTCCTGACCCGCTCCCGGAGGAACTGGCCCCGGGGGCAGCAGAGTTCAGGGAGCGAGGGCCATCCCGTCGGAACCGGGGTCGGCGGCTCCGGCCAACCCATCAGGGGTGACGTCGATGGCGTGCACCCGGGCGAACTCGAAGCCGCCCGGCCACCGCACCACCTCGTAGCCGTCGGCCTCCAGGGCCCGGGTCGTCGACCGGGGGATCCGGTTGCACACGTCGATGGCGTCGCTGGTCGCCGAGAACCGGGGCGCGGACACGGCGTCCAGCACCGGCATGCCGGCGTCGACCGAGTTAAGGACGACCTGCAGGACCCCCATGGCGATCTGGGTGCCGCCCGGCGCACCGACCACGAACCGCAGCGCCCCCTCCCCGGCGGGACCGTCGAAAAGCATGGTCGGACACAGCGATGTGAACCGGCGCTTGCCGGGGGCCAGCGACCCGGGCCGACCCGGGCGGGGGTCGAACACCCCCATGCAGCCGTTGTACATGAAGCCCAAACCCTCGGTGACCACGCCGGACGGCATGCCCAGCGAGTGGGTCATGGACACGGCATTGCCGTCGGCGTCGACCACGCATACGTGAGTGGTGTCGGGTGGTTCGCCGGCCATGCGCTCCACGTGGGCCCGCTCGCCGGCCGTGATTCGCCGAGCCAGGTCGGCGGCGTGCCCGTCGGACAGCAGCCGGTCGAGGGGCACGTCGACGAACTCCGGGTCGCCGACGTGTGCCTCCTTGTCGGCCGTCGCCCACTTCATGGCCTCGGCCACCGTGCGGACGTACTCGGGACCGTTGTGGCCGCCGTCCCGACAGAGGCCTGCCAGGTCGAAGTGCTCGAGCACGTTGAGCATCTCGGCCACCATCACCCCGCCACCCGGCGGCCGGTTGGTGGCCACCCCGAGGCCCCGGTAGGTGGTGCGCAGCGGCTCGCCCCACGTTGTGCGGTAGTCGTCCAGGTCGTCGGCGGTCAGCAGGCCGCCTTGGGCCGCCATGTCGGCGGCGATCTCTGCGGCGATGGAGCCCCGGTAGAACTCGTCTGCCCCGCCCTCGGCGATGCGCCGCAGAGTGCGGGCCAGGTCCGGGTTGCGGAGCACCTCGCCGATACGGCGCAGCGANCCNTCCTCGTGGAAGTAGATGCGACGCCCGGCCGGGGTGTGGGCCAGGCGGGTCACGTTGTCGGCCCGTCCAAGGGTCGCCCCCTCGTGCCACCAGTGGACGACGCCNGGTCGCAGCAGGAAGCCCGCCTCGGCCCATTCGATGGCCGGGGCCACGACGTCGGCCCAGGGGAGCCGCCCGTACCGGGTCTGAGCCTCGTGGTAGGCGAGCAGCGAGCCGGGGGTGGTGACCGACTGGTAGCCGACGTCGTTGACGTTGCCCTCGAGGATGAAGCCGAACCCGTCGCGGGTCTCGCCGACCAGCAGGTTCTCCCACATGTCGGTGCGAACCGCGGCGGGCGACGTGCCGTGGAAGTCGACGCATGTGTGGAGCGGGCCGCCACCGTCCCCCGCCCCGGGCAGGAACAACTGGGCGCTGCCGAAGCCGGCGATGCCGCACATCTGAGGATCGACCACGCCTGCCACCAGCGCGCTAGCCACGGCGGCGTCCACCGCGTTGCCGCCAGCCCGGAGGGCGTCGACGCCGGCCTCGACCGCCTCGGGCTGGGCGGCCACCACCATGCCACTGCCGTACCTGGCCATTTCGAGACCCCCTTCGTCGACCGGAGGGTTCGATCCTGACACGAAGGTGGTTCCCGGGGTTGTGGCAGGATCCGCCTTCGGGGCGTTCGGCCACCGGTTGGGCCGTGGCACGGGACGCAGGAAGGGAGAACTCATGTCCATCGAACGACAGGTGTCGGCGACTACGCAGGTCGAGGCCGAGGTCGACGCCGAGACGGCGGCCCGCTTCGCTGCCTACGACACGCAGGACATCTGGCAGAAAGACAAGGACCACTTCCTGCATCCGTGGACCGACTTCTCCACCTTCCACGAAAAGGGCTCGCTGGTCGTCGCCGAGTCGGAGGGCGCCTACATCTACGACAGCGACGGGCGNNGGTACCTCGACGGCATCGGCGGNCTGTGGTGCGTCAACACCGGCTACGGCCGCACCGAGATCGCCCNGGCCATGGCCGAGCANGCCACGAAGATGACCTACTACTCGTCGTTCGGGCACCACACGACGATCCCCGTCGCCGAACTCTCGCACACCCTGGCCCGCCTGGCGCCCGGCCCGTTGAACCACGTGCTCTACGGCTCCGGTGGGTCGATGGCCAACGACACCGCGGTGCGCCTCATCCACTTCTACTTCAACATGCTCGGGAAGCACGAGAAGAAGGTGCTGATCAGCCGCACCAACGGGTACCACGGGTCCACCTACATGGCCATGTCGCTGACCGGCGTCGAGTACGACCACATCGGCTTCGACGTCGTCGGTCCGCCGCTCGTCCAACGGGTGTCCGGTCCCGACCTGTACCGCCGCCCGGAGGGCACCACGCCCGAGGAGTACACCGAGATGCTCCTGGCCGAGTTCCGCGCCAAGGTGGAGGAGATCGGACCCGACAAGGTGGCTGCCTTCTTCGCCGAGCCGATCATGGGCGCCGGCGGCGTACTCGTCCCGCCGCCCGGATACCTGGTCGGCATGCGGGACCTTTGCACCGAGTACGGGATCCTCTACGTGTCCGACGAGGTGGTGACCGCCTTCGGTCGGCTTGGCCACTTCTTCGCCTCAGAGGACGCCTTCGGGATCGTGCCGGACGTCATCTGCTCGGCCAAGGGCCTGACCTCTGCATACGCCCCGCTGTCGGCCACCATCATCTCCGACGAGATCTACGACGTGATCAGNACCCCGCAGGCTGAGGGCGCCGTGTTCGCCCATGGGTTCACCTACTCGGGCCACCCGGTGTGCTGCGCGGCGGCGCTGGAGAACATCGCCATCATGGAGCGGGAGGACCTGTGCGGCCANGTGCAGCGGGTCGGCCCGTACTTCGGCGAGCGCCTGGCCACGCTGTCCGACCTCGGCATCGTGGGCGACGTGCGGGGCAGCCACTTCATGCAATGCGTGGAGAACGTGGCCGACAAGGACACCAAGGAGTTGTTCCCTGACTCGGTGAAGGTGGGGGACCGGGTGGCCGACGCCTGCGAGAAGCGGGGCCTGATCGTGCGGCCCATCGCCCACTTGAACGTGTTGTCGCCGCCGCTGGTCCTGACCGTCGAGCAGGTCNACTGGATGGTCGACGTGCTACGCGAGGGGATCATCGAGGTCCAGGGCGACCTGATCGCCGAGGGGCTCTGGTCGCCGGAGTGAGCGATTCCGCCGGCCCGGCTGCTGGTCCGATCGCCGGGCCGAGAGGCTCCGACGGCCGGCCGGCCTGGGAGGTCTTGGACGGCTTCGAGCGGTTCAGCCAGGTCGACGACGTCTTCAATCGGGCGTCGTGGGACCCGGAGGTGGCCACCGACGAGGCCCGCNGGTTCTTTGCCTCCTACCGGGAGCCGCTGCGGTCGTGGCGGAAGGCGTCGGGCTTCGGCCAGCGCGACTACGCCATCCGCAACGCTGCGTGGCAGGTGGTCGACGTGTTCGCCGAGATGCACGACGCCGACGACCTGCGCGACGGCTTCCTCAGCCCCCTCACCCANCTCCGNGACGGCCCCGAGGAGCGGTTTGACCTCGGCACTCCGGAGGAGGCNGCGGCCACTGTCAAGCAGGTGGCNCGCACTTTCGGCGCCGACCTGGTCGGCTTGTGCGCCCACGACGAGCGGTGGGTCTACACCGAGCGCTACGCCCGGCGGGCCGACGAGGGCCGGNCGGTCGGCCTGCCCGAGGGGATGACCAGCGTGGTGGTGGTCGGTCAGGCCATGGATCGGGACCTGGTCGANACGGTGCCCTCGGCGCTGTCGGGGGCGGCGACCGGCCTCGGCTACTCCAAGGACGCCTTGGTGCTGCTGGCCACCGCCCAGTGGCTCCGCAACCTCGGCTACCGGGCCGTGCCCAGCCTCAACGACACGGCGCTGGCCATCCCGTTGGCCATCCGGGCCGGGCTCGGCGAGTACGGGCGGCACGGCATGGTCATCACGCCGGAGTACGGGCCGCGGGTGCGGTTTGGCAAGGTCTTCACCGACCTGCCGGTGGCATTCGACCGGCCGGTGGAGTTCGGGGTGACCCGGTTCTGCGAGTCCTGCCGGCGGTGCACGAACGCCTGCCCGCCGGGGGCCATCCCGGACGCCGGCCCGGTGNCCGTGAAGCTGAACCGGTCGTCGATCGGCGGGGTGCGGAAGTGGTCGGTGGACGGGGAGAAGTGCTTCTCCTACTGGGCGCAGATNGCCAACGACTGCATGATCTGCATGCGNGTCTGCCCNTACAACAAGGACTTCTCCCGGCTCCGGCACCGCATCGGCCGACGCCTGGCCGGGACCCGCCTGCGGGGCCTCATGCTGTGGCTGGAGGACCGGATCGGTTACGGGAAGCGGCTCCGTCCCCGCGACTGGTGGGCCGGCCGCGACAGTCGGCCGACCTGAGGAGGCCCCTCAGGTCGGCCCTTCCGAGCCGACGGGACCTCAGGCGCGGGTTCCGCTGAAGGGGGCGGTGCCGAAGGCGCCGAGCTTGGCCTCGCCGGTGATGGCGTCGCCGTCGACGGTGGCCGTGGCCTCCACCTTTATGGGCATGGGCGACGTCATGTTCACCGTCCAGGCCAACGAGTCGCCGTCGACCGTGCCGTCCTCGATCTCGAGGGCGCCCTGCGGACCGGCCATGGTGCCGGTCAGGGTGCCGCCGTCGGTGGCAAGGGTGAGCGTGCCCTGCTGCTCGCCCATCGGGGTCTTCATGCTCATGTTCCAGGTGCCGTCCGCGCTCATGGTGTTCTCCCGTCTCTGGAGGTGTGGTGTCTCTAGCGGTGCAGGTGCCACCGTAGGTCGTAGCGGCGGGCTCAGTCCCCGTCGGAGCGGCGCCCGCCAGCGGTGGGACGACCCGCCGGATCTCGGATCAGCCGCCGCGCCTGATGGGCACGGTGGTGGGCTTGCGGAACACCAGTCCGCGCGCGCCGGGGGGATCACCGTCAGGAGTCCCGTCGAGGACCGCGTCGGGCAACAGGTCGAGCACCGCCTCGATGGCGGCGATGGTCTGGAGCCGGGCCAGATGGCGACCCAGGCACAGGTGCGGGCCCTTCACGAAGGCAAGTTGCAGGTGGGCCTCGGGTCGGGCCACGTCGTAGCGGTCGGGCTCGGGGAACGTCGCCGGGTCCCGGTTGGCGCCGGCCAGCGACACCGTCACCAGATCGCCGGCCCGGACGTCCACCCCGGCCAGATCCGTGTCCCGGGTGGCGTAGCGGTCGACGAGGGTGGCCGCGGGCTCCATTCGCAGCGACTCCTCCACGGCGCCCTCCACCAGCGACCGATCGGCCCGGACGTCAGCCAGCTGGTCGGGGTCGCCCAGTAGGTGGGCCAGGGCGTTGGACGTCATGCCTTCCGAGGTCTCGATGGCGCCGAACATCACCACCGCGGTGTTGGAGAACACCTCGTCGGCGGTCAACGAGCCGTCGCCGGCCACCTCGGCCAGCATCGAGCCGGTCGCCTCGGCCACCGTCCGATCCACCTCGTCCCGCAGGTCGGCCACGGCCCGACGGGTCTCGTCGGCGACCTCCCGGCCGGCGTTGACGCCTTCCACTCCGGCCGAGATGACCCGGTACCAACCCAGGATCCTGTCGGGGTCGTCGTCGACGAGACCGAGGGCCCGTGCGATCACCGCCACGGCCAACGGTCCGGCCAGCGCCGCCCGCAGGTCGGCCCGGCCCCGTTCGTCCAGGTCTCGGGCCTCGAGATTCCGGGCCACCTGGCCGACCAGGCGGCGGGCCTCGGCGGCCGTCCACGCCTCGAAGCCGTCGCGCACGACGGCAGCCTGGAACGGCGGGGCGAAGGGCGCCCGGTGCCGCCCGTGCTCATCGCCGTCGGTCGACAGCATGCTGGGCCCCACCACCCGGGCCGTCGAGAAGCGGGGATCGTCGACCGTGTAGGTCTCGGCGTCGCGGAGGACCTCGAGCGCGGGGTCCCGTGCGGTGACCAGCCAGCCGCCGAGGGCGGGCAGCCACGACACCGGTTCGGTGGCCCGGAGCCGGGCCAGGTGGGGGTGGACGTCGCCAGCCAACTCGTCCAGCATGAGCGACGCCCCCACCGGGAAGGCCTCCCGAAGGGACCGGCTCCGGTCGTCGGGCTCCGCGGGTGCCGGAGCCTCCGCGCTCAACCGAGCACCGTTCCCGTGGTGGCCGAACCGGACCGCAGACGGGAGAACGCCCCGATGTCCAGCGGGCGGTCGATCCGGTCGCACCACGTGGTGACCGGATCGGCGTCGTGGTCGTGGCCGGCCTCGCAGGCGTCCACCAGGTCCCGCACCACCTGGCCGACCAGCGGGGCGTTCTTGAACTGGTTGCCCGACGTCCCGATGGCCACGTAGAAGCCGTCCAGCGAGGTCCGGTCGTAGATGGGCACCCAGTCCGGGGTCACGTCGTACACCCCGGTCAGGCCGGTCGGCCGGTGGGGGACGGCCAAGTCGGGCAGCCGGCGGGCGAGGCGCCACACCTGGGCCTCGAAGCACGTCACGGTCGGCGCGGGGGCGACCTCGTCGGGGTCGTCGACCCACTCCAACGGATCGCAGTCCGGCTCCACGCCNCCGACCAGCAGGGTGCCACCCGCCTGAGGGCGCGTGTAGTAGCCGAGGTCCAGGTCGGCCACCATGGCCCCGCCGTCGTCCAGCCCGAAGCCGGTCGGCGCCTCGACGACGTGCACCTCCTGGCGCATGGGCCGGTTGGCCACGGCGCCGTCCTCGGGGCCGGCGAACACTCCNGCCATCCGGTTCAGCCCGGCGCTCCACGGGCCGGCGGCGTTGACCACCACCGGCGCCTCNATNANCNTCCCGTCGGCCAGGGCCACGCCGGCCACCCGACCCGACGGGGTGCGGGGGACGCCGACCACCTCGGTCCGGAGCCGGACCTCGCAACCGTGGCGGCGGGCNGCGTCGGCCAGGTTCACGGCGGCCAGCCCCGGATCGTCAATGAAGCCCCCGCCGTCGGTCAGGACGGCGTCGAGGCGGCCGAACGGACCGTGGCCGAACTTCGGGTCGTCGGGCCGGCGTGGTGGGTGGAAGCGGCCNGTGTCGAGCNCNGGGNAGCGATGGGTCAGCTCGTCCTCGTCGAGCACCTCGAACGGCACGCCGACCGTGGACAGCAGGATGGTGGCGTCCATGCGGGGGAAGTCCGGCGGCTCCAGGAAAAGCATCGGGCACCGGACGAAGGTCGCCAGTGGTCCGTGCCCCTCGGTGGATCCTTCTACGTCAGTCTCCGGAGCGCGGGTGCCGTCGAGGCCGAGGTGCCCGGCCCAGTCGGCCCACCGTTGCGCCGATTCCCATGCGGCGGTCACTCCGGCCAGCGTCGAGTAGTTGAACCGCACCACGGCCGAACTGGAGCTCGTCGAGCCGGCGCCCACCGCGTCGCCCCGGTCGACGACGACCACCGATCGGCCGGCGCGNTGCANCTCGANGGCGATCGACGCCCCCATGACCCCCGCTCCGACCACCACNACGTCCGCCACGGNCGCCGATCGTAGGACGCGGTCTCCCNGTTGCNCGCCGCCCTGGTCAACCCGACCGGCCTGCCCCTGCGNCCTCCACTGTCGACCTTCAGTTTCTNGGGCGGCCTTTTCCTGAGAGTGACTCCACCACTACCNTCGCGGGGCCTCAGTACCATCGGGGNACCNNATCCGGAGCCCGGGNCTGGTGGCCGCCGGAGGACTGGAGAAGTGGAGAACCAGACATGATCCAGCGGGATGACGAATACGGACACGTCTTCTCCTCCGACGACGTTTGCCGGGTGGTGNGCGAGCGCGTCCGCGACGCCCGGCGGGCCCTCGGCCTGACCATGGCTCAGTTCGCCGAGGTGGCCGAGATCTCCCTGGGCATGGTCTCCAAGATCGAGCACGGCCAGACCTCTCCCAGCCTCTCGACCCTGACCCGCCTGGCGCACGCCGCCCGGGTTCCCATCACGGCGTTCTTCCGAGGCCTCGACGAGGAGCACGATGTGGTCATCGTCCGGGCCAAGGAGCGNATGGAGATCCTCCACGAGGGCACCCGACCCGGNCATGTCTACGAGGACCTGGGCTCCCTGCGGGGTCCGACCCGGATCATCGAGCCGATGATGGTCACCCTCGAGTCGTCCGACGAGGTGTTCCCGCTCTTCCAACACGAGGGCGTCGAGTTCCTCCACATGCTGGAGGGCTCCATGGAGTACGGCTACGGCCCNAAGAACTACCGACTCGANGNCGGCGACACCATCCAGATCCACGGCGAGGTGGCCCATGGCCCCGTGGANCTGGTCAACCTGCCGGTCCGGTTCATGTCGGTGAAGGTGTTCCCGGCGCCCGAGTAGGCACGCCGGAACCGGGCCGACCAGCAGACGAGAGGGGGAACACCGTGGGCGTCCTGTGGCTGATCGGTGCGCACCGCAGCGGCTTCCTGTTCCTGTTGCTGCTGGCCGCCCTCGGGCTCACGTTCTGGGAGGCCCGCCANCAGGGCTATGACCGCCGCCTCACCCTGTGGTGGCTGTCCGTGGTCGGCATGACCCACGTGCTCGGCTTCCTGGCGCTGCGCATCTGGGTGGCCCGGAGCGGGTCACCCGGGGGAGGGGCCTCCTCGTGAAGCCGCCGACCCGGTGGTCGCGGCCGGCGCAGGTCATGGCCGTGCTCGCCCTGGTNCTGGTCTTCGGCTACCTCAACGGCTGTCTCGGCGACGACCAGGTCGAGGTGACCGAGGCCGAGGCCGTCGAGATCGCCCGGGCCCAGATCGACTTCGAGCCGACCGAGGTGTCGACCAAGTTCGGTCGGTCCGGCTTCGGGAGCCGCCCGGTGTGGGCCGTGCTCCTCATGGTCCTGTCGACGGATCCGGACGACCCGGACGGCTTCGAGCACCGCGCGGTGGTGGAGATNGACGCCACCGACGGCAGCGTCAACGAGGTCCGCGTCGACGACGGCTCCGGCTGAGCAGTTCCTCCCGCTGCCACCCAGTGGCCGGCCGCAGGTGACACCCAGCCGACGATTTGTGACAAAAGTCATCGATTTACTGGCGCGGGNGATTCNTTCCCCCTATGGTCCNTCACGACCAGAGAGGGAAGCCGGTNGGCGNCTCGTGGTTCCCAGGGTGGGTGAGAGCNNNCGNGNCGTCCCCGGCAGCAAGGGGGACAGAGCACATGCGTGCATCCGTANGTTCCTCGGTGAGTGAGGTGTCGGCATGACGATCGACACCGTATTCGTCGAGAACTACTACTTCGTCACCGTCGTNTTCATGTGGCTGTTGCACGTGGGCTTCATGAGTTATGAAGCCGGCGTCAGCCGCCGCAAGAACGTCATGGCCACGGCGATGAAGAACATCATGACGATCGCGGTGGTGACGCCCGCGTTCTACTACGCCGGTTGGTGGACCTACTTCTGCATGTCANAGGGACTGATCCCGACCATCGGCGACGCCGTCCACGGTGGTGAGTGCACNTACGCACTGCCGTGGGAGGAGTACATGGGTCCGCACCTNGGGGACAACATCACGGCCGTCTTCTGGGCTGCCTTCNTGCTGTTCTCCTGGACGACCGGNTCGATCATGTCGGGNGCCACNCTCGAGAGGATCCGTATCAGCGCCTACCTGGTGCTCACGGTCGTTCTCGGTGCGTTCATCTGGATCATCGCCGCCGCATGGGGTTGGAGCTGGCACGGCTGGCTGACCATCCACTTCGGCTTCCATGACTTCGCCGCCTCCGGCGTGGTCCACGGCGTGGCCGGCATCTTCGCCCTCGGCGTGCTGCTGAACCTCGGTCCACGGATCGGCAAGTTCGACAGCAACGGTGGCGTGCGGCAGTTCCTGCCCCACAACCTCCACATGACGCTGATGGGCCTGATGATCATCTTCACGGCCTTCTACGCCTTCTACGCCGCCTGTCTGGCCGTCACCTCGGACTCCGTCCCCGGTTGGGCCAACATCTACGGCAACCCGACGACGCTGGGAGCCATCACGTTCACAATCACGGTGGCGTTCGCCGGCGGCTTCATGAGCGGCTACATCTGCTCCAAGGGCGACCCGTTCTGGACGCTGTCCGGCGGCNTGGCCGGCGTGATCGCCGTGTCCTCGGGCGCCGACGTGTACCACCCGTCGCTCACCTACCTGCTGGCCATGTTCGGCGGCGCCGCCGCCGTGTGGATCGGTACCTGGCAGGAGGAGAAGATGCGGGTCGACGACGCGGTCGGGGCGGTNGCCGTCCACGGCTGGGTCGGCTTCCTCGGCGTCATACTGATGGGCATCTTCGGCGGGGGCACCCCGACNGGNGCTCTCGGCAACGGTGACGTGGACGTCACGATCCTCGGCCAGCTGGTCGGCGTCGCGGCGCTGTTCCCGCTGGCCTTCCTGTCCGGCTACATCGTCTCNGGAATCCTCAAGAAGGCGAACCTCCTGCGGGTCCCGCCGGAGGTCGANGTNGCCGGCCTGGACAAGGCCGAGTTCGACATGGACTTCTTCCCCGACCACGAGTTGGCCGACGAGAAGATCGTCCTCGCCGATGGTTCGACGGTCCCCGCAGGCCCGGTCCTGCGCGAGGCCTACGACCAGATCGTCCGCTGAGCCGTGCTGCAGACCATCGGAGCCATCGTCCTCATGTACGCCGTCGTGCTGGCGGCGGGCGTGTGGGCGACCCGGAAGTCCCGGGCTCTGAAGGCTGCAGCCGAGCTCGAGAACCAGAAGCCAGATCGAGAAGCAAGACTTCTTCAGAGAGGAGAGTGATCGAGGATGGACACGTTCCCCTTCGATTCCTGGGAGGAGGCCCTCGCCGACGGCGGTGCCTTCTTCACCTGGGCGGGCAGCCAGGGGATGATCAACCTGCTCACAGTGCTAGGCGTGGCTGCGTTCCTCGNCAGCATGGTGTACCTGATCCGCAANGAGAACAGCCACCTGAACGAGGCGGCGTCACGACTGGGTGACCCGGGAGGCGGCGAGGCCGCCGCCCCGTCGTTCGGTGGACCCGCCGCCCCGTCGTTCGGTGGACAGGGAGGCGAGTGAGATGGCGCGCCAGATTGAGTTCAACGAGAACCAGACTCACAAGAAGAGTTACGAGAAGGCTCTCATCGCCATCAGCATTGCCTGCATCGTCTTCGTCATCATCGCCGTGAACACGGTTGGTGGTGGCGGCGGCTGCTGCTGAGCCGACTGCTGATTCAGGCCTGAGGATCGATGACGGCGGTCCGGCGTCTCCGCTTGGCGGAGGCGCTGGCCGCCGTCACCGTCCTCGCCATGCTCCTGGGTTGGGCCGACGAACCGGAGTCGGTCCGTGGCCTCCAGGACTCCGAGGGCCAGTTGGTCCTCTTGACATCCGTGGTGGCCATCGTGTTGGTTCGCCTCGGCAACCGGGCGGCATGGATCGCCGCCGGCTTCGCCACCGCCGTGTCGTGGCGGGCCATCGTGCAGTTGGGCGGCGACGCCGGCTGGGGCCTGCGCCTCGCCGTGCTGACCGCCACCGCGGCCACCGCCACCCTGGTGTGGCACATGGTCGCCGAGGTGCGGGAGAACGCACCTGACTGACCTGACCCGCCGGCATGACGTGGCAGTGGTGGGCGCCGGGATGATCGGTGCCTCGGCGGCCCGACACCTGGCCGACGCCGGCGTCGACGTGGTNCTCGTNGGCCAGGCCGAGCCCACNGACCGTCGGACCCACGACGGGGTGTTCGCCAGCCACCACGACGTGGCCCGGGTCAGCCGGACCGTCGATCCCGACCCGGTCCGGGCCTGGCTGGGCGACCGGTCGGTGCCCCAGTTCGCCGAGGTGGCAGCTCGGACGGGGATCACGGCTGTCAACCCGGTCGGGCACCTGTGGGTCGAGTCTGCCCCCGGTCTGGACATGGTCGCCGCCTCCGGCGAACGGTTCGGGCGGGGCTGCGTGCACCGCGACATCGACGCCACGCACGAGGCGTTCCCGTTCCTGCAACTCGGTGCCGGGAGCCTCGAATCCCTCTGGGAGCCGCCGCCCGCCGGGTCGGTCGACCCGCGGGCCCACGTGCGGGCAGAGACGGCCGCCGCGGTGGCCGCCGGCGCGACCCACCTCCGTGGGTTGGTGGGGTCGGTGGCCCCCCGGACCGACGGCGTCGAGCTGGAGGTTCCAGGAGGCGAACGAACCATCCGCGCCGAGCGGGTGCTGCTGGCCACGGGAGCGTTCTCCGGGCACGGCGACACCCCGGCCGCCGGGCTGGACCTCGAGTACGCCCTGCACACGCAGCTGCTNGTCCACCTCGACGCCGANGAGTTCGACCGGCTGGNGGGGATGCCCAGCATCATCGGCAAGTTCGGCCCGGTTCCCGAAGNTGGCTCGGNCGACGACTTCTACCTGACACCNTCCGTTCCCGATCCAGCCGTTCCGGACCGNTGGGTCCTGAAGATCGGGGCGCAGCAGGACGACCGCGTCCGGGNNGGTGCCGACGAGNTGGCGGCCTGGTTCCGAACGGACGGTGATCCGGCCTTCGCCGCCAANCTGGCCCGCATCCTGGACCGGCTCCTGCCGGGCCTCCGCGACGTGGGTCGGTGGACCACCTCTTGCGTCACGACCTACACGCCGTCGGGGCATCCCTTCATCGACTGGCTCGATGGGGGCGACCGCTTCATCGGGGGATCGGTGGCGGGCCGGGTGGCGTGCGCCATCGGGGGCAACGGCTACGCGGCCAAGTGTGCTCCGGCCCTCGGCGAGTTGGCCGCCGGCCTGTTCCTCGAGGATGACCCGGGACGGGCCTGGCCGACCGAGGTCGACCGGAGCCTGTTCCTGAAGAGTTACCGCGTCTGATNCAGCCGGAGCCNGGTAGCCGGGTCANGNCCGNACGCGCTCCTTGTCCGGGTCGTAGTGCGGGAAGCGCACCACGGTGGCCGGGAGGCGCTTCTGGTGGCCGTCCATCTTTCCCACTTCGACCTCGGTGCCGATCTCGGCGTGCTCGACGGCCATGCGGCACAGGGCGATGTTCTTCCGGAGGATCGGCGACCGGGTGCCGCTGGTGACGACGCCCACCTGCTGGCGACCGACCATCACCGGGTCGCCGTTGCCGGCCGGTTCGTCGCCGGACAACTCCAGGCCGACGAGGGTGCGCTGAGGGTGCTCCTTGCCGCGGACCAGGGCGTCGCGACCGAAGAAGTCGTCCTCCTTGGTCTTGAGCGGCACGGTGAACCCGATGCCGGCCTCCAGGGGAGTGGTCTGGTCACAGAACTCGTAGCCCGCGAAGATCAGCCCGGCCTCGATGCGCAGCATGTCGAGCGCNTCGAGCCCGAGGGGCGTCAGGCCCTTCGGCTCGCCGGCGGCCCAGATGGCGTCCCACACGGCCGGGGCGTCGTCCGGGTGGCAGAACACCTCGAAGCCGAGCTCGCCGGTGTAGCCGGTGCGCGACACCACGATCGGGATGCCGTGGTCGTCGCCGATACGGGCGATCGACAGGCGGAACCAGCCCAACTCCTCGACGCTGGCCTGGTCCGGACGGGTCCACACGACCTCGGACAGGATCTCCCGGCTCAGCGGGCCCTGGACCTGCACGTTGTGCAACTGGTCGGTGGAGTCGCGCACCCAGGCGTGGAGTCCCATCTCCTGGGCCTTCTGCCGGAGCCACAGGCCGCTGGAGTCGCAGCCGCCGATCCACCGGAAGTTGTCGGGACCGAGGCGGAACACTGTCCCGTCGTCGATCATGCCGCCGGTGTCGTAGCACATGGCCGTGTAGACGACCTGCCCGACGGCCAACTTCCGGATGTTGCGGGTCACGCAGGTCTGGAGCAGCAGCTCGGCGTCGGGACCGGTCACCTCGTACTTGCGAAGGGGCGACAGGTCGATGATCCCGGCCTTCTCCCGGACCGCCCAGTACTCGGCCACCGCCCCGTAGTTGGTGTAGTCGTTGGCCAGCCAGTAGCCGTTGTACTCGGTGAAGTTGCGGGTCAGCTCGGCGGTGCGGGCATGGAAGCCCGTCTCCTTGGTGAGCTCAGGGGCGGCATCGGTGCTCATACGGAAGGCCGTCGCTTTC
>PBUO01000023.1 GCA_002727895.1 Acidimicrobiaceae bacterium | reverse complement strand
AGGTAGACCGCTGCGCCGCCAGCCTCTCGCCCGAGCGCAGACAACGCGTCAGCGCAGCGTTGGGCGCCGTCGCAGGCGGCGAGGCGGAGGCTGCGACGGTGCTCGGTTGTGAGTGGGTCGCCCGCCTCGGCGGTGGTCCACGCCGCGCCGATGGTGTCATGGAGGAAGGCGCGTGCCGAGCGGGCAGTGGCCTCGGCGGTGGACAGGACGGTCTGGGCCGAGCCCCGTTCGGCCAGGGTACGACCCGAGCCCTCGGGCTTCTTGGACGAGGCCAGTTCGGCGAAGCGGTCCACGGCGCCGTCCAGCAGGCCGATGGACACAGCGGCGATGCCGATGGCGAGCATCCCGTAGAAGGGGAAGCGCCAGGTAGGTCCGTCGAGTCGGGGTGCGGCGTCCATCATCTGGAGCCAGCGGCCCTCGGGGACGAAGGCGTCCTCCACCCGATAGTCGGCCGAGCCGCTGCCCGCTAGGCCGGTGACGTGCCAGTTGTCGACGTGGTCGACGTCGTCGCGGTCGAAGAAGACGAAGGGGGCGTAGAGCCCGTCGTCGCGTCGGGTGGGCTTCCCGTCGGCGTCGACGATGCGGGTGCCGCCGCCGATCCACGTGCAGTGGCGGGTGCCCGAGCCCCACGCCCAGGTGCCAGTGACCCGGAGGCCTCCGTCGACGGGGACGGCTCTGCCGACCGGGGCGGCGTACCCGCCGGCGCACGAGTCGGGGGATCCGAAGACCAACTGGGCGACGTCGAGGGGGAGGAAGCCGGCCTGCAGGGTGGTGGTGCCGGCGATCATCACGCACCAGGCGGCACCGCCGTCGTGACGGGCCACTTCGGCGATGACGTCGGCCGCGGTGGCCACGTCGGCCTCGGGTCCGCCCAGCCCAGCCGGGGTGAGAAGCCGGAAGAGGCCGGCGTCGCGGAGGTCGGCCACCACGTCGTCGGGCAGCGTACGGGTGGCTTCGATGCGCTCGCTGCGCTCGGCCAGCGACGGCCCGAGGGCGCGTGCGGCAGGGAGGAGGTCGGCGGCGGTGATGGTGGCCATGGCTGACGAATCTAGAAGACTCCTCCAGATTCGTCAATCCAGAGTAGAAGTCGCCTAGATTGTCCCTCATGGCTACGGGCATGGGCGTGGACACGAGAGAGGCGGCCACCGCGGAGACGGCCCGTGCCGCGCGCACCCGTGCCGCCCTGGTCGACGCCGTGCTGGCCCGTCTGCGTTCCGACGGCGCCTTCACCACCGAGCAGGTTGCGACCGACGCCGAGGTCAGCGTGGCCACCGTCTACAACCGCTTCCCCGACGGGCGCGACGGACTGCTGGCCGCCGCCTTCGACCGCTCGCTGGCTCGGGTGGTGGCCGCCGGCAACGAGCCGCTGACCGTGGAGCACCTGTTGGACCACGGGCTGGAGGCCACCCTGGCCGCCTTCGTCGAGGGTCTGGCCGGCGCCTTCGCCGAGGAGGCGCTCGTCTTCCGGGCGGCCCTTGCCCGCCTCTCGGAGAGCCGGGCCATCCGCGACGCCTATCGGAGTCACGAGGCCGGTTCCCGGGCCGTCAACCGCCGGTTCGTGGAGTTGGGCCAGGCGGCGGGACGGATCTCCGGTGGCGATCCCGAGGAGCTNGCCGACCTGCTGCTCGTCGTCGGTCAGGGCGTCAACAACCCGGNGCTGCTCGGGGCGGNCGACCGTGGTCCACTGTGCGCNCACCTGANCGCGGCCCTCNTCGCCGTCCTGTCCCCGGAGNATCCCCGATGAGCGACGCCNNCNCNGACGCAGCAGCAGGTGCCGTGCTCCCCATCGTNTACTGGCGGCGNATGTGCGGGTTNTGCGCNCGCCTGATGGGAGCCCTAGANGAGGCCGGGATCGAGGTCGAGTACCGCGACATCTGGGAGGANCCCGGCGCCGCAGCCTTCGTCCGGTCGGTCAACGACGGCGCCGAGACGGTGCCGACCGTGGTCCTGCCCGATGGTCGGGCCGTGACCAACCCGCCCCCCGANGCTCTTATCGCCCACCTGACGGCCGCCTGAGCGGAACCGCTCCCGGGCACGCGTCGACACGGGGTGCGAGGCTGAAGGCATGACCATCAGCCTCGTTATCGGTGACATCGCCGCCCAGCAGGTCGACGCCATCGTCAACGCGGCCAACAGCTCCGTGGTCGACGGCTCCGGCGTCACCGGCGCGATCTTCGCCGCCGGTGGCTCCGGCCTCCGCGAGGAGTGTCGGACCCTCGGCGGCTGCCCGACCGGCGATGCCAAGGCCACCGGTGGCCACNCCCTCCCGGCCCGACACGTGATCCACGTCGTAGGGCCGAAGTGGGAGGTCGGGCCGGCGGAGGCCGACCGGCTCCTCGCCTCGGCCTACCGGCGGGCGATGGAGGTGGCCGTCGACATCGGCGCCCGGACGGTCGCCTTCCCGGGTATCTCCACCGGGATATACGCGTTCCCGAAGGACCGGGCCGCCCCGATCGCCTTGGCGGCCATCCGCGGGGTCCTGGCCGAGCACCCGGACGCCTTCGACGAGGTGCGACTCGTCGCCTACTCGGCATCCGACGCCGACCACTACGAGGGACTCCTCGACAACTGAGGCGGTTCGCCGCCGACCCGCGTCGGCGCACCACTTGCTAAGTGGCCCGGGCTGCGGCAGCATCGCNGGTCCGGACGGATCCCGGGAGAACGCCCCGACGACGGGGCGGCGGCCCGTCCAGTGACCGACAAGGGGGTCGGTGATGGAGGTCTCCGTCACCGTCAACGGGACGATGCGTTCCGCTGACGTCGAACCACGCACGCTGCTCGCGCACTTCCTGCGCGACGACCTGGGCCTGACCGGCACCAACATCGGGTGCGATACCAGCTCGTGCGGCGCGTGCACCGTGCTCGTCGACGGCCGCTCGGCCAAGTCGTGCACCCTGCTGGCCGCCCAGGTCGACGGNTCCGAGGTCACCACCATCGAGGGNCTGGCCGGCGAGGACGGCCTCCACCCGATGCAGCAGGCCTTCCACGAGTGCCACGCCCTCCAGTGCGGGTACTGCACCCCGGGCATGGTCATGGCCGCCGTCTCGCTGGTCGAAGAGTACGACGACCTCGANGGNGACGCGGTGCGCCAGGGCCTCGANGGCAACCTCTGCCGCTGCACNGGNTACCAGAACATCGTCAAGGCCGTCCTGGCCGCCAGCGAGTGAGGGAGGGGACGACGACATGANCGACACGCTCGACGCCACCAGCCCGTTCGCCGGAGGGATCGTCGGCNNGNCCCGNCTCCGCAAGGAGGACCCCGCCCTGCTGACCGGCGAGTCGAAGTTCATCGANGACCTNGCCCTTCCGGGGGCGCAGTGGATCGCATGCGTGCGCAGCCCGCACGCCCANGCCCGCATCNCCGCCATCGACACCTCGGANGCGTTGGCCACCGAAGGCGTGGTNGCCGTCTACACCGGCGAGGATCTGGCTGAGACCTGGGCCGCCCCGTTGCCGTGCGCCTGGCCGGTTACCGACGACATGAAGAACCCGGCCCACCTGCCGGTCGCCGTCGACAAGGCCAACTACGCGGGCGACATCGTNGCTGTCGTGGTCGCCGACTCCCGCTACGCCGCCGCCGACGGNTTGGAGGGNGTGGTTGTCGACTACGAGCCNCTCAAGGCCGTGGTGACCATGGAGGATTCCGAGACTGANCAGGTCGTGATCCACGAAGACTGTGGGACCAACGTCTCCTACGTCTGGGAACTAGTCCCNGACCCTGACGCCGTCGAGGCGGCCTTCGCCGANGCNGCGCACCACATCACCGAGACCTATGTCCAGCAGCGTCTCATCCCTGCACCGATGGAGCCGCGCGGCGTCGCCGCCGTGCCNGCGCCGCACAACGGCGACATCACGCTCTATTCGGCAACCCAGATCCCGCACATCCTCAAGGTGATGGCAGCAATCACACTGGGTCTGCCCGAGCAGAAGGTGCGGGTGATCGCCCCCTCGGTGGGTGGCGGCTTCGGCTGCAAACTGGACGTCTACGCCGAAGAGGTCATCTGCATGGCTCTCGCTCTCCGCCACGGAGTTCCGGTGCGGTGGACCGAGGGTCGCACCGAGGCGGCAACCTCGACCATCCAGGGGCGCGCCCAACGCCAGACCATCGAGTTGGCGGCCGACGCCGAGGGGAATCTCACGGCGGTGAGGGCGACGCTGCTGGCCGACATGGGCGCCTACCTGCAGATCATCACGCCGGGCGTGCCCCTGCTGGGAGCATTCCTTTACCACGGCCTCTACGACGTTCCGGCCTACGCGTTCACATGCAAGGGCATCTTCACCAACCTCACGCCGACCGACGCCTACCGGGGAGCCGGTCGTCCGGAGGCTACATACGCCATTGAGCGGGCCATGGACGCCTTGGCGGTGGCCGTGGGAGTGGGGCCCGATGAGATCCGGTCCCGGAACTACATACCGACCGAGAAGTTCCCCTACGACTCGCCGGCCGGGTTGGTCTTCGACTCCGGCAACTACCAGCCCACCCTGGACCGGGCCAAAGAGCTGGTGGACTGGGACAGGCGGCGGGCCGAGCAGGCCGACCGCCGGGCCAGCGGTTCGACCAGGCATCTGGGGCTCGGCATCTCGTCGTACGTCGAGATGTGCGGGCTAGCACCGAGCCGGACCCTAGGTGCCCTCAACTACGGAGCCGGGGGGTGGGAGTCGGCCACCGTGCGGGTCCTGCCCACCTGCAAGGTCCAGGTAGTTACCGGGGCCACGCCGCACGGGCAGGGCCACGAGACCAGTTGGTCGATGATCGTGGCCGACCAGCTGGGCGTGGACCCCGACGACGTGGAAGTTCTCCACTCTGATACGGCGATCGTCCCGGAGGGCATGGACACCTACGGGTCCCGGTCGCTGGCCGTGGGTGGCACCGCCATCTGGAAGGCGACCGAACGGGTCATCGAGAAGGCCCGGGTCATTGCAGCGCACATGCTGGAGGCAAGCACCGACGACCTGGACTTCGCCGATGGCACCTTCAGCGTCAAGGGAAGCCCCGACAAGGAGGTGCCGCTGGCCGGCGTGGCCTTCGGGGCGTTCACCGCCCACGACCTGCCGGACGGCATGGAGCCCAACCTTCAGGCCCATGTCAGCTTCGACCCGACCAACTTTGTGTTTCCATTCGGGACCCACATCGCCGTGGTGGAGGTCGACGAGGAGACTGGAGCAGTGGAGTTGTTGGACTACGCCGCAGTCGACGATTGCGGTAATCAGATCAACCCGCTGATCGTGGAGGGGCAAATCCATGGCGGCGTCGTACAGGGGATCGCCCAGGCGCTCTGGGAGGATGCCGTATACGACGCCGACGGACAGCTCCGGGCGGCCAACCTGGCTGACTACCTGGTTCCGTCGGCCGCCGAGTGCATCGACATGAAGCTGGACCACACCGTCACTCCGTCGAACAGCAACCCGATGGGGGTGAAGGGCATCGGCGAGGCGGGCACCATCGCCTCCACCCCGGCTGTCATCAACGCGGTTGTCGACGCCCTGCGGCCCCATGGCATCACCGACATCCAGATGCCGGCGTCGCCGATGACCGTCCGGAGAGCCATCGAGGCGGCAGGAGGTGCGTCATGATCCCCGCAGCGGTCGACTACGTCCGAGCCGACTCGGCAGAGGCGGCCATCGCCGCTCTCGGAGAGCACGGCGACGAAGCCAAGCTGCTGGCCGGCGGCCAGTCGCTGCTCCCGCTAATGAAGCTGCGCCTGGCGACGCCGACCGTGCTGGTCGACGTAGGCCGCGCGGCGGACCTCTCGGGTATCTCGGTGGACGGAGACACGGTGTCCATCGGNGCCCTGACCACCCACAGCNCCCTNGAGCACTCGNNCGANCTGGCNGCCGCNTGCCCGCTGCTGGCCCACGTGGCCNCGCAGGTGGGCGACCCGGCGGTCCGCCACCGNGGCACNCTCGGNGGNTCGCTNGCCCACGCCGANCCNGCGTCNGACNTNCCNGCNGCCGTGCTNGCNCTCNNNGGGACNCTGGTGGNNGNCGGNCCNGGTGGCANNCGGGANATCGCGGCCANCGACTTNTTNACNGGNTTCCTNGAGTCGGCGNTNGNCGNCGACGAAGTCCTGACCGAGGTNCGNGTCCCNGTATCGACCGGGGGCTGGTCGTACCAGAAGTTCAANNGGCGGGCNCAGGACTGGGCCATCGTNGGNGTGGNCGTNGCCGAGGGGGGCGCCGGCGTGGCGCTGGTNAACATGGGGTCGACNCCGNTGCGNGCNTCCGNGGTGGAGNCGGCGNTGGCCGGCGGNGCNTCGGCNGACGACGCGGCGGCNGCGGCNGCCGACGGCACCGAGCCGCCNACNGACAACAACGCCGACGGCGCCTACCGGGAGCACCTGGCCCGGGTGCTGACCGGTCGGGCCCTGGCCGAGGCGGGCGCCGCCTGAAGTTCGGCGGCTACGGGCCGCCGGGGAGGGACTCGCAGGGCTCGCCGTCGCCGTCACGGTCTAGACGGGCCACGTCGCCGTACGTCTCGACGTAGGCGTCGAACCACGCCTTGGCCTCGGCGTAGGTCTGGAAGTCGCCGCAGTTCCTCGCGTCGCCGGGGTTCGGGGGCGTCCCGTCGCCGGCCTCCGAGCCGTCGCCCAGCGATGGGCCCAGGTCGCCGGGTACCCCGAGGTCGATGGGGTCGCCCAGTTCGATCGGGGCGTCGGGTGGGACGAAGGCGCCGGGGTCGCCGTCGCACTCGCCGAGCATGTGCCGGAGCGCGGAGAGCTCCGCGGAGGTGACCGTCAGTCCCCACCGNACCTTGACGTCCATCCAGGTGTCGGCGTAGTCGCACCAGTAGGACTCGTCGGGTGGGCGCCAGGCCTCTGGTCCCTTGTCGCCCTTGGACCGGTTGGCCGAGGACGTCACCGCAATGAGGTGCCGGGGGTCGTCGAGGTCGTTGGCGTAGCGCTTCTTCGTGGCCCGATCCCAGGCCCAGCCGCCGCTGCGGTGGGCGTTGGCCAGGGGCACGAAGTGGTCGACGTCGAGGCTCCGGGGATCGTCCACGAAGGTACCGGTGAAGGCGGCGAACCACCGGCCCCCGGTCACNAGGCAGCCGTCGGCCCGCAGGAACGGCGATGACCNGATCTCCTCGGTCATCANCACCTCGTGGCGGGNGTTCAGGCAGTCGCGGTCGGCGTCGGACCAGCCGCCGCCCCAGTCGTCGCGGTCNTAGCCNTCGCGNCGTGGCTGGTCGTCGACCACGAGNCGGGCCAGCACCGATTCCGGCCAGNAGTCCGCCCCCTCCCCGGGATCGGGGACATCAGTGGACGGTGCCGCGGTGGTCGGGGCGGTCGTCGCCGGCCGCTCCGTCGTCGACACGACGACGCTGGTAGTGGGAGCGCTGCTGGTCGGAGGATGGGAGGTCGACGGGGTGGCCTCGGACGACCCAACGCCACAGGCGCCCGCTCCGAGGGTGACTGACAGCAGCAGCACGACCGGGCCCGCCAGCCGGGGGAGGTGCGACACGCCGCGAGTCTTCCAGAGACGGGGCGCCGGCTTCCGGCTACCGGATGAGGCGGTTCAACCAGTCGACGCGTTTGGCGGCCCGACCGGTGCGGGCCTCGGCCCGGTCGGCACCGGACGCCACCCAGAGACCGGCGTTGATGCCCAGCCACCGCATCGGCTCGGGCTCCCACCTCCGGGCCACGTGCCCGATCCACGGCAGGTCGGTCCGCTCGCTCTGGGTCCCGGTCACCAACTCGGCGATGGTGTGGCCGGCCAACTTGGCCGTGGCCACCCCGTCGCCCACGTAGCCGCCGGCCCACGCCATCCCGGTGGCCCTGTCGAACCCGCAGGTCGGGGTCCAGTCCCGGCTCAGCCCCAGCACGCCGCCCCACCGGTGGGTGATTGCCACGTCGCCCAGCACCGGGAAGAGCTGCTTCAGGGAGGCCTCGACCCGGTCGTGGACCGGGTGGTGGAGGCCGGTGGTCGACGAGACCCTTGAGCCGAACTGGTACCGGGCGCCCCGGCCGCCGATGGCGATTCGGCCGTCGGCCGTGCGCTGCCCGTAGATGATGAGGTTGCGGGCGTCGCCGAAGGTGGGGCGGTCGGCTAGGCCGATCTCGGCCCATACGTCGTCGGACAGCGGCTCGGTCGCCACCATCATCGAGTACAGCGGCACGATGGTGCGACGGTGGCCCGCTAGGTCGCGGCCGTAGCCCTCGGTGGCCCGGACCACGACCTCAGCCGTCACCGTCCCCCGGTCGGTCGCCACCCGTGCCGCCCCGCCACCGGTGGGCCCATCGCCCGCCGGGTGGAGCGCCNAGACGGCGGTCTGCTCGAAGATGGTNCCGCCCAGGCGTTCGACCGCCTCGGCNAGGCCCCGGACGAGGCGCGACGGGTGGATGGCCGCCACGTGCCGGTTGAACCAGCCGCCCCGCACATCGGTGGCGTTGCAGATCGTGCGAGCCTCGTCGGCGTCAACCCAGCGCACGTCGTCCTCGGTGAGGCCGAGGGCGTGGCGGGCCCGCAGCCCCTCGGTGATCCGCTCCACCTGGGGGGCGCTGCGGGCCATGTCGATCCAGCCGCCGGNGGCGTAGTGGCAGTCGATGCCCTCGGCNTCGGCCACCCGTCCGATGTCGTCGATGGCGTCGTAAAGGCCGNGCATCTGGCGGACCGCGGCCTCCGGGGTGGANCGGTCCGCCCAGTCCATGGGCGACACCGAGTACTCGCCGAGCGCCCAACCCCCGTTGCGGCCCGATGCCCCGAACCCGGAGACCTCCCGCTCGAGGACGACCACCCGCAGGGACGGATCGATCCGCAGGAGGTGGTAGGCGGTCCACAGGCCGGTGTAGCCCGCGCCCACGATGGCCACGTCGGCGTCCCGGTCGCCGTCGAGAGCGGGGCGCGGCGCCAACGAGCCGGGCACCGTGTCGTGCCAGAACGAGATGTCCCGGCGGGGATCGTCGGCGCTGCCGGGATCGGGTTCGGGGGACGTCGACCCGGTTGGCAGGTTCATGGCGCGCAACCTAGGCGTCGTCAGCTGTCGAAGCCGATACCGAAGCGGTCCAGGAGGGCCAGCCACAGCCCCCGTCGGCCATCGCGCCGGTCGCAGCGCTGGATGGCCCGCCGGGTGACTTGTATGGCCGGCCAGCGCAGCGGTTCCGGCGGGAACGGAAAGGGCCGCCGGCGCACCATCTCCAGTTCAGTGCGTTCGGTGGTGCGACCCTCGGCCAGGTCGAGGGCCACCCGGGCGCCGAACCGACTAGCCCCCACACCCAGCCCGGTGTAGCCGGCCGCCCACGCCACCCGGCCGCCGTGCGACGTTCCCCAGGCACAGGTGAACCGGCTGGTGGTGGCGATCGGTCCTGCCCACCGGTGGCTGAACCGGATGCCCTCCAACTGGGGGAAGGTGGCCAGGAAGTGGCGGGCCAGGGTACGGGTGGTGTCGCCACTGTGTTCCACCTCGGGCCCGACGCGGTTCCCGAAGTGGTACAGGGCGTCCCAGCCGCCCCACAGGATTCGGTCGTCGGGGGTGAGGCGGTAGTAGTGGAACTGGTTGCCGACGTCGCCAACGCCCTGGCGACCCGACCAGCCGATCGACGCCCGTTGGTCGGGCGTCAGTGGCTCGGTTGCCAGCACGTGGTCGTAGACGGGGGCCACCGAGCGTCGGATGGCACGGACAGGTGGCCGGTAGGCGTTGGTGGCCACCACGCAGCGCCGGGCCNGCACCCGNCCACCGTCGGTCCGGACCTCGATGCCGGAGGCCGAGGNCCGGATGGACCGGACCGCGCTGTGGTCGTGGAACCGGACGCCCAGGCCCTCGGCGGCGGCTCGCANGCCCCAGGCCAGTCGGGCCGGGTCGAGCATGACGGTGCCGTTCGGGAGCAGGAGGCCNGCCCGGTAGGNGGGCGAGTCGACGANTGCCCGGGTGCCGGCGGCGTCCAGCAGCTCGGCCTCGACGCCGAGGGCNCGGNAGGNCTCGACGCCNTCGGCCAGGTCCTCGGCCTGCCAGTCGGCGACGGCCACGCCGAGCTCGCCGGTGCGTTCGGCCCCGCAGTCGATGTCATACCGGGAGATGGTCGCTTCGATGTCATCCAGGTTCTCGTTACCCAGGCGGTCGAGGGTGGCCATCTCGTTGGGCCAGTGGCTGAGGCCGTTCTCCAGGCCGTGGGTGAGCGACGAGTCGCAGAAGCCGCCGTTGCGGCCCGAGGCGCCGAAGGCCGTCTCGTCGGCCTCCAGGGCCACCACTGACCGACCGGGTTGGTCCTCCACGGCGCACAGCGCGGTCCACAGGCCGGTGAATCCGCCGCCCACCACTACCAGGTCGGCGTCGAGCGGACCGTCGAGGGCCGGCGTGGCGGTGGGTCGGTCCGGGTGGTCGTGCCACAGGATCGACGGGGCGGCGTCGGCCAGAGCGGCGCCGACGGTCGCCTCGTCGGGCCCGCCACCGACGGCCTCCAGGAAGGAATCAGTGGACGGTCGGGGCTGGTCGCCTCTCACCGGCGACCCTCGCCGATTCCCGTTGTGACAACGGAAGGCGTCGTAAAATTTGCCATAGACAACGAAATCCGTCGTAATACTGGCATGTATACGACGGATTCATTAGTATGTCGCACGACACGGAGGGTACTCCCTCTGGCACCGGGGGGCGAGGGGCACTCCGGGAGGGTCGACACCGAGCGACGGGACGAACACGGGGAGGACCGGCGTCGATGGAAGCAGGTACGAACGGGCAGCGGCCCGCTGTCGAGTTGACCGGGGTGGTCAAGCGGTTCGGCGACCGGTCGGGGACCGAGGTCACCGCGGTCGACGACGTGAGCCTCACCATCGGCGATGGCGAGTTCTTCTCCCTGCTCGGGCCGTCGGGCTGCGGCAAGACCACCACTCTGCGGATGGTGGCCGGACTGGAGCTCCCCACCGCCGGCTCGATCCGCATTAACGGCGAGGAGATGGGCCTCCGCCCACCCAACAAGCGCCCCGTCAACACCGTCTTCCAGAGCTACGCGCTGTTCCCCCACATGTCTGTGGCCAAGAACGTCGGCTTCGGCCTCGAGATGCGCCGGGTCCCCCAGTCGGAACGCAAGGCCCTCATCGACTGGGCCATCGACCTGGTCGAGATGGGCTCCATGGCCCACCGCAAGCCCACCCAGCTCTCCGGCGGCCAGCAGCAGCGGGTCGCCCTGGCCCGGGCGCTGGTCAACCGCCCCGAGGTGCTGCTCCTCGACGAACCCCTCGGCGCCCTCGACCTGAAGCTCCGTCACCAGATGCAGGTTGAACTCAAGAACCTCCAGCGCGAGGTGGGCATCACCTTCGTCTACGTCACCCACGACCAGGAGGAGGCGGTCACCATGAGCGACCGCATCGGGGTGATGCACGACGGAAAGCTGCTCCAGATCGACACCCCGGAGGCCATCTACGAGCGGCCCACCACCCGCTTTGTGGCCGACTTCATCGGGCAGACCAACTTCCTGGAGGCCACGGTGGCCGGTGGCGACGAGGTCGTCCTGGCCAACGGCGACCGCCTCCGTCTGTCGTCGAACCAGCCGGCCGGCGCCGCGGTAGCCGTCACCGTCCGCCCCGAGCGGCTCACCGTCCACCGCCGCGGCGAGGCCCCGGCCGACCGACACACCGTGGACGGACGGGTCGAGACCGTCACCTACCTCGGCAACGCCGTGGTCTACGGCGTCGGCGTGGACTGGATACACCTCGAGGTGCGCTGCCCGGCCACCTTGGCCGGCGACCGTCGCAGCGTGGGCGACGACGTCACCGTCTCGTTCGAGCCCCAGCACGCCGCGGTGGTGACCGGCTGATGTCCGTCGACGCGCCGGCCCGACCGCCGGACGGAGCCCCGCCGCCGTTGGAGGGGTCCACCGAGGTGGCCACCCCGGGCCTCGAGCGCGAGGCCGAGCGGGCAAAGGCCCGGCAGGGCTTCCTGCTCGGCCTGCCCACCATCGTCTACCTGCTGGTCTTCTTCGTCGTCCCCTTGGGATTCGTCGTCGCCTACTCGTTCGCCACCCGGACCCGCAGCGGCCGCACCGAGCTCCGCGACTTCAACTTCGACGCCTACGCCCGCCTCGGCGACGACATCGTCACCACGGTGGCCTGGCGGTCGCTCTGGATGGCGATGGTGGCCACTCTCATCTGTCTGGTGCTGGCCTACCCGCTGGCCTACTACATCTCGACCCGCAGCCCGATGGTGCGCAACCTGATGCTGGTCGGGGTCATGATCCCGTTCTGGTCCAACTTCCTCATCCGGACATATGCCTGGCGGGTCCTGCTGGACAGCGACGGCCTCGTGACCCAGGCCTTCGAGTTCATCGGCCTTGGCGACGGTCGGATCCTGTTCACCTCCAACGCGGTGATCCTGGGCCTCGTCTACGGCTACCTGCCGTTCATGGTCCTCCCGTTGTACGCGGCCATCGAACGCATCGACTGGAGTCTCGTGGAGGGCGCCCGCGACCTTTACGCCAGCGGCTGGTCGGCCTTCCGACGGGTGGTCTGACCCCTGTCGCGGCCGGGTGTCATCGCCGGCTCGATCCTCGTCTTCGTGCCCAGCTTCGGCGCCTACGTCACCCCGGCCATTTTGGGCGGCAACAAGGAGGGCCTGCTGGGCAGCTACATCGTGCTGCAGTTCCTGTCGGCCCGGAATGGCCCCGTCGGTTCGGCCGTGTCGGTGGTGGTGCTGGCCGTGATGCTCGTGGCCACGCTGGTGTACTTCCGCACCGGGGGCAAGAACCTGTGAGCAAGGGCGTCGCCAAGTCGACCGCCGAGCCCCAGGGCTTCAGCCGCTGGCTGCTGCGGGGCCACTCGCTGGGAGTGTTCGCCTTCTTCTACGCGCCGATCGTGGTGCTCTGCATCTTCTCGTTCAACGACAGCAACGCCGTTGGCAACTGGAACGGCTTCACCCTGGGCTGGTACGAGGCACTGTTCGACAACGACAACATCCAGTCGTCGATCTGGGTGTCGGTGAAGGTGTGCGTGTTCTCCACCGTCATCGCCGTGGTGCTGGGGACGGCCGGCGCTCTGGCTCTGGAGCGGTTCCGCTGGCGGGGCCAGAAGGCGTTCGACGCCGTGCTCTACCTGCCCATCATCATCCCCGACGTCACCATGGCCGTGATGATGCTGGTCTTTTTCAACGAGGCCGCAGGCTGGCTCGACTGGATTCCCGGGGTCGACCTCCAGAACGGCCTCGAGAAGCTGGTGCTCAGCCACGTGGCGTTCAACATCTCGTTCGTGTCGGTGGTGGTCCGGGCCCGCCTGGCCAACCTCGACGCCTCCATGGAGGAGGCGGCCGCCGACCTGTACGCCAACCGGTGGCAGGCCTTCCGCAGGGTCACCCTGCCTCAGATCATGCCGGGCGTGATCGGCGGAGCACTGCTGGCGGTGACCATCTCGCTGGACGACGTGGTCGTCTCCAGCTTCGTCTCGGCGGTGGGGGGCACCCCGCTGTCGGTGTTCGTGTTCGGCATGTTGCGCAAGGGGGTCAGCCCCCTCGTGAACTCCGTGTCGGTCGTGATGTTGGCGGCGTCGATGGCCCTCGTGCTGGCGTCGCTCGTGATCTCCCGGGCATCGGGCTCGGAGAGGGAGGAAAGGTGAAAGCCATGAAGAAGTGGATGAGGTTGGTCGCCCTGCTGGCCGTCCTCGGCGTGGTGGCCGCGTCCTGCGGCAGCGACGAGGAGTCGGCGGGCGCGGATTGCGAGGCCGGCGAGACCGACGGCGACCTGGCGTTCTTCAACTGGTCGGAGTACATGGACCCCGACCTGATCGCGGCGTTCCAGGACGAGTTCGGCGTGACCGTCACGGAGGACTTCTACCCGTCCAACGAGGAGATGTTCGCCAAGGTGTCGGCCGGCGGCACGGGCTACGACGTGATCGTCCCGTCCGACTACATGATCTCGATCCTCATCTCCGAGGGGATGATCATGGAGCTCCAGAAGGACGCCATCCCGAACCACGTCAACGTGAGCGACAAGTTCAACGACCCGCCGTTCGACCCGGGCAGCGTCCACACGCTGGCCTACCAGTGGGGCACCACCGGCATCGGCGTGGACCTGGGCGTGACCGGTCCCGACGTGCCGCTGACCTGGGGCCTGCTGTTCGACGCGGACCTGGCCGAGGAGTACGGCCTCTCGGGCAAGATCAGCCTGCTCGACGACCCGCGCGAGACGGTCGGCGCAGCCCTCAAGTATCTGGGCTACTCGCTGAACTCGACGTCGGCCGACGAGCTGGCCGAGGCCGAGGCGGTCATCGCCGACGCCGTCAGCCGGGTCGCCGCCTTCGACTCCGACCAGTACAGCGAGTTGGTCGTCGCAGGCGAGACCATCGTGGGCCACGGCTACAGCGGCAACTTCCTCTGGGACTTCGAGGAGGGCGAGAGCGAGTACACGTACTTCGTACCCGACGAGGGCGGCACCAAGTGGGTGGACGGCATGGCCATCCTGGCCGACGCCCCGCACCCTTGCACGGCGCACGCCTTCATCAACTTCCTGCTCGACGCCCAGAACGGCGCCCAGCTGACCAACTACAACTGGTACGCCAGCCCGAACGCGGCCGCTGAGCAGTACATCGATCAGGAAGTGCTTGACAACCAGATCATCTATCCGTCGCAGGCGACGATGGACCGCCTCGAATTCATCAAGGACACGGGTGAGTTTGAGATCGAGTACACCGACGCCCTGACCCGGGCGCGCGGCTGATCCACCTCCCTTCCGGTCCGCGGGTCGGGGGCGCGTCAAGCGTCTCCGGCCCGTCCGGCCGGGGTGGGATCTCCGGTCCTCCCTACCTAGGGGCCTTCCCATGGGTGGACCGACCCTCTGACGACCTAACGGGACACTGACGATGAGTGAGCACCAGCGCCTGGCCGAACTGGCCGAGAAGCACCTGTGGGGACATTTTTCCGTCCTCAAGAACGACATCGACGGCACCCGCGTCATCGAGCGCGGCATGGGCTGCCACGTGTGGGACGCCGAGGGCAACCGGTACCTGGACGGCCTGGCCGGTCTTTTCGTCAGCCAGCTGGGGCATGGACGTCCCGAGTTGGCCCGGGCGGCCGGCGACCAGGCGGCCACGCTCGGCTACTTCCCCATCTGGACCTATGGGCACCCGACGGCCATCGAGCTTTCGGCCAAGTTGGCCGCCCTCGCCCCTGGCGACCTCAACCGGGTGTTTTTCACCACCGGCGGCTCCGAGGCCGTCGAGTCGGCCTGGAAGCTGGCCCGCCAGTACTTCAAGCTCACCGGCAAGCCCGACAAGGTGAAGGTCATCAGCCGGAACCTCGCCTACCACGGCACCACCATGGGGGCGCTGTCCATCACCGGCCTGGAGTCGATCAAGACGGTCTTCGAGCCGTTGGTCCCCGGGGCGGTGAAGGTCCCTGAGACCAACCACTATCGGTGCCCGACCTGCCAGGACGAGCCCCACTGCTCGCTGCACGCCGCCGACGCCATCGAGGAGGCCATTCTCCGCGAGGGCCCCGACACCGTGGCTGTCCTGTTCGTGGAGCCGGTCCAGAACGCGGGCGGCTGCTTCACCCCGCCGCCTGGCTACTTCCAGCGGGTCCGGGAGATCTGCGACCGGTACGACGTGCTGATGGTGTCCGACGAGGTCATTTGCGCCTACGGGCGCATCGGCCACATGTTCGGGTGCGAGCGCTACGGATACCAGCCGGACATGATCACCTCGGCCAAGGGGCTGACCTCGGGCTACGCGCCGTTGGGCGCCATGCTTGTCGGCGACCGGGTTGCCGAGCCCTTCGTGGGCACCGGCGACTCGTTCCTGCACGGCATCACCTTCGCCGGCCATCCGGTGAGCTGCGCGGTGGCCCTGGCCAACCTGCAGGTGTTCGAGGACGAGGGGATCATCGGCCACGTTCAGGCCAACGAGGACGCCTTCCGGGCTGCCCTCGACGACCTGGCCGACCTGCCCATCGTGGGCGACGTCCGCGGGGCCGGCTATTTCTACGGCATCGAGCTGGTCAGGGAACGCGAGGGCCGGGTGTCGTTCAACGACGAAGAGCGCGAGCACCTCCTGCGGAGCTTCCTGTCCAACCGCCTGCTGGAGATCGGCCTGATCTGCCGGGCCGACGACCGGGGCGAGCCGGTCATCCAGCTATCGCCGCCGCTGGTCGCCGGACCGGCTGAGTTCGAGGAGATCAACGCCAAGCTGCGTCAGGCCCTCACCGAGGCCATGGCCGAGATGGCGATGTGATCGGCGTGTCTACGATCGGAATGGTGGCATGAACGAACTCACCGGCGCACCCGGGCGTTCCACCAGCGAGGTCTTCGTCCTTGACGAGGTGGATCGGGCCATCATCACCGAGCTACAGGACGACGGACGGATGTCCTACGCGGACCTGTCCCCCCGGGTCGGCCTGTCGCAGGCCGCGGTCCGCCAGCGGGTCAACCGCCTGCTGGAGCGGGGCGTCATGCAGGTGGTGGCCGTGACCGACCCCCTCAGCCTCGGCCTCAACACCCAGGCCATGGTGGGCATCACCGTGTCTGGCGACGTCCGGGCCGTGGCTGCCGCCGTGTCGGCCAACCGCGAGGCCGAGTATGTGCTGATCACCGCCGGCCGCTACGACGTGCTCGCCGAGGTCCTCTGCGAGGACAACGACGCCCTGCTCGCGCTGGTCAACGACCGCATCCGGTCGATCGAGGGCGTGGCGTCGACCGAGGTGTTCTCCATCCTGAAGATGGAGAAGATGACCTTTGCCTGGGGGACCGGCTGAGCCGGACCCCTTCAGGCGGCCCCTACTCCAGGCAGGCCGCCATCGTGTCGATGATGCGGCCCACCTCGTCGTCGGTGATGACCAGCGGCGGGCAGATGGCAAGGCAGGTACCGATCGGCCGGACGATCACCCCGGCGGCCAGGATGTCGTTGCGGACCGGGATGGCGTCCCGACCCAGCTCGGCGGCGTAGACGGCGCCCGTCCCCCGCCACGACTCGATCAGGCCGTCGGCCTCCAGCGCCGAGAGCCCCTCGCGGATGCGTTCGCCGACGTGGGCGGCCCGCGCCACCAGGCCCTCGTCGGTCATGATCTGGATGTTGGCAATGCCCGCCGCGCACGAGGCCTGGTGGCCGGCGTAGGTGTAGCCGGACCGGAAGATGAAGCCCGGCTCCTCGAACGCCTCGCACACGCCGCGTGACATGATCACGCCCGACAGTGGCAGGTAGCCCGAGGTCACGGCCTTGGCGAAGGTCATGAGGTCCGGGGTGACGCCGTAGTGCTGGGCGCCGAACCACTCGCCGGTCCGCCCGAAGCCGCAGATCACCTCGTCGAGGATGAGCAGCGCTCCGTGGTCGTCGCACATGCGACGCAGGCCCTCGAGGTAGCCGTCGACTGGCGGGTGCACGCCGCCCGCGCCCTGCACCGGTTCGGTGATCACTGCGGCGATCCGGTCGCCCTTCTCGGCGAACACGGTGGCCGCCGCCTCCAGGTCGTCGTGGGGAACCTCCACGAAGTGAGGGACCAGGTCGCCCCAGCCCTCGCGGTTGGGGGCGATGCCCTGGGCGCTGGTCCCGCCGAAGTTGGTGCCGTGGTAGCCGTTGGTGCGGCGCACCACGACCTGCCGGTCGCCGTCGCCCCGCTTCTGGTGGTACTGGCGGGCGATCTTGAGCGCCGAGTCAACGGCCTCCGAACCGGAGCAGCCGAGAAACACCCGGCCGTCGGGGTGCGGCGAGCGCTCCACGATCATCTCGGCCACCCGGGCCGCCGGTTCGTTCGTGAACGGATCGAAGATGTTGTAAGCCTCGATCTGGCGCATCTGGGTGGCCACCGCGTCGATGATCTCGGTGCGGCCGTGGCCGACCTGGCAGTACCAGAGACTGCCCAGGCCGTCGACGTAGTCCTTGCCAGCGTCGTCGAACACCAGCGACCCCTCGCCGCGGACGATGTTGACGAAGTCGGCTTCGGGCTTGGTAGGCGGGGCGAAGGCGTGGAACAGGGCGTTTGTCACTGAAAGGGTCTCCTGATCGGGTCGTCTGGGACGCCCGGTCGAACGAGCTGACGGTCTTCGGGCCGGGTGAGTATGGCACCGATCACCAGCAGGATCGCCATGGCGATGGCGGTCACCGCCCATGCCACCAGGTCGTCGTGGGCGTCGTAGACGATGGCCAGCAACGCGGCCGCGACCGCTGCGGTGGCCACCTGCACGGCGCTCATCAGGCCCTGGGCGGCGGCCTGGCGTTCGGCGGGCACCGCGGCGGCCATCAGCATGGGTGCCGACGGGAAGGTGAAGCCCTCCAGTACCGAGGTGCACATGGTCAGGGCCACCATCCAGGCCACGCCGGGGACCACCCCGTAGAAGGTGGTCATCAGGGTGATGACGGCCAGGCCGCCGACCGCCCAGCGTCGGGCCCCGTACTTCTGGGCCAGCGAGCCACCGAGCGGCGACAAGAGCGGGATGGGCAGGGCGACCAGGGTGATGCCGATGGACAGCATCGCCTGGTCGGCGCCCCGGTGGTCCATCTCCAGGATCCACACTGCTTCGAAGGCGCCGATGAACAGGAAGTAGGCCGACACCACGAACAGGGCTCCGACGAGGCGCCGGATGCGCAGCAGGCCCTTCATGCCGAGGCGGTCCTTGTCCTTGGCTGCGGTGTCGGGCTGGGCCCGGAACGCCAGCGGGATGAGGAGCGCCATGGCGCCGGCCATGGTCCAGAAGGTGAAGCGGAAGCCGCCGAGGGCGTTCAGGCCGGCGGCGATCATCGGGCCGGCCACGAAGCCGCCCACATCCCAGGCTCCGAGGCGTCCCATGTTGCGGCCCAGGTTGTCGGGGTCGGCCACGATGACGGTGCGGCGGGCGGCCGGTCCGGCGGTGCCGAGGGCGAATCCGAACACGGCCCGGCCGAGCACGTAGTGCCACAGGTCGTCGCCCACGGCGAGCAGCGCCATGCCGACCACGGCCATGGCCAGGCCTCCCCGCAGCATGAGCGGGGCCCGTCCCCGGTCGGCGTGGGGGGCCATCACCAGGGCGGCCACGAAGGCCGCACCGAAGCCCGAG
>PBUO01000022.1 GCA_002727895.1 Acidimicrobiaceae bacterium | reverse complement strand
AAGGCCCAGCACGGTGTCGCCGGGCTCGATGAGGGCCTGGTACACGGACATGTTGGCATTGGCACCCGAGTGAGGCTGGACGTTGGCGTGGTCGGCGCCGAACAGAGCCTTGACCCGCTCCCGGGCCAGGTCCTCGACCTCGTCGACGTGCACGTTGCCGCCGTAGTACCGCTTGCCGGGGTAGCCCTCGGCGTACTTGTTGGTCAGCACCGAGCCGGAGGCCTCGAGCACGGCCGGAGAGGCGAAGTTCTCCGAGGCGATCAGCTGCAGCGTGGTGTTCTGGCGCTCGCGCTCGTCGTCGATGTAGCCGAAGAGCTCGTCGTCGCGGGAAGTGGGCCAGGGCATGGGGACCGCCTGTGGGTCGTGGCGATTGGGCTCGCCGAGTTCGATTCGAGTGGGCCGCCGCAGCGGCATCAGGACCGACGGCCCCATCCGCCGCGGTTCCGGTTGGGCGAGACTACCGGGCGGGCACCGGGCGCGTCGGCCACCGGTGCCCGCCGGAGAGCCGGTGTCATCCGGAGAGGAGCGCGTCGGCCAGGGCGTCGACCGCGGCGTCGCCGGGGACGTCGGCCCGACGGGCCAACACGATGCGGCGTTCAGCCACCGGTCGGCGGCGGACCCGGGCGAGTGGTTCGGCGGCCGCGGCCGCCTGGGCCTCGGGCAGGACCGCCCAACCGAGGCCGAGGCGGACCATCTCGCGGAGCACCTCCGGCTGGTTGGACTCGGCCACCACGTCGAACGGCGCTCCGAGCTCGGCGAGCGCCCGGCCGATGACCCGGCGGGTGTGCGAGCCCGTCGGATAGGTCACCCATGGCCCCCAAGTCGACGGTGGTCCGGCTCCAACGCCACCGGGGGCGCCGTCGGGTGAATAGGCGTGCAGGGGCTCGTCGAGCAGTGGGAGAGTCTCGACGCCGGGGACCGGGGTGGTGGGCTCCACGCAGGCCACCAGGTCGAGGTCGCCGACCAGTAGGGCGTCGAGGAGTGCACCGGAGGGTGCGACGGTGAGCCGGAGGTCCACGTCGGGCACGGTCCGACGGTGGCGGCGGATGGCGTCGGCCCGGTGGTGGACGGCCACCGCGTCGATGGTGCCGAGGTGGACGGTGCCGGTGCTTCCGCTTCGTCGGGTCTCGGCCCACCGGGCCAGGTCCCGGGTCTCGGCCACCACCCGGCGGGCGTGGGCCAGCACCTCGGCAGCCTGGGGTCGCAGGCGGGTGGACCGGCCGGAGCGCTCGAACAGGGAAACGCCGACCCGGCGCTCCAGCTCAGCTAGGCCCTGGGTGAGGGCCGACGGGGTGACACCGAGGGACCCCGCGGCGACGGCCCTCGTCGGCGAGGCGGCCGCCGCCACCAGGTACTCGAGCTGCTGGACGGTCAGGTTGGGGAGGGTGGTCACGGGGGTCGCTGATCCTTAATTCAGTCTTCCTAAAGCATAGATCGGATTTGTTGCGGACTTCTTATGCTGGTGCCCATGAGCACCCCTCTCGACATCGCACCCGCCACCGGCCGCCTCGGGGTCCTGACCCCCGGCATGGGCGCCGTGGCCTCCACCTTCATCGCCGGCGTCATCGCCTCCCGCCAGGGACTGACCGCCCCCATCGGCTCGGTCAGCCAGATGGCGCACATCCGCCTCGGCAACCGGGACGAGGACCGCAACCCGCTGATCCGCGAGTTCGTCCCCCTGGCCGAGCTCGACGACATCGTCTTCGGCGGCTGGGACCCCATCTCGGCCAACGTGCTGGATGCGGCCCGCACCTGCGGCGTGCTCGAAGACACCGACCTGGCCCCCGTCTCAGCCGAGCTCGAGGGCATCGTCACCATGGACGCCGTCTTCGACCAGCGCTGGGTAAAGAAGTTGGAGGGCACCCGCGTCAAAGCCGAGACCGGGAAGTGGGACCAGGCCCAGGCCCTCATCGCCGACATCGAGAACTTCGGGATGACCAACGAGTGCGACCGCCTCGTCATGGTCTGGTGCGGCTCGACCGAGGCCTACCAGGAGCCCAGCGCGGTCCACGACACCGTCGAGTCGTTTGAGGCTGGCCTACGTGCCGGCGACGAGAACATCTCCCCCAGCCAGATCTACGTGTACGCCGCGCTGATGAGCGACGTGCCGTTCGCCAACGGCGCCCCCAACCTCAGCGTCGACCTGCCCTGCATGATCGAACTGGCCCACCGCCGTGGCGTGCCGATCGCCGGCAAGGACTTCAAGACCGGCCAGACCCTCATGAAGACGCTCCTGGCCCCCGGCTTCAAGGCCCGGATGCTCGGCCTACGCGGCTGGTACTCCACCAACATCCTGGGCAACCGGGATGGCGAGGTCCTCGACGACCCGGAGAACTTCAAGACCAAGGAGGTCTCGAAGCTGGGCGTGCTGGACACCATCCTCCAGCCCGAGTCGTACCCCGACCTGTACGGGAACATCGACCACGTCGTGCGCATCAACTACTACCCGCCCCGCGGCGACAACAAGGAGGGGTGGGACAACATCGACATCTTCGGGTGGATGGGCTACCCGATGCAGATCAAGGTCGACTTCCTGTGCCGCGACTCGATCCTCGCCGCGCCGATCGTGCTCGACCTAGCGCTGTTCCTGGACCTCGCCCACCGGGCTGGCCAGTCCGGCGTGCAGGAGTGGCTGTCCTTCTACCTAAAGGCTCCGCAGGCGGCCACCGAGGCCGGCGCCGAGCACGACCTGTTCATCCAGCAGACCAAGCTGAAGAACACGCTGCGCGAGTGGATGGGCGAGGAGCCCGTCACCCACTCCGAGGCCGGCTAGGCATGTTTCCGGTCCGGGGCCCCGCCGCCCAGGACAACCGGTCGGACCGGGCCCCGGACTGACCCTCTCAGACCGGGATCGGTTCCCGGCGCCAGAGCTCCGGATAGAGGTCGCCGCCCACCCGGTCACCGTGGGCCAGGCCGGCGGCCGTGATCACCCCGGTGTGGTCGGGGTCCATCCCCTCCGACTTGAGGGCCACGCGCACGTCGTCGCCCAGCCACTGGGTGTTGAACACCCGCAGGTCGCGGTCCGGCGCCAGGTTGCCAGACCCACCGTGGATCATCCGGGCGTTGAACACGGCCACGTCGCCGGGCTCNATGGCCCAGCCGATGACGTCNAAGTCGTCGCGGCGCCCCTCCACGTCGGGAAAGGGCACNANGTCGTCTTGGGCNTCNTACCTGACCTGGTCGCGACCGTCGCCGGTCANAGCNCCGAAGTTCTGCTGCCGGTATCGCTGGTTCCAGCGGTGCGAGCCGCGNACGAACTCCAACGTNCTCTCCTGAGCCACCGGAACNAGGGGCATCCACGCCGAGCAGGTGTCGAACCCCTCGACCGACCAGTACGGCTCGTCCTGGTGGAANGGGGTGCGGAAACGCACGCCNGCGCTGCGCACGAACACCGCGTCAAAGAAGAAGTTGACNGCCGTGGCCTCTAGCAGCCGGCCGGCGATCTCGGCCATCGGAGAGCGCTCCACGAACTCCCGGTACTCGGGCACGTGCTGCCAGCACTGGCTGTCGTAGATCGTCGTGCCGCCGCGTTCGTCGGTGTCCCAGGTGCGTCGACGCTCCGAGGTGTCGGCCATCGACCGGTCTAGGCCCCGGGTCAGCGACTCGATCCACTCGGGGCCGAAGGCGCCTCGCAAGCAAACCACGCCGTCGGTCGAGAAGGCCTTGATCTCAGCGTCGGTCACCAGCGGCCGGTCCACGGCCGCGGAAACTAGATTCGGGCCTGGTGGCCCTGCCAGTACTCGTCCTTCAGGAGCCGCTTGTAGAGCTTGCCGGTGGGGTGCCGGGGCAACTCGTCCCGGAAGTCGACGCTGCGAGGACACTTCACGTCGGCCAACTGCGACCGGCAGTAGGCCACCAGCTCGGCAGCCAGTTCCGGTCCGGCGGCCGCCGGATCGACCGGCTGCACAACCGCCTTGACCTCCTCGCCGAAGTCGTCGTTGGGTACGCCGATCACNGCAACGTCGTGCACCGCCGGGTGCATGGTCAGGACGTTCTCGGCCTCCTGTGGGTANACGTTCACCCCGCCGGTGATGATCATGTACGCCTTGCGGTCGGTCAGGTAGAGGAAGCCGTCCTCGTCGAGGCGCCCCACGTCGCCCAGCGTGCTGGTGTCGGGCCGGATCTTCGCCCCGGCCGTCTTCTCCGGGTCGTTGTGGTACTCAAAGTCGGAGTTCCCCTTGAAGTAGACGGCGCCCTCCTCGCCGACCGGGACCTCGTTCCCGTCGTCNCCGAGGATCAGCACCTCTCCCAGCAGGGCCTTCCCNACCGTCCCCGGATGTTCCAGCCAGTCGGCCGAGTTGGTGTAGGTGAGNCCGTTGCCCTCGGTGCCGGCGTAGTACTCGTGCAGGATGGGGCCCCACCAGTCGATCATGCGGCGCTTCACGTCGACCGGGCACGGTGCCGCGGCGTGGATGGCCGACCCGAGCGTCGACACGTCGTANCGNTCCCGCACCTCGTCGGGCAGCTTGAGCATGCGGACGAACATGGTCGGCACCCACTGGCTCCACGTCACNCCGTGGCGCTCGATGGCGGCCAGGGCGCCCTCGGCGTCGAAGCGTTCCATCACGACCACCGTGCAACCGATGCGGTGTGCCCCCAGGCANAAGCGCATCGGGGCGGCGTGGTACAGCGGCGCCGGCGACAGNTAGGTGGAGCCCCGGGTCGCCCCGAAGAGCATCTCGGCCATCATGGTGATCGAGTTGGCCCGACCNAGGCCGNCACCGGTCAGGGGGGCCTTCACGCCCTTGGGGCGCCCNGTGGTGCCCGAGGAGTAGAGCATGTCCTGGCCCTCGGTCCGGTCNTCCAACGNCTCGGCCGANTGGGCGGCCACCGCGTCCTCGAAGCACTCGTGGCCCTCGACCGGGCCCCCCAAGGCGAAGCGGGTCTCCACCTTCGGCGTAGCCGCGGCGATCTCCGCCACTTCGTCGGCCTTGTAGGGCGAGGTCACGAAGACCCGGGCCCCGCAGTCGTCCACGATGTAGGCGATCTCGTCGGCGGTCAGGCGCGACGAGATCGCCGTGTAGTAGAGGCCGGCGTAGTGGGCACCCCACGCCACGGCCAGGAACTCGAGCCGGTTCTCGAGGCAGAAGGCCACGTGGTCGCCCGGCTGGATGCCCAGGGAACGGAACAGGCGGGAGATCCGGTTGGCCTCGGCGTCCAACTCGGCGAAGGTCATCGCCTCGCCCGACTCGGCCATCACGATGGCCGGGCGGTCAGGGGCCTCGGCCGCCCACCGGCCCGGGTACTGGAGGTCCTCCACCGTCTCATCGCTCACGGCAGGCGAAGCTACCGACCGACCGTCGGGTGGACGGAAGCGGGGAAGGGATCCGACCCTGTCGCGAACCCGGTCCTGAGCAGGCTGTCACGGCCCCCTCCTACTCTGGGTCCATGGCAGCGGAGATCCTGAGGACCCGCTACGGACGGGCGGCGACCGAGGCGCTGGCCCGCGCCGTGCGCGACCTCCAGGACGGCGATCCGCTGGCCCCGGCCTCCATCGTCGTGCCCGACCACGCCACCGGCCTCATGGTCCGGCGGCGACTGGCCGCCCGTGCCGGTGGCCTGGCCGCCGTCGACGTNGTCACCCTCCTCGACCTGGCCCGGTCACTGTCGGCCCGATCGTCCCGCCTGGCCGGCCGCCGGCCGGTCAGCGACGCCATCGTCCTCGCCGCCACCCGACGGTTGCTCGCCGAGCGCCCCGGCGCGTTCGGCCCGGTCGCCGACCACCCCTCGGTCGAGCGCTCGGTGGTCGCCGCCCACCGCGACCTCCGCGAGGTCCCTCCGGAGTCCCTGGGCCGCCTCGCCGGCGGGGGTGGCATGTTGGCCGACCTCGTGTCGCTGCACCGTGGCCTGGTCGACCTGCTCGGCGAGCGGTTCCACGACGAACGCGACCGGGCCGATGCGGCCGCCGGAGCGGTCTCCGAAGGATCTGTGAAGCCCTCCCCCGTGGTCCTGCACCTGCCCGGACGCCTGACCGCCTCGGAGCGGCGCCTCGTCTCGGCCCTCGCCGGGGCCACCCGCCTGGTCGCCATCGTCGGCGACGCCGACGCCCCGGACGGCACCGCGTCGCCCGACCCCCTCCTCGACGACCTAGCTGACCTGCTCGGCGTCGATCCCCCCGATGCGGGTCCCGCCGGCCGGCGGGCCGACGTCCGCGTCGCCTCAGTCCCCGAACAGGACGAGGCCGCCCGGTACGCCGTGCGCCGCATCGTCGAGGCGGCCCGGGCCGGCACCCCGCTGGATCGGATCGTGCTCGTCCACCCATCGACGACCGACGACGCCCGCCTGGTCCAGGAGCGGCTCGCCTCGGCCGGCATCGCCTTCCACGCCGGCGGCGTCAGGCGCATCGACGAGACGATCCCCGGGCGCTTCCTGACCGGCCTCCTCGGCCTTCCCGACCGGGACCTCCGCCGTGGCGACCTCCAGGCCTGGATGTCCAGCGTCCCGCTCTGGGACCCCGACCACGACCTGGTTCCCGCACGGGCCTGGGCCCGCCTCGCCGAGCGCGCCGGCGTGGTCGGCGGGATCGAGGACTGGACGGTCCGCCTCACCCGCCTGGCCGCAGAGCTCGACGCCGCGGCGACCGCCGAGGCCGACGACGAGGGCCGCCCGTGGCTGGTCGACCGGCTGGCCGGCGAGGCCACCCAGGCCCGACGGCTGCTCGGCTTCATGGACCGGCTCCACGGCTCGCTGGGCGGTCTGGGCTCCGACACCACCTGGTCGGGCCGTTGTCGCCGCCTTCGACGGCTGGTGCGCGACCACCTCGGTGGCCCATCGGCCCGCGAGGAGTGGCCACCCAACGAGCACCTGGCACTCGAGGAGGTCGGGTCGATCCTCGACGCCCTCTCCGACCTGGACCGGGTCGAGCCCACCCCTCCAGAGCGGAGCTTCCGCAACGCGTTGCTGGCCGAGCTCCGCCGGCCGGTCGGACGGTCGGGTCGGACCGGGATCGGCGTCCAGGTGGTGGGCATCGAACAGGCCGTCGGCCTCGACGCCGACCTCGTGGTGGTAGTCGGCCTCGCCGAGGGTTCGCTCCCCACCCGGGCCCCGGCCGACCCGCTGCTGACCGATGCCCGCCGCACCGCTGCCGACACCGGCCTCCCCACCCGGCACGACCACGTGGGCCGCCAGCGCCACGCCTTCCTGGCCGCCCTGACCGCAGCCGACGAGCGGATCGTCCTCGTCCAGCCCCGGGGCGACCTCCGCAGGTCGGGCGACCGACCCATGTCGCGCCTCCTTCTCACCGAGTTCGAGGCCCTCGCCGGGTACCGGCCCGAGCCCGACGAGCTCGACCGGTTCCGGGCGCCGTGGTTCGACCACGTGGCCTCGTTCACCGACGCCCTCGACCGCGACGAGCCGGCAACCCCGCAGGAGCACGACCTGGCAGCCACCGTCCGCCGGGGTGGCCCCGCCGTGGAACACCTCCGATCCGTCGACGGGGTCGTCGACCGGGGGATCGAGATGCACCTCGCTCGGGCCGGCGACACCCTCACCCGGTTCGACGGCAACCTCTCCGGCGTCAACCTCGACGTTCTGGACGGCGAGCTGTCGGCCAGCCGGCTGGAGAAGTGGGTGTCGTGTCCCTTCGCCTTCTTCTCGGAGTACGTCCTCGGTGTCCGACCGCTCGACGAGCCTGAGGAGCGGACCGACCTGGCCCCGCTGGTCCGCGGCTCCATCGTCCACCGGGTCCTCGAGCGCCTCGTGGTTGAGGGTCTCGAGGCGGGGTCCCTGCCCGGGTTCGGTGCCCCGTGGACGGCGGACCAGCGGGCCCGAGCCGCCGAGCTTCTGGCCGACGAGTGTGACCACGCCGAGGCACGGGGCGAGGCCGCCCACCCTCGCTTCTGGCCGACCGTCCGGGCCCGCCTCGCCGCCGAACTCGACGACTTCCTGGTCCTCGACTCGGCGTTCCGGGCCCGGCTCGGCAGCCGACCGGTGGCCGCCGAGCGCCGGTTCGGCGACGACGCGGCCCCCGACGGTGCCCTCGCGGTGACCCTGTCGGACGGCCAGACGCTCCGGTTCCGGGGAGTCGTCGACCGGATCGACGAGACGGCCGACGGCGCCTTGGTGGTCGTCGACACCAAGACCGGCAGGCCCGACCGGTACCGGGCCATCCCCGAGGACCACTTCCCCGAGGGTTCCTTCCTCCAGCTGCCCATCTACGCGCTGGCCGTGGCCACAGGCGAGGGCACCGCCAGCCATGCCACTTACGCCTTCGTGGGTGGTGTCGCCGAGAGCGACCGGCACCTCGGCTACGACGTCGACGACGAGGTGGTCGGGGCGTTCCGGCGGGTGCTGGCATCTGCGGTCCGCGGGATCGAGGGCGGCGCCTTCCCCCACCACCCGCCGGACAGCGACCGACCCGAGGCCCACCGGTGCCCCCACTGCACCCCCGACGGGCTGGACGCCCGCCGCGTCCGGGCGGCCCGGATCCGCAAGGCCGACGATCCGGTCCTCGCCCTCCACGCCGACCACCTGGCCACCGACTTCATGGCCGGGCCGGAGGACGGATCGTGACCGGCCCCACGCCCGGCGACCAGCCAGCACGCGACCAGATCCTCGGCTCCCTCGACGAGAACCTCTTCGTCGAGGCCGGGGCCGGGACCGGCAAGACCACGGCACTCGTGGGCCGCATGGTCGGGCTCGTGGTCGACGAGGGCGTGGCCGTCGAGGAGATCGCCGCCATCACCTTCACCGAGAAGGCGGCGGCCGAGCTGGGCGACCGGTTCCGACGGCGCCTCGAGGACGTGGCCCGCCAGCACGACGACCCCGAGCGGCGGTCCCGGGCCGAGGTCGCCCTGGCCGACGTCGACCTCGCCGCGCTCACCACCCTCCACGGCTTCGCCCGACGCCTCCTCGGCGACCACCCGCTTGAGGCGGGCCTTCCCCCGGGGTTCGAGCTCCTCGACGAGGTGGCCAGCCACCTCGGGTTCGACGACCGCTGGACCGACCTCCAGCACGCCCTACTCGAAGACGACGATTTCGCCCGGACCGTCCTACTCGCCGACGCCATGGGTATCGGTCCCGGCCACATCCGCGACCTAGCCCGCGACCTCGACGACCGCTACGACCTCCTGAGCAACCTGCCCGTCCCCGCCGAACCGCCCGCCGTCGACGTCACCACCATCGTCGGACACATGGACGACGCGCTGGCCCTCGACCGCGACGACGTGGACGAGGACGACAGGCTCCGCCGCCGCCTAGCCAGGATCCGCACCACCCGGCACGCACTGGCCGGCGCCGTCGACGAGGTCGACGCCGTGCGCGTGCTGGCCGAACCGGAGCACCGGAAGACCCTCAACGCCGGCAATGACGGCAACAAGAAGGTCTGGGGCGAAGACAAGGCTGACATCGTCGACGCCGCGTACGCCGCCCGCGACCTCTGGGACGAGACCCTGGGCCATACGGCCGACGCCGTCCTACGCCGGATCCTCACCGAACTCGTCGACGCCACGCTGGAGGCCGCCGTGGCCCGTCGCCGCGCCGGCACCCTGGTCTTCCACGACCTCCTCGTCATCGCCCGCGACCTGCTGGCCGACCCCCGGGTGGGCGACGAGGTCCGGGCCTCCCTCCACGAGCGGTACCGCCACCTCCTGCTGGACGAGTTCCAGGACACCGACCCACTGCAGCTCGAGCTGGCCCTCCTCCTGGCCGACCCGGACGCACCTCCCGGGAGCGACACCGGCGACTTCGACCCCGCCCCCGGATCGCTGTTCCTGGTAGGAGACCCGAAGCAGTCCATCTACCGGTTCCGCCGGGCCGACATCGCCCTGTACCTCCACGCCCGACGGACCGTGCGGGCCGCCGAGGTCGACCTGACGGAGAACTTCCGGACCACCGTCCCCATCATCGACTGGGTCAACGCCGTCTTCGGCCACCTCGTCGGCACGACCGTCTCGGGCGACGACGCCCCGACCGGCGGCCTCGTCCAGCCCGACTACACGCCCCTCATCGGACGCCGCCCCGCGGCGGACGCCGGACCGTCGGTCACAGTGCTCGGCCGCCACGCCCACGGAGACGAGGTCGACGCCACCGAACTTCGGGAGGCAGAGGCCGACGACGTGGCCAACGCCATCGCCACCGCGGTGGCCGACGGGTGGACCGTCGAGGACCTCGACGGGAGGTCCCGACCCTGCCGCTTCGGCGACGTGGCCATCCTGCTCCCCACCCGCACGTCGCTGCCCACGCTCGAAGCGGCTCTGGACGCGGCCGGGATCCCGTACCGGGCCGAGTCCAGCTCGATGCTCTTCGCCACCCCCCAGGTCCGGGACCTCCTCATGGTGCTGCGGGCCATCGACGACCCCTCCGACGACCTGGCCGTGGTCGCAGCGCTGCGCACCCCCTACCTCGGCTGCGGCGACAACGACCTGGCTCGTTGGCGCGTCCACCACGAGGGCACCTGGAACCACTTGGCGGGTCCCTTCGACAACGCCCCTTCCGAGGTCGCCGTAGTCGCCTCCGGTCTCGCCTGGATGGCCGAACTCCACCACCTCCGCCACCACCTCGGCCCCTCGGGCATCCTCGAGCGGGTCGTCCACGACCGCAGAGTCCTCCAGGTGGCCCACGGCGAGGCCCGACCCCGCGACGCGTGGCGACGGGTCCGGCTGCTCGCCGACCGGGCACGGGCCTACGCCGAGTCCGGCAGTGGCTCGCTGCGGGGCTTCGTCAACTGGTGCCTCGCCCAGGCCGACGAGAAGGGCCGCGTCGCCGAGACGGTCCTCCCCGAGGTGGACGACGACGCGGTGCGGATCCTGACCATCCACGGCGCCAAGGGCCTCGAGTTCCCCATCACCGTCCTCTCCGGGATGTCGACCAAGAACGCCCGGACCGATTCCGGCGTCCAACTCCTCCTCGACGGCCTCGGCGGTGCCGAGGCCTCCATCCGGGGCGAGGTCCGGACCTCCGGCTTCGCCCCGGTGCAGGCCGATGACCAGCGCTTCCAGGACGCCGAGACGGTCCGCCTGCTCTATGTGGCCGCCACCCGGGCCCGCGACCACCTCGTCGTCTCCGTCCACCGGGCCACCGATGTCGACCCCGACAAGCCCGGACGGCCCGGCCCGGGACGCCTCTTGGCCCACGCCCTCGACCGGGTGGGCGGCCTCGCCGTCGACGACGACCTGGTGCCGACCAGCCGTCCCCTCCCCGTCGGCGCACAACCCTCCGGCCGACCGCTTCCCGATCGCCGGACCTGGGAGGACGAGCGCATCGCCGCCCTCAAGGCCGCGGCACGGCCCCACACCGTGTCAGCCACCGCGGTGGCCAACCACGTCTACGAGACCTCCGACGAGGACCGGGCCCGCCCCGGCGAGGTCGGGCGCCACGGCACCGGCGTGGGGCGCGCCGTCCACGGAGCCCTGGAGGTCCTCGACTTCTCCACCGACGACCCCACCGACGTCGTCAGGGAGCAGGCCGTCGCCGAGGGCCTCCTGGGCGACCGGGGGATCATCGACGCCCTCGTCCGGGCAGGGCTGGCCTCGGACTCGGTCCGGGCCGCCGCCGCGGCCCGGAGCTGGCGGGAGTTGTACGTGGCCGCTCCGGTCGACGACGCCGAGGACGCCCCGGTCGTCGAGGGCTACGTCGACCTCGCCTACCTCGAGGACGGGCCGGACGGGCCCGGCCTGGTCATCGTCGACTACAAGACCGACGCCGTGGCCGACGACGCCGACCGGGCGGCCAAGGTCGACCGGTACCGGATCCAGGGCGCCACCTACGCGCTGGCCGCCGAGCGGGCCACCGGACGGACGGTCCGCCGAGTCGTTCTCTGCTTCCTGGCCGCCGACGGCGCCACCGAGGTCGAGGTCGACGACCTCCCGGGCGCCATGGCCGACGTCGTCGCCGCGGCCCGGGAACTGGCCGGCGTCTGATCCGAAGCAGCCTGATCCCAAGCAGCCGGGCGGCGATCGGTAGCGTCGGCGCCATGGCCCCGCCCCCCGGTGACGACGCCTTCACCATGCGGAGCCTGCTCTTCGCCCCCGGCAACCGGGCCGACGTGCTGGCCAAGCTCCCCCGTTCGGGCCCCAGCGCGGCGGTCGTCGACCTCGAGGACGCCGTCCCGCCCGACCACAAGGACCAGGCTCGGGCCGTGGCCCACGAGGTGGCACCCGAACTCGTCAACCAGGTCCGCCTCATGATCCGGGTCAATGCCGTCGACACCCCCGACTTCGCCGACGACGTCCGCCACGGACTCCCCGCCGGGCTGACCGGCGTCGTCGTCCCCAAGCTCGAGTCGGCGACCATGGTCGACGAGGTGGCCAACCTCCTCGACTCGGCCGGGCACCCCGACCTCCCCATCGTGGCCGGCCTCGAGACGGTGGCCGGCGTGGTCGACGCCCGCACCGTCACCACCCACCCCCGGGTCCGGTGGTGCTACTTCGGCGCCGAGGACTACGTGGCCGACCTCGGCGGCGTCCGCACCGCGTCCAACCACGAGGTGGCCACCGCACGCGCCCAGATCGGCCAGGCCGCCGCCCTCGGGGGCGTCCAGGCCGTCGACATGGTGGTGGCCGACTTCGGCGACGCCGACCGGTTCCGACGCGAGGCCATCGAGGCCCGCGCCCTCGGCTTCGCCGGGAAGCTCTGCATCCACCCCGCCCAGGTCCACCTGGCCGTCGAGGCCTTCCATCCCACCGACGAGGAGTTGGCCTGGGCGGCAGCCGTCGTCGAGGCCTACGACGCCGCTCTGGCCCGCGGCGACGCCTCCATCCAGGTCGACGGCGGCATGGTCGACGAACCGGTGGCCCGACGGGCCCGGGCGCTGCTGGCCGAAGCCCACGGCGGCTGAACGCGGCTCCGGAACGAGAAACGAGACGACATGGCGAACGTGGTCCCCGAAGGCGAGGCCCTCTACGGCATCCAGTTGCCCATCCAGACCCTGACACGCACCCTGGCCGACCCGTGGGAGGACGACGCCACGCCGGCCGACCTGCTCCGGGTGGCGCAGGCCGCCGAGGCCGCCAGCCTGGACTTCGTCGGGGTTTGCGACCACGTGGCGGTCCCCGACGACGATTACTCGGCCAACATGCGTACCACCTGGTACGACCCGGTAGCCACCCTGGCCTGGCTGGGCGCCCACACCGAACGGGTCCACCTGCTGTCCGTGGTCTGGATCGCCCCGTACCGTCACCCCCTGCTCACTGCCAGCTCGTTCGGCACCCTCGCCCACCTGACCGGCGACCGGGTCATCCTCGGCGTGGGTGCCGGCCACGTGGAGGGCGAGTTCACCGCCCTCGGCGTCGACTTCCGACGCCGGGGACGCCTCCTCGACGAGTCCATCGACGCCGTGCGGGGCGCCTGGGGAGCGCCGTACGTCAGCCACCGGGGCGACACATACGCCTACGCCGACGTCGGCGTCTCGCCCGGGCCGCCGTCCGGCGACCTCCCCATCTGGGTCGGCGGGAGCGGTGCCGCGGCCTGGAGACGGACCGGACGACGGGGTGACGGCTACATCCCCATGGGCGCCGCCCGGGACCAGTACCCGGAGATCATCGACACCATCCGGAGGTCCGCCGACGAGGCGGGCCGCGACGACGCCCGGTTCGACGTCGGGATCATGCCCGGCTGGGCCTACATCGGCGATCCACCCGACGACCTGCCCCCGGCGTGGCTGACCGGGTCCCCGGAGCGCATCGCCGAAGAGCTCCGGGCCGACCGGGGGGTGGGCGCCAACGTGTTCCACCTGAAGTTCCGGGGGCGGACGATCGAGGAGTACCTCGACCAGTTGGCCGCCTTCGGAGAGCAGGTCCGGCCCCTCCTCTGAGAGAAGTTTCCCGGCCCATCCCCGTCGGGAGGGTGCGTCCGGGCTCGGAACCGGCGATCATGGGGTCCGGCACCGGAGCGACCGACTCCCGGGCCCCTCTGACGACCCGAGCCTGGAGGCACGGTGAATATCGACGACGACACCCAGAAGGCGCTGCTGCTGTTCAACCGCCGCGCTGAAGCCGCCGAAGCCGCCAAGGCCGCCGAACGCCGGCTGGCCAAGGCCGTCAAGGCCAAGGACGAGGCCGCCGACGCCCTCAAGCGCGCACAGGACTCCGGTGGTGGCGCCGAGGAGGTCGCCGTAGCCGAGGCCGTCTGGCGGACCGCCGTGGACGCCTGGCAGCGGCTCCGCGACGGCGAGGAGATCGCCGACGAGGCGCCGGCCGAGGACGAGGCCCCCGGAGAGGAAGCCCCCACCGACGACGAGGCCCCCGGAGAGGAAGCCCCCACCGAAGACGAGGCGCCGGCCGAGGACGAGGCCCCCGGAGAGGAAGCCCCCACCGAAGACGAGGCGCCGGCCGAGGACGAGGC
>PBUO01000021.1 GCA_002727895.1 Acidimicrobiaceae bacterium | reverse complement strand
TTCCTGGGCGGCGAGGGCGGCTGGGGAGGCGACCGTGGCCCGTCCAACGACTGGGCGGCCCCCGACCGGGATCCCGACCACGTCATCAGCACCGCCACCCGCGCCGACCAAGCCCTGCTTTACCGGCTGAGCGGCGACCGCAACCCGCTGCACTCCGATCCCGCGTTCGCCGCGGCGGCCGGGTTCGACCAGCCGATCCTCCACGGCCTGTGCACCTACGGGTTCACCGGACGGGCCCTGCTCCACGCCACCTGCGGCTCCGACCCGGCCCGCTTCGGCTCGATGGGCGGCCGTTTCAAGTCGCCGGTCATGCCCGGCGAGGTGCTGGAAATCCACGCCTGGGAGGTCGACGAGGAGACGGTGCTGTTCCAGACCCGGGTCGGCGACCGGGTGGTGTTCGACGCCGGGGTCATGACCCGCCGGGCCTGAGCCTCCGCGGATCGGACCCCGAACCGACCCGGCGGACGCCGTGCCCCTGCCCGACAAGTTCCGCTGGGGGGCGACCGAGTCGTCCCTGTCCGCCGAGGGCGTGGCCCCGGCCGCCGACTGGTCGCGCTGGGAGCGCGACGAACGGGTCCCCCGGTCCGGCGATGGGGCCGGCCTGGCCAGCGACCACGCCGAGGACCTGCGGCTGGCCGCAGCCATCGGCCTGACCGATGTGCGCATCACCGCCGAGTGGGCCCGCCTGGAGCCCCGCCCCGGCGTGGTCGACGGCGACGCCCTCGACCGGCTGCGAGCCATCCTGGGCTCGGCCGTCGACGCCGGCCTGCGGCCCTGGGTGACGCTGGTCCATGGCACCCTGCCCGGCTGGTTCGCCGATGATGAGGGTGGCTTCGCCGAGGAAACGTCACGCGACCGCTGGTGGTCGCGGCACGTGGACCGCACCGCCGAGGCCCTGGAGGACCTGGCCGCCGGCTGGGTGCCGGTCGACGACCCGATCGGCACCGCTCTGCGCGGCCACCTCCTCGGCGTCCGGCCCCCGGGGCATACCGACCCGGTGGCCGCCCGGGACCACGTGGAGGGTGCCCTAGCCGCCGCCTTCGAGGGGTGGCGGCTGCTGTCCAGCGGCGACGCCCCGGTCATGGGAGTGTTCGGGGCCCCCACGGTGTTCGCCGGGGTCCCCGCCGGAACCTCCGCCGGCGACGCCACCGCGGCACAGTTGCGGGACCGGGCCCGGGATCGGGCCGACGAGTGGCGCCGCGTCCTGTGGGACCCGTGGCTCCGAGCCCTAGCCGACGGCGAGCTGGCCTGGCCATGGCGGGGCCCCGTCGAGCGGCAGGACCTGGCCGGGGCGTTCGACCTGGTGGGGCTGGTGGCCGACCATCCGGTGGCCGTCGACCCGGACGGCATGCCGGGGCCGTACCCGCTGGGAGCCCGGGCCGACGCTGCCGGCTCGGCGCCGCTACCCGAGGAGCTGGGGGTGGCGCTCCGGGCCGTCCACGACCGCCTCGGCGACCGGGACCTGGTGGTGGCCGGATGCGGGGTGGCCTCCCCCGACGACGACTGGCGCGACGAGGTCCTCCAAGGGGTGGTCGGCCAGGTCGAAGCGGCCCACTCCGACGGGGTGCCGGTCGTCGGGCTGTTCCACGACTCGCTGCTGGACGGCTACGCCACCTCGGGGTGGGGATCGCCACCCGGGTTCGCCGGACCCCGCGGCCTGGCCACCAGGGAGCGTCGGCTGAAGGAGAGCGGGCGCTGGTTGTGCCAGCGGATCACCGGTCGACCGGCGCCCGCCGAGCTGTCCTGACCCGAAACCCTATGCCCCGGCCTCGGGCCCCTGGCCTCTGGCCTCGTAGCGGGACGCGGGCCCCGAGGTCGACTTGTTGAGCCGCTTGGAGAGGTGCAGGCCCTCCAGCACCAACTCCACTGCGCTGGCCACCAGTGCCGGATGGCGGGCCGCGTCAGGTGGCGACTCCGGCTCGTCGCCCAGCACCACGGTGGCCGCCGTGGACAGCGCCGGGATGGCACCGGCCACCTCCACGTATGCCGTCGAACCCAGGTCCTCGCCGGTCGACACGCCCTCGTGGTCGTCGAAAGCCTCGACCACACCCCGGTGCAGCTCGCCGGGGACCAGGTCCCGGAAGGTTGCCAGCACCCCGGCCCGGACGATCCGCTCCAGAACCTCCCCGTCTCGTCCCTCGTCGAGGCTGTCCACCTCGACCTTGCCGGCCATCGAGGCCGGCAGAGCCTCGAGGTCCGATACCCGAGGGACGGCCGTCGTCTCGCCGGTCCGCAGCGCCCGGCGGACCGCCGAGGCCACCAGCGCCTCGTGGTTGGACACGCTCATCCGCACCGACACGCCGGATCGCTGGTTGAGATGCGGGCTATGACGGGCCTCCCGACTTATGGCTGCCACCACCCGGGTCATGAAGTCGGGGACGACCACCTCGACGCCGTCCACGTCGGGCACTATCGCCTCCTGGAGGACGATGTCCATCTCGACCTCGGTGTCCAGCGGATAGTGCGTCCGGATCTGGGAGCCGAACCGGTCCTTCAACGGGGTGATGATGCGACCCCGGTTGGTGTAGTCCTCCGGGTTGGCCGAGGCGAACAGCACTACGTCCAGCGGCAACCGGACCCGGTGCCCACGGATCTGGACATCGCGCTCCTCCAGCACGTTGAGAAGGCCGACCTGGATGCGCTCGGCCAGGTCGGGCAATTCGTTGATGGCGAAAAGGCCGCGGTTTGTGCGGGGCACCAGGCCGTAGTGGATGGTCAGCTCGTCGGACAGGTACCGGCCCTCGGCCACCCGAATGGGGTCGACCTCGCCGATCAGGTCAGCGATCGAGGTGTCGGGGGTGGCCAGCTTCTCGCCGTACCGGTCCGACCGATGGACCCAGTCGATCGGGGCGTCGTCGCCGTGCTCGGCCACCAGATCCCGGCCGTACCTCGACACCGGGGCGTACGGGTCGTCGTTGACCTCCGAGCCGGCGAGGATCGGCATCCATTCGTCGAGCAGTTCGGTGAGACCGCGGATGAGCCGCGTCTTGGCCTGTCCCCGCTCGCCGAGGAACACCACATCGTGGCCGGCCAGCAGGGCGTTCTCGAGTTGGGGGAAGACAGTGTCTTCATAGCCCAGCACCTCGGTGAAGAGGGGCTCGCCGGCCCGGATGCGGGCCACGGCGTTGCGTCGCAGTTCCTCGGCCACGGCGATCGACGCCCAACCCGAGTCCCGGAGCGCTCCCAGCGTCGCCGGCCGTGCACCGTCCGTCGAAGGAGGGACCATGCCCAGCACCCTAACGAAGGGCCCTCAGAGCCCTAGCGTCGGGACATGGTGCACGACGACGGGGCCGAGGCAGGGACGCTGCTCCCCGGACCGTGGCGGGCCACGGTGGCCGACGAGGTGCTGCGCCGCGACCTCCCGTCGGAGGACCTGCGCGACGACGACTGGCCCGAGGTGGCCGTCCCCGGGACGTGGCGGAGCCACCCCGACCTGGCCGACGCCGACGGCCCGGTCCTATACCGGACCCGGTTCGCCACCGGTCCGTTGGCCGCCGGACGCCGCCTCTTCCTCCGGTTCGAGGGCATCGCCCACCAGGGCGATGTCTGGCTGGACGGCTCCTACCTGGGGCCCACCGAGGGATCGTTCGTCCCCCACCTTCTGGAGGTCACAGGGTCGGCCCGGACCCGTCAGGAGCACCTGCTGGCCGTGGAGGCCACCTGCCCGCCGGTCGGCGACCCGGACGCCAAGCGCACCCTGACCGGCACCACCCAGTCGGGACGAGGCATCCCGGCCGGCAACCCCGGCGGCATCGTCGGCCCAGTCCGCCTCCACGAGACCGGGTCGGTGCCCATCCTCCACGCCCGGGTGGTCTGCACCCGGGCCTCCGAGACGGTGGCGACCCTGGCCCTGCGTGCCGTGGTGCACAGCGACCGACCCCGGGCCGCCGTTTTCCNCACCCGGGTGCTGGGCATNGACCACCGNCACCGCCAGCCGCTGGCCGGCGGCGAGAACCGGGTGGAGTGGACGGTCCGGGTCCCCCGTCCACCGCTGTGGTGGCCGGCCGAGCTGGGAGACCAGCCACTGCACGACGTGGAGTTGGCCGTGGCCACCGAGGACGGCCTGGCCAGCGACGCCGTGGTCCGACGGATCGGATTCCGGTCGGTGTCAATGCGCGACCACGTGTGGTCGGTCAACGGCGAACGCCTCTTCCTCCGGGGCGCCGTCGTCCCGCCGCTGGACGCCGACCTGGTCCGGGTGACCGCCGAGTCGGCGGCCAACGACCTGGCGTCGGCCTGGGCCGCCGGGCTGAACCTGCTGAGGGTGATCGGCCACGTGTCGTCGCCGCACCTGTACGACGAGGCCGACCGCACCGGGATGCTGCTGTGGCAGGACGCCCCCCTCACCGGCGGCTACCACCGTGGNGTCCGGTCCCAGGCGGCCCGTCAGGCCCGGGAGATGGTTGACCTGCTGGGCCACCACCCATCGATCGTCGTGTGGTGCGGCCACGATGCCCCAGACCCCGTCGACAGGACCCGGGCCGCCCCGCGCTTGCTCGACCAGCAGCAACCAACCTGGAACCGCACCGTGCTGGACCGCACGGTCCGGCGGGCCCTCGAACAGGCCGACCCGTCTCGGCCGGTGATCAGCCACTCGGGGGTGCTGCCCAACCTGCCCCGACTCGACGACGCCGACAGCCACCTGTGGTTCGGGTGGTACTCGGGACGGAGGGGCGACCTTGCCCCCTACGTGGACCGGATGCCCAGGGCCGGACGGTTCGTGTCGGCCTTCGGCAGTCAGTCGATCCCCGACGACGCGGGGATCCTCGTCGCGCTGGCCGGGGTCGAGCCGTGGCCCGAGGTGGACCTCGAACGGCTGGCGACCGTCCTGGCCGAACTGGGCGGTGAGGCCGACGTGCTGCTGCGCCGCTTCCCACCGGGCGACCGGGCCGACGCGGCCGTCTGGGCCGAGGCCACCCGACGCCACCAGGCCGCCTTACTACGCATCCAGGTCGAAGCGCTGCGCCTCCGCAAGTACCGGCCCGCCGGCGGGTTCGCCCTGGACCGACTGCTGGACGGCGCACCCGCGGTGTCCGGGGCGCTCCTCGATTACCACCGCCGACCCAAGCCGGCCTACGACGCGGTGGCCGCCGCCTGCGCCCCGACCATCGTGGTGGCCGACCCGCCGCTGGAGGCCGTAGCCCCCCGGTCCACGGTCCGCACCCGTGTGGCAGTCATCCACGACGGTCGGCTCCCCGTGGATGCCTGTCGGGTCGACGCCCATTTCTCGGTGGCGGGTCTCTCGGTGGACGGCGAAACCCACCCGGCCATTACCCGCTCGTGGGGCGGCGCCCTGGCCNCCGACTCCGTCACCCACATCGGCTCCCTGGAGTTGGACCTGGNCGACGCAACCGGCGCNGTCGTCCTCGACCTNTCCCTGTCGTTCGACGGGCCCGACGGACCCGTGGAGCTGGCCAACCGGTACCGAGGCCACATCGGCGCGGGCTGATCCGGCCCCGGGCGCCCCGCCGCCTCCGCGCTACCCTGCCTCCCGCACGGCCACAGGGACCGCCCGTCTCCTCCGGTCGCCGCACGATCGCCACCAGGAGGGAACCGATGGCCCAGACCACCGAGCAGCGCTACCGCGTCGCCCCGGTCCGACCCCGGGGCCGCCAGTGGCCGTTCCCGCTGAACCTCTACCAGTCGGCGGTGGGNCGCAAGTGGGTCATGGCGCTCACCGGCATCGGCCTCATCGGCTTCGTGNTCGTCCACATGGTCGGCAACCTGCACGTGTACGAGGGCCCGGCCCGCATGCACGAGTACGCGGANTCGCTGCGCACCATCGGCGCCGGCCTGNTCCCCAAGGGCGCCATCCTCTGGCTNCTNCGGCTCGGCCTGCTGGGGATGTTCNTCCTCCACCTCCATTCGGCCATNACCCTGAGCCGGATGAGCGGCAACGCCAGCGAGAAGGCGGGAGNCATCAGCGGGGCCAAGAAGTACGAGGGGGGCCGGGACCACGTGGCCGCCACCTACGCCAGCCGCACGATGCGCTGGACCGGCCCGATCATCGCACTGTTCCTGCTGTACCACCTGGCCGACCTGACCTGGGGCTGGTGGCTGGGCGACGACTTCGTCCCCGGCGACCCGTACCACAACGTGTCCGAGTCGCTCNGCAACCTGCCGGTGGCCATCCTCTACGTGGTGGCCAACGTGGCGCTGGCCTGGCACATCTTCCACGGGGCCTGGTCAATGTTCCAGAGCCTCGGCGTGAACAACCCCCGCTACAACCACCTGCGCCGCGGCCTGGCCACCGGCCTGGCCGGTCTGATCCTGGTAGGGAACCTGAGCTTCCCCATCCTCACCCAGGCCGGCCTGATCGACGAGGACGAGCGGACGTGTCCGATCGGCGAAGTCGAGGGCAACGCCTGCCTGGCCGAACAGGCCGCGGACCACTGAGCCGGAGGAACACCGAGATGACTGACATGACCACCGCCTCCGGGACCAGCCCCGCACTGGACGGACGGGTGCCCGCCGGCGACCTGGCAACCAAGTGGGAGGACCACAAGTTCTCCATGAAGTTGGTCAACGCGAACAACAAGCGCAAGTTCGACGTGATCGTNGTTGGCACCGGCCTGGCCGGCGCCTCGGCCGCCGCCTCGCTCGGCGAGCTGGGCTACCGGGTCAAGGCCTTTACCTTCCACGACAGCCCCCGCCGGGCCCACTCCATCGCCGCCCAGGGCGGCATCAACGCGGCCAAGAACTACCCCAACGACGGCGACTCGGTGCACCGCCTCTTCTACGACACCGTCAAGGGCGGCGACTACCGCTCTCGGGAGGCCAACGTCCACCGCCTGGCCGAGGTGTCGGTCAACATCATCGACCAGGCCACCGCCCAGGGCGTCCCGTTCGCCCGCGACTACGGCGGCCTGCTGGACAACCGGTCGTTCGGCGGCGCCCAGGTGTCGCGCACCTTCTATGCCCGGGGCCAGACCGGCCAGCAGTTGCTCATCGGCGCCTACTCGGCCCTCATGCGCCAGGTGGCTGCCGGCTCCGTCGAATTGCACACCCGCTCTGAGATGCTTGAGGTGGTGGTAAAGGACGGCCGGGCCTGCGGCATCGTGGTCCGCGACCTGATCTCCGGCGAGGTCACCCCGCACTCGGCGCACGCTGTGGTGCTGGCCACCGGTGGCTACGGCAACGTCTACTTCCTGTCCACCAACGCCATGATGTGCAACGTCACGGCGGCTTGGCGGGCCCACCGGAAGGGCGCCTTCTTCGCAAACCCCTGCTACACGCAGATCCACCCCACCTGCATCCCGGTCAGCGACGACTTCCAGTCGAAGTTGACCCTGATGTCGGAGTCGCTGCGCAACGACGGACGAATCTGGGTACCGGACGCCTTCGACGACGCCCGGCCAGCGGCCGAGATCCCCGAGGGCGAGCGCGATTACTACCTGGAGCGCAAGTACCCGGCCTTCGGAAACTTGGTGCCCCGCGACGTGGCATCCCGGAACGCCAAGACGGTCTGCGACGAGGGCCGCGGCGTCGGCCCGCTAAAGAACGGCGTGTACCTGGACTTCGCGGCGGCCATCGCCCGTGACGGCGTGGATGCCATCTCGGCCAAGTACGGGAACCTGTTCGACATGTACCAGCGCATCACGGGCGAGAACCCGTACGAGCAGCCGATGCGCATCTACCCGGCCATCCACTACACGATGGGCGGCCTCTGGGTGGACTACCACCTGATGACCACCGTGCCCGGCCTGTACTCGGTGGGCGAGGCCAACTTCTCCGACCACGGCGCCAACCGGCTGGGAGCCAGCGCCCTCATGCAGGGGCTGGCCGACGGCTACTTCGTGCTGCCGTACACCATCGGCGACGACCTGGCCGGCATGCTCGGCCAGCAGGCCGTGCCCACCGACGACCCGGTGTTCACCGAGGCGGTGGCCGGCGTGGCCGACGAGCAGCGGCGCTGGCTGTCCATCAACGGCACCCGCAGCGTGGACCACTACCACCGGGAGCTGGGCCGCATCGTCTGGGAGTACATCGGCATGGAGCGGAATAAGGCCGGTCTGGAAAAGGCGCTCAGCGAGATCCCAACCCTGCGCGAGGAGTTCCAGGCCAACGTGCGGGTGCTGGGCAGCGCCGACACCCTGAACCAGTCGCTGGAGAAGGCCGGTCGGGTGGCCGACTTCTTNGAGTTGGCCGAGCTGATGGCCCGCGACGCCTTGGAGCGGGAGGAGTCGTGCGGCGGCCACTTCCGCGAGGAGCACCAGACCGAGGACGGCGAGGCAAAGCGCGACGACGAGAACTTCGCCCACGTGGCGGCCTGGGAGTGGAACGGAACGGGCACCGCCCAGACCCGCCACCGTGAGGAACTTTCGTTCGAGAACGTGGCGCTGTCGCAGCGCTCCTACAAGTAGGCGCGGGCGAGGACCGGGAGAGGATCACGACAATGGGTTCAGGCCACGGCGAGACCATCAACGTCACCCTCAAGGNGTGNCGACAGGNCGGGCCGGGCGACGCGGGNCGCTTCGAGGTCTACCAGCAGTCCATCAGTACCGACGCCTCGTTTCTCGAGATGCTCGACCAGTTGAACGAGCAGCTCAACGACGCCGGCGCCGAGCCGGTGGCCTTCGAGAGCGACTGCCGCGAGGGCATCTGCGGCACGTGCGGCGTGATGATCAACGGGCGGGCCCACGGTCCACAGAAGGCGACCGCCACCTGCCAGCTCCACATGCGCGAGTTCCGNGACGGCGACGAGATCGTCGTGGAGCCCTTCNGGGCCGCCGGCTTNCCGGTGGTGCGCGANCTGGCCGTGGACCGCTCGCCGCTGGACCGGATCGTCGAGGCCGGGGGCTACATCTCGGTCAACACCGGGGCGGCGTCCGACGCCAACCTGACGCCGGTACCCAAGCCGGCGGCCGACATGGCCTTCGACGCCGCTGCCTGCATCGGCTGCGGGGCGTGCGTGGCGGCCTGTCCGAACTCGGCCGCCCAGTTGTTCACTTCNGCCAAGGTCGGCCACCTCGGGCTGCTGCCCCAAGGCCAGGCCGAACGGTGGAGCCGGACCGAGGCCATGGTGGAGACCATGGAGGAGTTCTTCGGGTCGTGCACCAACCATGGCGAGTGCTCCGAGGCGTGCCCGAAGGAGATCTCGCTCGACTTCATCGCCTTCATGAACCGGGACTACATGAAGGCCAAGGTGAAGAACCGGGCCCTCGCCGGCCAGCGCTGAGCCCGCTTCGNAGCGGACGTNCCGAGTCGTANNCCCGCCATCTGGCCCCTGATCGCTTTTTGCGCGGCGCTCCGAGCGGGTCATCTCCATCGCGAATAATGCATCCGATTGANAGAACCCGGCGTCGGCGCGACGGTTGAACCGTCGTCCCGCTCGAACGGCTCCCCGACCAGGGGACCCACCGGGCCGGGTGGCACGGACACGGCAGACGACGCGGGCAACGGGAGGATGTCACGTGCGTCCCGACCTCGTCGCAGGCCCCACCCCGGACCGGGGACCCTCGGGCCGGCCGTGTCGCTCCCCGCCCAGCGGGTGAGCGGAGAGGACCCTTGGACTACCGGCCCCCTCACGATCTCGCGACCATCGCCCTGCTGGGCTTAGGAGAACGTTGACGCGAGGCGGTCTGAACGGANGTCCCGNATGGGGGGGCGTCCTTCCACCCGCCGGAAGGGCGCCTCCCGCGCGTCCGGGCCCAACCGCGAGGCCCGGCCGAGGTCACCNGNGGCGGCGAGATCAGGCCAGNGNGAACAGGCGGTCCAGNCGATCGAGTAGATCGGGGATCAGGCCGTCGGGCANCTCGTGGCCCAGTTCTTCGACCAGCCACAGGTCGGCTCCGGGAATNCCGTCGGCCAGGGCCAGGCCGTGCTCNACGGGGAACACCGGGTCGGTGGTGCCGTGGACGACCAGCGTCGGTACGCCCAGGGAGGCCAACCGGTCGAGGCGCGACGGAGACGACACCACCGCCGAGCCGTGGCCCGACTCCGGGTACCAGCCCCGTTCCACCTCGGCCACCGCCACCCGGATCCGGTGCTCAGTGGGTTCGGGGTGCCGGCTGCCGGCGAACATCTCATCAAGTTCCACGATCCACGCCACCCGGTCCGCCGGGTCGGTGGGCGGACCCGCGAACAANCGCTCGGTCATCCACTCCAGCAAGGCGTCCTCGGCCGGCGGGAGGCGCTCGTCGCCCAGNCCGGGCGTGGAGGCCACCAGCGTGAGCGTGGCCACCCGCTCGGCGTGGTCCAGCGCCAGGAGTTGACCGACCATGCCACCCATGGACCGACCCACCACGTGGGCCCGTTCCACGCCGTGGGTTTCCAGCACGGCCAGGGCGTCGTCCACCAGGTCGTCCAGCGTGTAGGGCTGGTCGGCCGGGACCTTGGTCGACAGGCCGCTGTCCCGGTGGTCATAGCGAACCACCCGGTGACCACGGGCCACCAGCGGCTCGACGAGTGTCGGGGTCCAGCGGGTGCAGTGGGAGTCGGCGCCCGACACCAGCAGCACCGGGAGCGCCGAGCCAGCATCGCCGGCCCCCTCCCCAGCTTGGTCACCGGTCGGGGGCTCGAAGCACTCCGAGAAGGTCTCCACCGCGGCGAGGGTACCGGTGGCCCCGTGCAGCCCCGGGAGCGCCGCTAGCGTCGGCCGGGTGCACCGCCACCCGGTAAAGGTCCGCTTCTACGAGCTCGACCCATACGGCCACCTGAACCACAGCGTCTACGTCCAACTCTTCGAGACCGGGCGGATCGAGTTACTGGACGAGGTCGGCCTCGGCCTCCACGACCTCGAGGGCCAGGGCTACCGGTTCGTGGTCTCCCAGATCGCCACCCGGTTCCTGGTCTCAGCCGTTGGCGGCGATCGTCTGGTCGTCGAGACC
>PBUO01000003.1 GCA_002727895.1 Acidimicrobiaceae bacterium | reverse complement strand
CCCATGCCCAGCACCAGGCGGGCCGCCACCACCATCGGCACCGAGGTGGCCGGGACGAGCAACAGCAGGGACGCCGACACGGCCAGCGAGCCGAGGATCAGCAGGAAGCGGCGTCCCCGGCGGTCGCCGAGCGGCCCGATGAGCGGTCGGAGGACCGCGGCCGAGAAGCCGAAGGCGCCCATCGATAGGCCGACGGCCACGCCACCGCCGCCCAGGTCGTCCTCGACGAAGGCCGGCACCACCGGCCAGGTGCTCCCCAGGGCCATGAAGTAGCCCAGCGAGGCGGCGCACAGGACGAGGAAGCGGGGGCTCCAGAGCTGTCCGTCCGATCCCGGGGCCACCATCGGCGCACGGTACGGTCCGGGTGATGCCCGCCCCCGATCCGGCGACCGATGGCGCCGCCGACCTGGGCGGGGCACCCCGGGAGCGCAAGCAGTACACGACGTTCGTGGCCGAGCGGGAGATCGCCGCACCCCGCAGCGTGGCCTTCGCCGCGACCTGTGACCTGATCGCCGAGGCCACCGGTGGACCGGTCGTCGCGGGAGATCCGGAGCCGCACGGTCTGGGTGCCCGCTTCGAGTTCTCGGTGGGCGACCCCACCTATGGGCGGTTGAACCTGTCCGAGGAGGTCATCTCGTTCGAGCCGCCGTGGCGCCGGGTCTACGAGTTGTCCGGTGCTCCGGTGGCCCTGTACCAGGGCACCACGGCCTTCACCGACCGGGGCGAAACCTGCCTCATGGCGTGGTCGGTGGTCGTGGATCCGCTCCCCGACAACACCTCGAACGACTTCCTCGCACTCGTCCAGCCATTCCTCGACAACTTCGCCGACCAGGTGCGAACCCGCGCCGAGGTCAACCATTCCACCAACTGACCCACCGAGACCCCGAGAGAGACCCCATGCGCATCGCCATCAACGCCTCTTCCGAATTGCTATATGCCGACCTCGGCCGACTCCGCGAGCACGCGGCGAAGGCAGGGGAGGACGGATTCTCAGGCTGGTGGCTGGCCCAGACCGGCCTGATCGACGCGCTCACCGCCTTCGCTGCCCTGGGCGACGTGTCTCCGGGGCTCGAGTTCGGCACTGCGGTCGTCCCCACCTACCCCCGGCATCCCTCCGCACTGGCCGGCCAGGCGCTGACCACGGCGGCCGCCCTCGGTGACCGTCCCTTCGTCCTTGGAATCGGGCTGTCGCACCGCCCGGTGATCGAGGACCGCCTGGGGATGTCGTTCGAGAAGCCCCTCAGGCACCTCCGCGATCACTTGTCGATTCTTCTGCCCCTGTTGGAAGCTGGCAGGGTCGACCATGACGGTGAGGCGCTGACCGCGCACGTCGAGTGGGCCCGGCCCGACGTGCGCAAGCCGTCGGTCATGGTGGCCGCCCTCGGCGAACAGGTCCTGCGGGTTACCGGCAGTCGGACCGACGGCACCATCCTGTGGATGGTCGGTGAACGGACTGTGGCCGACCACATCGTCCCCCGCCTGTCCGAGGCGGCGTCTGCCGCCGGCCGGCCAGACCCGAGGATCGTGTGCAGCCTCCCCACCTGCGTCACTAACGACGCAGAGGCCGTCCGGACAGCGGCCGATGCAGTATTCGAGATCTATGGTCAGCTGCCGTCGTACCGGGCCATGCTCGACCGGGAGGGGGTGGCCGGTCCAGGCGACGTGGCCGTCATCGGCACCGAAGAGGAGGTGGCGTCCCGTCTATCGGTCATGGCCGCCGCCGGGGTAACCGACTTCGCTGCCCTCGAGTTCGGCACGAACCCCGAGGAGATGTCCGCGACCCGGGCCTTGCTCGAGGACTTGGCCGCCGACGCCTAATCCTGATCCACGCAGATGGTTGCGAACGGCGGTTCGACGCTAGGGTGGCTCCAAATCTGACGGACCGTCAGAAACTCGCAGGAGCCGCCATGCCGACCATTCCCAAGATCATCTCGGTCGACGACCACGTGGTCGAACCCCCCGACCTCTGGACATCCCGCTTACCTGTCAGGTATCGCGACCGTGGCCCCCGGGTCGAGCGCGACACCGCCGTATTCAACTTCGAGGGCGGCGTCTTCTCCTACGAGAAGGGTGTTGAGGGCGGCAAGATGTGCGACTGGTGGCTCTACGACGATCTCGTCTACCCATTCCCCAAGCTCTCGGCCGCCGCCGGCTTCGACGAGTTGGATGTGGTCCCAATCACCTTCGACGAGATCCACCCGGCCGGTTGGAAGCAGGCCGACCGCCTGGTCGCCATGGACGAAAACCACGTCGACGTGTCGATCTGCTTTCCCAACGTCCTGCCCCGCTTCTGCGGCCAGGCCTTCCTGGAACGCGAGGACAAAGAACTGGCCATGCTCTGCGTCCAGGCCTACAACGACTGGATGATCGACGAGTGGTGCGCTGGTGAAGCCAGGGGTCGCCTCATCCCTTTGACCCTGATCCCCCTGTGGGACCCGGTGGCCGCGGCCGCCGAGGTGCACCGCTGTGCCGACAAGGGCTCGTTCGCCGTCGCCTTCTCGGAGAATCCCTACCCTCTGGGCCTGCCGTCGATCCACGACAAGGACCGATTCTGGGATCCTTTCCTCCGAGCCTGCGAGGAGACCGGCACGATCGTCAACATGCACATCGGGTCGAGTTCCAAGATGCCGACTACCTCGCCGGACGCCCCGTTCTCGGTGTCGTCCACGATCACCTTCTCCAATGCCATGGGATCGATGTGCGACTACATCCTGTCGGGAACCTTCGTCCGCTTCCCGGGGTTGAAGATCGCTTACGCCGAGGGTCAGGTCGGCTGGATGCCTTATGTGATCGAGCGGATGGACAAGATCTGGGAGGAGCGGGGCGACGCCAGCTTCGGCATCGATCTACCCGAGCCGCCCAGTACCTACATACCGGGGCACGTCTGGGGCTGCATCTTCGACGACGAGACCGGGTTGAAGAACCGTGAAGCCATCGGCATGGACCAGATCTGCTTCGAAGTCGACTTCCCACACGCCGACACCACGTACCCGCACACTCTGAACGTAGCTAGGAAGATCTGCACCGAGGCTGGCCTCGACGACGAGGAGACCTACAAGTTGATGCGGGGCAACGCCATCGAGGCGTTCGGCCTCCAACGCTTCGGCATCACCGAGTAGCCGACCGACCCCGGAGGGGCAACGGTGATCGGCCGAACCGATCAGGGGCGGGTGAAGGCGGGGCTGAAGGCGCCTTTCGGAATCTCGTCTAGCGGTGTGGCCACTTCGTCTACCGAAGGGCCGATGCGCTCGGCCAACGGGGCCAGGGAGTCGAGGTCGATCCGGTAGACCTTCGAGGCGTTCTCGGCGAAGACCTTCCGCAAGTCGGCCTCGGCCCAGCCGCTGAATGAGCGACGCAGGTGGTCCCGGTTGTGCGGGAACGTGCTCTCGTTGTGCGGGTAGTCGCTGCCCCACATCATCCGGTCGATGCCGACCGTCCGCATGGCCTCGGCCTCGGACGGGCTCGGGAAGCTGGCCCCGATCCACACGTTGCGGGCGAAGTAGTTGCTGGGCTTGTCGGGCAGCACCAGTTCGGCGGCAAAGCCGAGCTCGCCGACACGGCCTGATGCCATCTGGGCGTGATAGCCGTCCATTCGGCGCAGGTCCTCGATCACCCATCCGACGCCCTGTTCGGTCATGACGTAACGCAACTCCGGGAACCGCTCGAACACTCCCGACATGACCAGATGCGACAGGTTGCGGTGGGCGAAGAACGGCACCTCTAGCAGGAACATCAGGCTGGCCGCGGGTGCCTCGCCGTAGTTCGGGTTGCCCGACCCACCGTGCTGGGTGATGGTCAAGTCAAGGTCGCGTATGGCCGCCCAGAGACGGTCGTATACCGGGTCGTAAAGGCCCGGTAGACCGGAGTCGGGCGGTACTGCGGGGAGCATAAAACTGGTGTGGCCGTTGGCGGCGGCCAACTCGAGGTCGGCGATGGTGTCGTCGAGGTCGAACAGGAAGACCTGGGGCAGGCCGCACCGGCGCTCGGGATGAGCAGCGCAGAAGTCGACCAACCAGCGGTTGTGGGTGCGGATNCCCTCGAGGCGTCGCTCGTAGTCGGNCCGGTTNGTCGGCGGGTAGGTNATGAGCGCACCGGTCGGGAAGAACGGTGGCACGGTGTTTGGGAAGACGATTTCCGCGGCCACGCCCTCGGCGTCCAGGTCGCCGTTGCGCCGATCGTCGTCCCAGTTACGCGACCGTCCGTCGTCCTGCAGGTCGCGAAACGGGTTGCGGTAGGCGCCCCGCCACTCGGTGAAGGCGTCGCGGTATGACGGGGAGAGGTACTCCTCGTAGGCCTTCATGTTGCCGCCGGCGTGGCAGTCCGACGAGATCAGGGTGTAGGGGGTGGATCCACCGGTAGAGGTCATAGTTGTCTTCTCCGCTTTGTTCGGATCGAAGGTTGGCCTAATCGGCTAGAAGTTGGCCTAGTTGGTCAATCATGTAGCCGACATGGTCGCTGGTCATGCCGTGGTGGATCGGCAGGGTGAGACCGCGATCCATCACCCGGTCGGCGTTGGGGAGACCACCGGGCGGCGCCCGATGGGGGATGCCCTCGAACCCGGGTTGACGCAGGACGTTGCCGGTCCAGACCATTCGGGTGGGCACGCTACGGGCCTCAAGGAACTCCTGGACCGCGCTGCGGTCGAGCTCACCCTCCTCGCTTAGCAGGAAGCAGTAGCGCATCCACGTGGTGTCACAGCCGTCGGTAGTGCGGGGCCGCACCACGCGGTCGTCGTAGCCAGCGAANAACCCGTCCAGCATCGTCCAGTTGTNCNTGCGCTGGGCGTTGAACTTGGGCAACTTCTCAAGCTGAACCAGGCCGATGGTGGCGCTGATCTCTGTGGGCTCGAAGTTGTAGCCGATCTCGTCGAAGGTGAACACCATGTCGTAGGAGGNGCCGTCGGCCAACGTACCGAACCGGTCCTGACCGCCCTTCTTGGAGCCGAACAGGTAGTGCTCGCTGAGGCGGCCCCAGCGGCGCAACGACAAGCACCGGTCGCGGAGTTCGGGATCGTTCAGTGCCACCATGCCGCCGTTGCCGCCGGCTGTCAGAGCATGGGACAGAGCGAAGCTGGTGACGCTGATGTCGGACCGAGTTCCGGTGCGCTCGCCACGGAGCCACGAGTCCACGACGTCGCATGAATCCTCGATGACCACNAGGCCGGAGGCATNNGCGATGNCCCGNATGGCATCCCAGTCGGGACAGTTGCCCACCAAGTTGGGNGCGAGGATGGCTTTGGTGCGGGGGCCGATCATGGCCTCGATGCCGAGCGGATCTATCTGGAAAGTGTCNGCCTCTACGTCGACGAAGACCGGCACGATGCCCGACTGGACCATCGGGGCGATGTCGGTGGAGAAGGTGACCGGCGGGGTGATGATCTCGTCGCCGGGCTCGCAGNCGATGAGATCGATGGCCAGGCGCAGGGCCGAGGAGCCGGAGTTGACCATGACGCCGAAACGCTTGGCCAGCAGGGCCGCCATGCGCTCCTCAAACTCAGCGACCTTGGCGCCAATGGCCAGGCTGGTGGTGCGCATGAGCTCGACGACGGCGTCGATCTCGCGTTCATCATGAACTGATCCTGCTGGTGGAACGCCTGAGACCGACGTCGACCCGCTCATGACTAAGCATCTTAGAGATATGTCTATGATTTGCCTACTAGAATCCACACAATGAGGGCGATTCCTGCGGCTGAAGCCGACAAGCGGGTCAGTCACGCTTCCCGCGACACCCGCAAGCGGGGCCTAACCCACGCCGACGTGGTGGCCACCGGCATGGCGGTGCTCGACGCCGAGGGAGTCGTCGGCCTGAGCCTGGCGGGAGTCGCCGAACGCCTCGGGGTCCGTCCACCGTCGCTTTATGCCCACGTCGAGGGCCTGAACGGCTTGACGCGCGACCTGGCCCATGCGGCCACCGTCGAGTTCGGCGAGGTGTTGCGCGACTCGGTCCTGGGCCGGAGCGGGGCAGACGCCGTGCGCTCGTTCGCCGTTGCCTACCGGAACTGGGCCACCGGCTTCCCCGGCCGCTACGAGATGACGCTGCTGCCCATCGCCCCCGGGGACGCCGAGCGGCGCGCCGGAGCCCGTCTGGCTCTAGGAGCGGTCCAGGCCGTCATCCGCGGCTTTGGCCTCGACGAGGACCGCGCCGTGCAGGCCGGGCGGTCGCTGCGCTCGGCGATGGACGGCTTCAGCCGGCTGGAGAACGCAGACAGCATGGGCCGCGGCAACCACGACGCCGACTTCACCTTCCTCGTGGAACTGCTCATCGACGGCATCNAGCAGACTGGGACCGCCCCCGGCGACGCCATAAACAAGGATTCCTAGAGCGGCACGGCNGTCCGGTCGCAAATCGGACGCAGGGCGAAACTCGACACCATCCGCGCCACCCCCGGAAGTTGAGCCAGATGGGTGCGGTGCAGCACCTCATAGTCGGCTACGTCTCGCACTACTACGTGCACCAGGTAGTCNAAGTCGCCAGCCATCAGATGGCAGCTCATGATCTCCGGCCGCTCACTTACTGCTCGCTCGAATTCCTCCAGCGTCCCCTCGTCCTGTCCGCTCAGGGTGATCTCCACGAACACGTCGGTGCCCAGTCCGACCGCCGAGGGGTTGACGAGGGCCACGTACCGGTCGATAGACCCGCCCTCCTCCAGACGCCGGACTCGCCGCAGGCAGGCCGACGGCGAAAGGTGGACTGCCTCGGCCAGGTCCACGTTGGCCATCCGCCCGTCCTCNTGGAGCAAACAGAGGATGGCACGATCCACGTTGTCAAGGTCATTCTGTGCTTTTCTCACACATCAAATCCTAGTTGAACGCAATTTAATTGTGTGTCCGTGGCTTGCTTTGCTCAATTCCGCAACCGCGTGCCGGCAGAGCCTCCGTACATTTTCACCATTGGGCGATGACGCCCCGACCGACGCGAACAGGAGTGCTGCCATGGACATCGGTGTCCCTGCGGAAACCAAGACCGCCGAGCGCCGTGTCGGCCTCACCCCCGCCGCCACCGGCGAGCTTGTCAACCGCGGCCATCGCGTGGTCGTCGAGACCGGCGCCGGCGAGGGCGCTGGATTCAGCGACGTCAACTACAAGGAGGTCGGCGCCGTCATCGTCGGCACTGCCATCGAGGTGTTCAGCGACGCCGAGATGATCGTGAAGGTCAAGGAACCCCTCGCCCCCGAACGGGCGCTCCTAAATCCCCACCACACCCTGTTCGCCTACCTCCATCTGGCCGCGGACCGCCCGCAAACCGACGAACTCATGGCCAGCGGGGCCACCTGCATCGCCTACGAAACGGTCACCGACGACGACGGCCGCCTGCCCCTACTGGCCCCCATGTCGGCCATCGCCGGCCGCATGTCGATCCAGGCCGGCGCCCACGCNCTGGAGGCCACCCAGGGTGGTGCCGGCCTNTTNCTGGGCGGTGTCCCCGGNGTGCGACCNGCCAANGTTGTCGTGATCGGCGGCGGCGTAGTCGGNGAGAACGCNACCGAAATGGCTGTCGGCTTGGGCGCCGAAGTCACCGTGCTGGATCGCAACCCGACCGTGCTTGACTCCCTGTCCAAGCGTTTCGGTGGACGAATCAAGACTGTGTACTCCACCAAGGCCGAACTCGAAGCCTCCGTGTTCGATGCGGACATGGTGATCGGCGCGGTGCTGGTCAAGGGTGCCAAAGCCCCGCACCTCGTGACCCGGTCCATGCTCGGCCGCATGCGGCCGGGTTCGGTCGTCGTTGACGTGGCCGTCGACCAGGGAGGTTGCTTCGAGACCACGAAGCCCACCACCCACACCGACCCGACATTCGTGGTCGACGGCATCGTCCACTATTGCGTGGCCAACATGCCAGGTGCCGTGTCCCGAACCTCGACCCAGGCCCTGTCTAATGCCACCCTGCCATTTACCTTGGCTTTGGCCGACAAGGGCGCCGAGCAGGCACTGGTCGACGACCCGCACCTGCTAAATGGCCTCAACGTCTGTGCCGGGACGATCACGGACCGTGCCGTGGCGACAACCTTCGGCCTCGAGCACGTCGATCCGCTGGATGCGCTCGCCGCCCGCTGAGCCTGCCGCTAGGCCCTAGCCGGCTCGTCCCTGTGTGGAACTAGACGTTGGAACTGTCCACAGCGCAGACCGGCCCGAGAATCGGTGACCCTGCGCTGGGCCCTCCGCTTTTTCTGCCCCAGTAGCGTCACGGCTATGCCTCGCAATCAGGTCGACGTCGCGGTGGTCGGCGGCGGAATTCTCGGCCTGGCCACCGCCGACGCCCTCCAGGCCCGCCTGCCCGGCAGCTCGGTCCTCGTGCTCGAAAAGGAGGAGGCAGTGGCCACCCACCAGACGGGCCGCAACAGCGGGGTTATCCATGCCGGCCTCTACTACGCCCCCGGCTCACTGAAGGCCACCCTTGCGGTAAGGGGCGGCGACCGGATGATCGACTTCTGCACCCAGCACGGGATCGCCCACGACCGCTGCGGGAAGTTGGTGGTAGCCACCACTTCGGTCGAGATCCCCCGCCTGCAGGCTCTAGCCGAGCGATCCCGAGCCAACGGCGTTGCCGTCACCGAGTTGGGCACCGAGGAGGCCCGGGAGCGCGAGCCCCACGTAGCCTGCATGGCAGCGCTCCACGTTCCCACTACCGGGCGGGCCGACTTCGCCGGCGTGGCGCGGACCCTGGCCAGCCAGGTGGGCAAGGCCGGCGGCGAGGTCCGGACTGGTGTCCGGGTTGGACGCGCCACCCCGTCTTCGGACGGCTGGACGATTGAGATGGACCACGGCTCCGAATCCCAGCCCGTGGCGGCCCGCTTCCTCGTCGGCTGCGCTGGGTTGCACGCCGACCGGGTCGCCCGGGCAGCCGGCGAGCGGCCGGATACTCGCATCCTTCCCTTCCGCGGCGAATACCTCGACGTGGTCGGCGCGTCAGCCGATCTGGTCCGAGGGCTGGTGTACCCGGTCCCCGACCCACGGTTCCCGTTCCTAGGCGTTCACCTCACCCGGGGTCTCGACAACCACGTGCACGCCGGACCGAACGCCGTGCTGGCGTTAGCCCGCGAGGGTTACCGCTGGTCCGATATTTCGGCACGCGACCTTGCCGCCACCGCCGTCTGGCCCGGCACGGTCCGCCTCTTGGCCAGGTACGGGCGAGTCGGATTTGACGAGTTACTCCGATCCCTTAGCCGCCGCCGCTTCGTGGCCACCGCCCAACGCCTCGTGCCAGACCTAGACCCCGCAGACCTGCAACGTGCACCAGCTGGCGTCCGGGCCCAAGCTGTGGACCGACAGGGTGCTCTCCTCGACGACTTTGCCCTGATAGACGGGGACCGATCCCTCCACGTATTGAATGCGCCCTCTCCTGCCGCCACAGCCTCCCTTGAGATCGCTGCCCTGATCGCCAACCGAGTCGCCAGCGCCATCTCCTAACTGCCCACCAATGGCCTCGGCGGGAAACGGCGCCGGCGTGGCACCAGGCCGGCAACCAATTGCGGCACAGATTGTTCAACCGCATTTCGTATTGGGGCCGATCCGACGCAGACATCAGCCGGGCTTTACCAGCCGCTTCTCATCTTGCTGAAACCGGACCGTGACGTCTACGGGCCAACCCCGAAGTACTGTCAACACCGGCGAGACCTCCTAGCGGTAGCACCCAAGCCCGGCGGAAGCCGGGAAGAGGTCGGGCGTCGAACCCACGCGTTGGAACTGAGCGACTGCGCCGCCGACAAGCCCTCTCTTCTACGCTCAGGCCACACAGAGGCGACACCGACCATCGCCCACCCATTCTTTACCGTCGACGGCGACGGGAGGATTCATGTCGGCTAGCACCACCCAGCAATACGTTGGGTCCGAGAGGATCGGCTTCATTGGTCTCGGCAACATGGGAAAGCCCATGTGTCTGCGCCTGCTGGCCGCCGGATACGAGGTCACGGCCTTCGACATCGCCACTCAACCCCTCAGCGAGATCACCACCGCAGGTGCCGCTCTGGCAAAGTCTGCCGCCGAGGTGGCGTCGACCGCCGACGTGCTGCTCACCTCGCTCCCTCGGCCCGACCACGTAGAAGCCGTCATGGAAGGTGCTGGGGCGCTTGCTGCC
>PBUO01000114.1 GCA_002727895.1 Acidimicrobiaceae bacterium | reverse complement strand
CCGCTTGGCCAGAATGGCCACGAAGATGCTCGTCTTCTCGGCGCCGTAGCCGGGAAGGTCGCGGAGTCGGCGGGACAGGTCCTCCCCGTCGGTGGCTCCAATCCACACGTCCGCCGCGTCGCCGCCGTGGTGGTCGACCAGGTGGCGGCACAGGTCCTGGATGCGCCCGGCCATCGACTTGGGGAACCGGTGGATGGCCGGCTTGGTCCGGCAGGCCTCTAAGAACGCCTCGGGGTCCATCTCCGCGATGGCGGCCGCGTCCATCCGACCGTCGGCGAAGTCCAGCCGCTGGATGAGGGTGGCGGGGCCCTTGAAGGCCCATTCCATTGGGACCTGCTGGTCGAGCAGCATCCCGACCAGCAGGGCCAGGGGGTCGGTGTTGAGGAGGAGGTCGGCGTCGTCGTCGCCGGTGATGGCCAGAGTGCCGGTGGTGGGTGCCATGGGCCGAACCTACCGGGAGTCTCAGGCCTCGGCGCCGACGCCGCGGCCGATAGTTGGCACGGTGTCGGCCCGGCCGGGGTCGGGGGCGTCGACGTCGATTTCGTGGTGGGCGATGGCCTCGGCTACCAGGTCGGCGGGCACCGTGCCCTCTCGGGACAGGGCGTGGAGGACGGCGACCACCACGTGGCCCACATCCACCTCGAAGAAGCGGCGGAGCGCCTCGCGGGTGTCGCTGCGGCCGAAGCCGTCGGTGCCGAGCGTGTGGTACGGGCGGGGGATCCAGCGGGCCACCTGGCCGGGTACCAACTTCTGGTAGTCGGTGACGGCCACCACCGGCCCCTCGCCGTCCGCCAGCAGGCGGGTCACCAGAGGCACCTCGGCCGGGGCTTCGGGGCGGAGTCGGTTGCGGCGCTCGGTGGCCAGCGCCTCCTCGCGGAGCCGCTTGTAGGAGGTGGCGCTCCACAGGTCGACGACCACGCCCCACCGCGAGGCGAGTTCGTCGGCTGCTGCTCGGGCCGCACCGTGGGCCGACCCGGAGAACAGCAACGTGGCCTGGCGCGGGGGGATTTCCCCGTCAGGCGCCTCGGGCCGGTCGCCAGCCGGATCGGGAGCATCGGCCCAGAGGTAGAGCCCGCGGACCACGTCGGCGTCCGTGACGTGGTCGGGACGGGGTGGCATCTCATAGGCCTCGTTGTAGAGGGTCACGTAGTAGAAGCAGTCGGGGTCGTGATGCCCGGCCGGACCTACTTCCGGTTCGGAGCCATCCCCGTACATCCGCGTCAGGCCGTCGTCGATGACGGCGGCCAACTCGTAGGCGAACGCCGGGTCGAAGGCCTGGCAGGCCGGCACGGTGGCGGCCAGCAGGAGGCTGTGGCCGTCCTGGTGTTGGAGGCCCTCGCCGGCCAGCGTGGTCCGTCCGGCTGTCGCCCCGAGGAGGAAGCCCCGGGCCCGCGAGTCGGCCGCCGACCAGATCGAGTCGCCCACCCGCTGGAAGCCGAACATGGAGTAGAAGGTGTAGAAGGGCACCATGGGCACGCCGAGGTTTGCGTGGCTGGTCCCCGCGGCGATGAAGCTGGACATCGACCCGCACTCGGTGATGCCCTCCTCGATGAGCTGCCCGTCGGTGCTCTCTCTGTACGACAGCAGCAGCTCGTGGTCGACCGGCTCGTACAGCTGGCCGAACGGGGCGTAGATGCCGAACTCCCGGAACANNGANTCCATGCCGAAGGTCCGGGCCTCGTCGGGGACGATGGGNACCACNCGGGGCCCGAANGCCTNGTCGCGCATNAGGTCGCGCAGGAGGTTNGTCATGGCCATGGTGGTCGACACGGCCCGNCCCTCCGANCCCTTGGCCAGNCCGGCGAACACCGANGGGTCGGGNAGCGACAGGGGCCGNCGGTCGCGGATNCGNCGCTTGGGGATGGAGCCGCCGAGNGCCCGNCGNCGCTGCACCAGGTACTCGTACTCGGGGCTGTCCTCGTCGGGNCGGTAGTAGGGNGCCCGGTCGTCGGCCAGGGNCGACTCGGGGATCTCGTCCTCGAGGTGGAGGCGNTCCCGNAGGGCCAGCAGCTCGGTGGTNGACATCTTCTTGATCTGGTGGGTGGCGTTGCGGGCCTCGAAGCCCTCGCCGAGCGTCCACCCCTTGATGGTCTTGGCCAGGATGACCGTGGGGGCGTCGTTCTCCTCGGTGGCGTTCCGGTAGGCGGCGTAGACCTTCTGGTAGTCGTGGCCGCCGCGGGGCAGCTCGGCCAGTTGCTCGTCGGTCAGGTGCTCGACCATGGCCCTCAGTCGCGGGTCGGGGCCGAAGAAGTGTTCCCGGACGTAGTCACCGCCCTCAACAGCCAGGCGCTGGTACTCGCCGTCGACGGTGGTGTTGAACTTGTTGAGCAGCACGCCGTCCACATCGGCGTGGATCAGCTCGTCCCACGCCGAGCCCCAGATCACCTTGAGCACGTTCCAGCCGGCGCCCCGGAACACGCCCTCCAGCTCCTGGATGACCTGGCCGTTGCCGCGGACCGGGCCGTCGAGGCGCTGCAGGTTGCAGTTGACGACCCAGACGAGGTTGCCGAGGCCGGAACGGCCGGCCAGTGAGATGGCGCCCAGGGTCTCCGGCTCGTCGCACTCGCCGTCCCCGAGGAAGCAGAACACCCGGCTCTCCGAGGTGTCGTCGATGCGGCGGTTCTGGAGGTACTTGTTGAAGCGCGCGTGGTAGATGGAGTTGATGGGGCCGAGGCCCATCGACACGGTGGGGAACTCCCAGAAGTCCGGCATGAGGCGGGGATGCGGATAGCTGGACAGGCCCTCGCCGCCGATCTCCATGCGGAACCGGTCGAGGTGGTGGTCCTCAAGGCGACGCTCCAGGTAGGCCCGGGCGTACACACCTGGGGCGGCGTGGCCCTGGAAGTAGACGTGGTCGCCGGGCTGGCCGTCGTCCTTGCCCCGGAAGAACCAGTTGAAGCCGACCTCGTACAGCGAGGCCGACGAGGCGAAGGTCGAGAGATGGCCGCCGATGCCCTCAGCCGTCTTGTTGGCGTTGATGACCATCGCCGCGGCGTTCCAGCGGATGAAGGCACGGATGCGCCGCTCGACGTCCTCGTCGCCGGGGAACCACGGCTGGTCCTCGGTGGCGATGGTGTTGACGTAGGGCGTCCAGGTGGGCGGGGCGTTGCCGACGTTCAGTTCGCCAGCCCGTTCCATGAGCTTGGCCAGCATGAACCGGGCCCGTCGGCGGCCCGACCGGTCGACCAGGGCGTCGAAGGAGTCGATCCACTCCTTCGTCTCGTCGGGATCTCCGTCGGGTAGCTGGTGCGTGAACCGGTTAATCACGTGCTCATCTTTCCATGTGATTGCCCGGCCGGTCGGGGTACGCGGGTGGCTCCAGGCTCGTGGCTAGGGTCGCCGCCCGTGGTCCGTGTGTACACCGATGGCGCCTGTTCGGGGAATCCCGGTCCCGGCGGTTGGGCATGGGTGGTGCCAGACGGCCCGTTTGCCGCCGGCTACGAGGCCCGGACGACCAACCAGCGGATGGAGCTCACGGCCACGCTGGAGGCTGTGGGTCGCTTCGACGAGCCAATGACGGTGGTCAGTGACTCGACCTACGTCGTCCACTGCTTCCGGGACGGCTGGTGGGAGAAGTGGATCCGCAAGGGCTGGGTCAACGCCAAGAAGGAGCCGGTGGCCAACCGGGACCTGTGGGAGCCGCTGGTCGAGGCGGTGGTCGAGCGCGGCAACGTGTCGTTCGAGTGGGTGAAGGGCCACTCGGGGGACCGGTGGAACGAAGTAGCCGACCGGCTGGCCGTGGAGGCGGGGAACCTCCAGGCGGAACTGTCCGGCGAGGCGCCCCCGGCCTAGGAACCCTTCAGCAGGTTCAGCCACTTGACGAGCGCGGCGCGGGGCGTGCCGGGCAGGGCGATGGCCACCACGGCGTCCTCGCCGTCGTCCCACGGCCCGTCCACCGCGACGGTGGTCGACGAGCCGCACACCTGGAGCACGGTGCGGTCGTCTGGCCGGTCGTCGACCCGGACCAGGCCCTTGGCCCGGACCACGCCCGAGGGTCGGGCCCGGGTCCAGGTATCGATCGATGCCCGCGACACTGGCCCGGCTAGCACCCGGGAGATCGTCACGTGGTCGGTGGCCTGCTCCGCGTGCGCCGCGTGGTCGTGGTCGGCGGCCGGGTCGTCGGGGCGCGCCTTCCGGGGCACGGGTCCGAGGAGCACCCGCGCTGGGACCGGGGTGCGCAGCACTGTGGCCTCGGTGACCCCGGCCAGCCAGGACTCGGAGGCCGTCAGGGCCTCGGGTTCCGCCACGTCGGTGCGGGTGACGACCAGCAGGTCGGCGCAGGCCAACTGGGCCAGCACCGTGTCGCCCACGTAGCGGTCGGCGACCCGATCGCGGATGGACAGCGGGTCCACGGCGACCACGATGCCGTCGGGGCTGAAGCCGGGGGAGTGGGCCCATTGGGCCACCTTGTCGGGTTGGCCCACCCCGCTGACCTCGACCACCACCCGGTCGATTCGGTCCGCGAACGACCGGACGGAGTCCAGCGTCTCGGCGAAGTCGTCGGCGATGGAGCAGCAGACGCAGCCGTTGGCCAGGATGAGCACGTCGTCAGTGGCCGATTCGAGCAGCCGACCGTCGATGTCGACCTCGCCGAAGTCGTTGACCAGCACGGCGATGCGCTGGCCGTCCGGTTCGGCCAGCAACCGGTTCAGCAGCGTGGTCTTGCCAGCGCCGAGATAGCCGCCCACCACGGTCAGCGGTAGGCGGTCCTGCGGGTCGGCCACGATGGTCCCTGCGGTGCCGGTCCGGCCGTCAGCCCCGGGCCGCAGCCTGGTGGAGTGCGCCGCCGCTCATGGTGCCCCAGACAGGGACGTCCCGGAGTTCCATGGGGTCGACCTCGAACGGGTCGGCCTCCAGCACGGCGCAGTCGGCGAACTTGCGGGGGCTGATGGAGCCGATTTCGTCCTCCATGCGCAGCTGCCAGGCGCCGCCCATGGTCACGGCGTGGAGGGCCTCGGCTACCGAGATGCGTTCGTCGGCGCCCAGCACGTCGCCCGACGGGGTGACCCGATTGACGGCGGCCCACGCCACGTGTAGCGACCCGATAGGAGTGACCGGCGAGTCGGAGTGCATGGACAACGGGATGCCGAGGTCGAGCGCTGTGCGGGCAGCGTTCATGCGGGCGGCCCGGTCGGGTCCGACGGTGATGTCGCGGTGCTGGTCACCCCAGAACCAGGTGTGGTTGGCGAACACGTTGGCGCACATGCCCAGCGCCTTCATCTTCCGGTACTGGCCGGGGCTGGTCATCTGGCAGTGCTGGACGGTGTGCCGGTGGTCGGGCATCGGGTGGGTGGTCTGGACCTTCTCGAAGCCCTCCAGGAGGGCCTCGACGGCCTGGTCGCCGTTGGCGTGGGTGTGGACCTGCAGCCCGGCCCGGTGGTACGGGGCGATCCGATCGGCCACTTGGTCGGGGGCGATGAGCCAGATGCCGTTGGGGCCCCCGTGGAGGTAGCCGGGCCAACGGACCCGGGCCGTGCCGCCCTGGATGGAGCCGTCCATGAGCAGCTTCACGTTGCCGAACCGGACCCGGTCGGTGGACTTCCGCTTCAGGTCGACCATGGCTGCCGCACAGGCCTCGTCGCCATCGGGGGCGTACATGACAGCGCCGTGGAACATGGCGGCCCGCATCGGGAACGCCTCGTCGGCGACGTCCAGCCACTGCCGGACGGTGGACTCCTCGAGGAGGTTGGAGGTGCCGAGGTCGGTGACCGTGGTGACGCCGACGTTGCGGGCGGCCCGGCCGAACTTGTGGAGTGCCTCGTCGGAGCGGAGCCGTCCGAAGAACGAACGGAAGGGCTTGCCGGCCAGGAACATGGCCGCCGGTTCCTGGAGCTCGCCGGTCGGCCAGCCGGCGGCGTCCTTAGGGACGCCCTCGGCCATAGTGTCCGGGCTGATGCCCTGGGCCTCCATGAGGGCTGTGTTGACGGTGGCCAGGTGCATGTTGGAGTGGATGACGAAGATCTGCCGGGTGGTCGACACGGCGTCGAGCTGGCGGCGGTCGAACCGCTCTCCGGGCCAGAAGATGGGGTCGAGCCCCCAGGCGAGGAGGGGCTCGTCAGGATCCTCGAGCTCCCGGTCGGCCTCGCGGAGGCGCTCGACCACACGCTCGGGCGTCGAACAGCCCGGCCACCACTGCCCCTCGGGACCGATCCGACCCTCGTAGCCGACGTAGGTGTGCTGCCAGATCCCGCCGGTGTCCTTGTGGCTGTGGGCCTCGACAAAGCCGGGGAGGAGGACCTTGTCGGCCAGCGAGTCGTCGATGGTGCCGCCATAGGTGGCGACGAGGTCAGACGGGTCGCCGACGGCCAGGAAGCGGCCGTCGCGTACGGCCACCGCGGACGCTGTCGGGGCGGCCGGGTCGATGGTGTGGACGATCCGTGCCGGGAAGACGGTGGTGGGGGAGGTCCCGCTGCTGGAGTCAGGGCTCATGGGCCGAGAGTACCCGGCCAGTACGGATCCGTACTGGCCGGGCGTCGGGTCTCCGGCGCGGAGTTGCCGACGGGCCTAGGGTCGCGGCTACCGAGGAAGGGAGGTGGTCCACATCAAGGGCAGTACCAATGACAGTCGACTGGGGACTTCGGAGGTGGACGGCCGCTGAGCGGCGCTGGACCACTCGGCGAATTCCCGCCGATCCACCCCCGGGATCCGACCGCCGGCCCTGGTCCCTGCTGGCACCAACGGTTGCCCCGGGAATTCCAGTCGAACCGCTGACTGGCTTCGGCCGGTCGTGATTCCGACGTGAGGGCGTGCCCGTCAGGGTGCGCCCTCCGTCGCGTCCGGGCCGGCATCCGGAACTAGCCTGCGACCTCATGGATCGACCGTCGGCCTTCGTCCACTACCGCTTCATCGGCGACAAGCGGACCCAGCAGGTCTACGACCTGGACGAGGTGGCCGACGAGGACGCCATGGCGGTAGTGCTCGACGAGCTCATGGGCAGTGAGCGGTTCCTGTGCTTCGGACCGGACACCCTGGCCGAGGCCCGCAACCGCGGCTACCGGCTGCGCCGGGTCTAGGCGCGGGTCCCACCCCAGTCCGTCAGGCCTGGCGGGCACCCCATGACCGTCGACCTCCGACGCGACCTCGTCAAGGCGCTGGCCGGGTTCTACGCCGGGCATCCCGACGTGGACCGGTTCCCCATGCTGGCCGAGGTGGCGGGCCACCTGGTCGCAGCGGTCGACGCCGACCGGATCGAGGCACCCGAGCCGGTGGCCCTGCCCGTGGCCCGACTGCTGGTCGACGGGGACGCAGGGATCGACCGGGCCAGCCCCGTCTCCGGTGTGGCCGACGTGCTGGAGGCGTTCACCGCAGCGGTGCCGGTCCTGCACTGGGTCCAGACGCCGGCCTACGCGGCCACGCTGTCCCGGCAATTTCTGGACAATTATGGCTACGTACGGGTCATCGGCCCGGGGGGCCTAGTCGAGTCATCGGTTGCCAGCGCCGGCCTCGGCATCTGGGGCGCGGGCCTGCACTACCCGCGCCACGAGCATCCGGCCGAGGAGACGTACCACGTGCTCCACGGCTCGGCCCTCTTCCAGCGCGGCGACGGCCCTTGGGAGCCCAAGGGCGTGGGGGAGTCCGTCCACCACGATCCATGGGAACGCCACGCCCAGCGCTTCGGCGACGAGACGTGCGTGCTGCTGTGGGCGTGGACCGGGGATGTCGCCGTCAACGCCCGACTAGTGCAGGACGAGGATCCCGTCCGAGGCTAGGCGGCTTCCCGGCGGGGCCCGTCAGGCCCGGGAGCGCTGGCGGATCAGGTTGAGGGCGCTGCCAGCCCTGAACCACTCGATCTGGTCAGCCGAGAAGGTGTGGTCGGTGGCGATCCGGACCTCGGTGTCGTCGGGCGAGGTAACAACCACCTCGACCTGCCGATCGGGGGCCAGGTCGGCCACACCGACCACCGACACCTTGTCCTCGGGGCCGATCCGCTCGTAGTCGGCCGGGTCGGCGAAGGTCAGCGGCAGCACGCCCTGCTTCTTGAGGTTCGTTTCGTGGATGCGGGCGAACGAACGGGCAATCACGGCCTTGGCGCCCCGGAACCGGGGTTCCATGGCGGCGTGCTCCCGGGACGAGCCCTCGCCCATGTTCTCGTCACCGATGGCCACCCAGCCGATGCCGGCCTCGTGGTAGCGGCGGGCGATCTCCGGGTAGGCCCGGGTCCCGCCGTCGGTGGCGTCCCATCCGGTGCCCACTTCGCCGGTGAAGGCGTTCACGGCGCCCATGTAGACGTTGCCGGAGATGTTCTCCAGGTGGCCCCGGTACTTCAGCCACGGACCGGCCATCGAGATGTGGTCGGTCGTGCACTTGCCCTGGGCCTTGACCAGCACGGTCAGGTCGGTCAGGTCGCCGCCGTCCCAAGCCGGGAACGGGGTGAGCAGCTGCAGTCGGTCGCTGGTCGGCGACACGGCAACCTCGACCGTCGAGCCGTCCTCCGGCGGGGCCTGGAAGGTCTCCTCGCCCGGGTCGAAGCCGGCCGACGGCAGCTCCTCACCGGCGCCTACGACCAGGCGGACCTCCTCGCCGGCGTCGTTAACCAAAGTGTCGGTGGCCGGGTCGAAATCGAGGCGACCGGCGATGGTCAGGGCGATCACCGTCTCCGGCGACGTCACGAAGGCGTGGGTGGTGGCGTAGCCGTCGTTGCGCTTCGGGAAGTTCCGGTTGTAGCTGGTGACGATGGAGTTGGGGACGCCGTCCTCGAGGTCCTGGCGGTCCCACTGGCCGATGCACGGTCCGCAGGCGTTGGCCAGCACCTGGGCACCGAGGGCCTCAAAGTCTGCCAGCAGGCCGTCGCGCTCGATGGTGGCCCGGACCTGTTCGGAGCCGGGGGTGATGAGCAGCGGGGCCTTGGCGGTCAGCCCCTTGGCCACGGCGTCGCGGGCGATGCTGGCCGCCCGGGTGATGTCCTCGTAGCTGGAGTTGGTGCACGACCCGATGAGGCCGGCGCTGACGTCCAGCGGCCAGCCCTCCCGCTCGGCCTCGGCGCCGAGGTCGGCCACCGGGCGGGCCAGGTCGGGGGTGTGGGGGCCGTTGATGTGCGGCGACAGGGTCGACAGGTCGATCTCGATGACCTGTTCGAAGTAGGCGCCGGGGTCGGCCTCGACCTCGTCGTCGGCTCGCAGGTGGTGGGCCACGGCGTTCGCCGCGTCGGCCACGGCCTCCCGGTCGGTCGACTTGAGGTAGCGGGCGATGGCGTCGTCGTACGCGAAGATCGACGTGGTGGCACCGATCTCGGCCCCCATGTTGCAGATGGTGGCCTTGCCGGTGGCCGACAGGCTGCGGGCCCCGGGGCCGAAGTACTCGACGATGGCGCCGGTGCCGCCCTTCACAGTGAGGATGTCGGCCACCTTCAGGATGACGTCCTTGGGGGCCGCCCAGCCGTCGAGTTCGCCGGTCAGGTGGACGCCGATCAGCTTGGGCCACCGGACGTTCCAAGGGAACCCGGTCATGACGTCGACGGCGTCGGCGCCGCCCACGCCCACGGCCACCATCCCGGCACCACCGGCGTTGGGCGTGTGGCTGTCGGTGCCGATCATCATCCCGCCGGGAAAGGCGTACTGCTCGAGCACCACCTGATGGATGATCCCCGAGCCTGGCTTCCAGAAGCCGGCGCCGTAGCGTGCGCACACCGAGGCGAGGAAGTC
>PBUO01000020.1 GCA_002727895.1 Acidimicrobiaceae bacterium | reverse complement strand
CGGTCACCGCCGATCGGCCGGTGCCGCTGCAGGTCGACGGCGACCACGTGGGGGAGGCGACCACCGTGGAGGTCCGGCACCATCGGTCGGCCCTGGACGTCGTGGTCCCTCTGGGCTCACCGGCCCTCGCCTGACCCGCGCCCCGGTGCGGCTCAGCCGTCGACAACCGACCGGGCCAGGCCCGGCCGGTTGGTGATGATGCCGTCCACGCCCCAGGTAGCCAGGCGTTCCATCCGCTCGGCGTCGTCCACCGTCCACACCAGGACCGACAGGCCACGGGCGTGCGAGGCCTCCACCAGGTGCTCGTCGACCAACTCGTCCCACGGGTTCACCGAGCCGTGCCCGTGGGTCACCGTGCGGTCCAGCACCAGGTTCGTGCCGTGCCGCTCGGCCACCACCCAGGCAGTGGGCACCGTCGGGTCGGTGGCCCGGATGCGGTCCACGGCCGCGATGTCGAACGACGACACCAGCAGGAGCTCGGGCGGGCGGTAGGCCGAGGCCAGGCCGGCCACCGCCTCGCAGGCCACCACCGAGGCCTCGTGGTCGGGGTCGCCGGGCAGGTTCTTGACCTCGACGTTGACGCCCATGCCGTCGCAGGCCTCGAACGCCTCGGCCAGTGACGGGACTTGGTCGGGCACCTCGCCCATGGGCACGTCCCGGACGAGGCGGCCGTCGGGATAGTGGGCGTCGTGGTGGACGACGAGGACGTCATCGGCCGAGATCCGCACGTCCAGCTCCACCCAGTCGGCGCCCTGGTCCCGGGCCTCCACGAAGGCCTCGACGGTGTTCTCGAGGCGGTCGGCCGAGGCGCCACGGTGGGCCACCACCAGCGGGCGTCGGGAGGAGGAACCGTCGGACACGCCCCGACCCTAGGCCCCGGGGATGGCAGGTCAGCCGGTCGGATCCCGGGAGTCGCCCCACGGGCTGACGAGACAGCTGGCCGGCACCCGCACCTCGGCCACCGTGCCCCGGCCCCGCGGCACCGGCGACAGGCTGATCCGGCCGCCCAGCTCGCCCTCCACGAACGTCCGGACGATGGTCAGGCCAAGGCCGGTGGCCTCGGCCACGTCAAAGCCGTCGGGTAGGCCCACCCCGTCGTCGACCACCCGGACCGACAGCCCGTCGCTGCGCCGCTCAAGCTCGATCCGGACCGACCCCGGCTCGGGATCGTGCTCCCCGCCACCCTCGGCCTCCGGCCCCGCCGCCCCCGGCTCCGGGGAGTTGCCGGGCGCCGGGAAGGCGTGGTCAACGGTGTTCTGGAGCAGCTCGGTCAACACGACGGCCAAAGTGGTGGTGACCTGGCCGGGCACCGTGCCGGCGTCACCCTCCACGGTGAAGGCCAGCGGGCGCAGCGGCGACGACACGCTCTCCTCCACCACCCGCACCAGGGGCCGCACGATCTCGGCAAAGGCCACGTCGTCGTCGGTGCTCTGGGCCAGCGTCTCGTGGACCACCGAGATGGCGCCGATGCGCCGCACGGACTCGCCGAGCGCGGAGCGGGCCTCCTCGCCGTGGAGGCGCCGGGCCTGAAGGCGGAGCAGCGACGAGATGGTCTGGAGGTTGTTCTTCACCCGATGGTGGATCTCCCGGATGGTGGTATCCCGGGACACCAGCTGGCGGTCCCGCCGCCGTAGTTCGGTCACGTCGCGGACCAGCACGATGGCGCCGGTGGCCTCCCCGTGGTCCAGGAGCGGGAAGCAGTGGCTAACCATCGACAGGCTCACCTCCGAGCGGTCGTCGGTCCGTTCCAGCTCGTCGATCACCGCGGTCCGCCGGGCGAACGCAGAACGCAGCATCGCCGACCCGAGGCCGGTGTCGCCGAAGCGGGCCCCGGTCACACCTCGGGTCAGGCCCAGGCGGTGGAGTGATGACACGGCGTTCGGAGAGGCGAACTCGATGCGCCCGTCGGCGTCGACTAGGAGCAGGCCGTCCCCGACCCGCGGCGTCCGGTGGCGGAGGCGTTCCTCGTCGCGGTAAGGGAACTCGCCCCGTTCGATCATCGCCGCGAACCGGTCGAACACTCCGACGTAGGTGCGTTCCTGCTCGCTGGACGTGCGGTCGTCGGTGCGGATCCGCTCCCGGGCCAGCACGGCCACCACCTCGCCGTCGCGGCGGACGGGCACCGCGGTGACCCGGACGTCGCGGTCGGCACCCACGTTGACCGTGCCCCGGACCGTGGACCCGGTGGCGAGGGCCTCGCTGACGAGGGGTCGGCGCCGGGCCTCGAACACCTGGCCCATCAGATCGGCCCGGTAGAGCGTGGTCCCGGTGGTCGGCCGCACATGCCCGAGCAGCACCAGGCGGTCGGACGCCTGTCCCCCACCGCTGTGCCCACCGTGGCCGAATAGCAGCAGGTCGGCGAAGGAGAGGTCGGCCAGCAGCCCCCAGGTGCTGGCGAGGTCCTGCAGGTGGGCGATGCGCGCCTCGTCGAGCTCGGTGTGCGAGCGGGCCAACTCGGCGAGGGTCGCCATGGGGTTCGTTCAGGTCGTCCGCGTCGACGACGACCCGCAGGTCGGGTCAGCCGAAGCCGACCGGGTTGGTGCCCCCCGCGGCACCCAGGTCGACGTAGGCGATGCGCTCGGCCGGCACCCCGACCCGACGACCGCGCACGTCGGTCAGCCACAGCACGGCTCCGTCTCCGGCCACCGCCTGCTCGACCTCGGCCACCAGGCCGTCAACATCCACGTCGTCGGCCATCTCTACGGTGATCTCCTTGGGGGTGTTGGTCACCCCGATGCGTACGTCCACGTGTCGCTCCCGTGTCTCCGTCGGTCGGATGATCTCAAGGTCAGATGACCTTCAATTCGCGGTGCCGACGCTTGGTCGGCTTCATGTCCTCGTCCAGCACCCGGGCCATCTCGGCGAAGACCGCCCCGACCTCGGTCGAGGGGTCGGCGGCCACCGGGCGGCCGTGGTCGGAGCCGTCGCGCAGGGCCGGCACTAGCGGCACCCGGCCGACCAGAGGCACGTCGAGGCGCTCGGCCAGCGCCGAGCCGCCACCGGCGCCGAACAGCTCGTAGCGGGTCCCGTCGTCGCCGGTGAACCACGACATGTTCTCGATCACTCCGTGGACCTTTAGGTTGACCTTCTCGGCCATGAAGGCGGCCCGCTGGGCCACTGTCTGGGCGGCCGGCTGCGGCGTGGTCACCACGTACATCTCGGCAGTGGGCAGAAACCCGGCCAACGAGATGGAGATGTCGCCGGTGCCCGGAGGCAGGTCGACCAAGAGGTAGTCGGGCTCGTCCCAGTAGACGTCGGTCAGGAACTGCTCGAGGGCCTTGTGCAACATGGGGCCCCGCCAAATGACCGGCTGGTCCTCCTCGGCGAAGAAGCCCATGGAGATACACCGCACCCCGTGGGCCTCCGGCGGGATCAGCATCTCGTCGATGACCGTCGGGGCGTGAGACACGCCCAGCATCCGGGGGATGGAGAAGCCCCAGACGTCGGCGTCGACGACGGCCACGTCCTTCCCCCGGCCGGCCAGGGCCACGGCCAGGTTGGTGGTTACCGACGACTTGCCCACGCCGCCCTTGCCAGAGGCCACCAGCAGGACCCGGGTCGACGAGTTGGCCTCGGCGAACGGCACGGCCCGCCCCTCGGAGTGGCCGTAGGTGGAGTTGGTGCCTGCGGTGGCCGCCGGGTCGCCGTGCAGGCGCTCGCGCAACTCGGCCAGCTCGGACTCGGTCATGGTGGTGAACGACACGCCCACTGCGTCGACGCCGTCCAGGGCGGCCACGGCGCCGTCCACCGCGGCCTGGATCTCGGCCTTCATGGGGCAGCCGGGCACCGTCAGGGCCACCTCGACGTCGACCCGGCCACCGTCGATCCCGATGGTCCGGACCATGCCGAGGTCCACGATGCTGCGCCGCAACTCGGGGTCCTGCACGGGTCGAAGGGCGTCGACGACCTGGGATTCGGTGACCGGCACGGAGGCTCCTGGGGATGCTGACTGGGCTGAGATCTGGGCCGCTGGCGGGGGCTCCGGACGTCCACCCGAGCGGGATCGGTAGGCTAACCGGGTGGATGGGGCCCCCCTCACGGCCACCGAGTTCGCCTCGGCCGTCACCGCCATCACCGGAGCCTTCGGTGATCCCACTCGGCGGGACATCTACCTGCACGTCCGGGAACGGGCCGACGGCTCCGGGGTGACCGCGGCCGAAGCCGCCGAGACCTTCGAGCTTCACCCCAACGTGGCCCGCCACCACCTCGACAAGTTGGCCGCCGGCGGCTACCTGGAGATCGCCGTGGAGCGGCCCGCAGGCGCCTCGGCGGGCCGACCGTCGAAGCACTACCGGGTGGCCGACCCCGGCACGCCGCTGGAGCTGCCGGTTCGCCAGGACGCGGTCCTAGTCAGCCTGCTGGGTCGGGCACTGGCCCTCCTGCCAGCCGACCAGGCCGAGGCCATGGCCGAGGAGGTCGGTGCCGAGGTGGGCCGGAGCATGGCCGACGCCCTAGGCGAGGACGAGGTCCATCGGTCGCTGCGGTCGGCCATGCAGGTGGTGGCCGAGGCGCTGACCGCCCACGGGTTCGCTGCCCGGGCCGAACGGTCCGGCGACGACCGCCTGCGGATCGTGTCCGAGCACTGCCCGTTTGGCGGCGCCCCCATCGAGCACCCGGTGATCTGCGCCGTCGACCGCGGCCTGGTGCGCGGCATGCTCGGTGCCCTGTACGGCGAAGCCACCGCCGAGATGCGATCGTCGCTCCCCATGGGCGACGCCGTGTGCATCACCGACGTCTCTGCCTGACCCCGACCCGCGACCGACGACCCGCCCGTGAGTATCCTCCTTGTCCGACACGGGTCGGCCGGCGACCCCTACCGCTGGTCGGGCGACGACGCGGAACGGCCACTGGACGCCGGTGGGCGCGACCAGGCCGACCGGTTGCCCGACGCCGTGGGGCCGGTGCTGTGCGGTCGGCCGCTGGCCGCCATCCGCAGCAGCCGGGCCGTCCGGTGCCTGCAGACGGTGGGCCCGCTGGCCGCCCGCCACGGCCTGGCCGTCGACGACGACCCGGCGCTGTTCGAGGGCGGCTCGTCGACCACCACCAAGCTGGTCCGTCGCCTGGCCGCGGACCCATCGGTCGACGGCCGGGTGGTGGTGCTGTGCAGCCACTCCGACGTGATCCCCGACGTGGTGCGCGACGTGGTGTCCGACGGGGCGGGCCTCAGCGGCGGACGGGGCTGCGCCTACGCCTCGGTGTGGGAACTGACCGTAGCCGACGGCGTCGTCACCCACGCCAACTATCACCAGTGATCTGGCACCAGTGATCTGGCACCAGTGACCTGGCGCCAGTGATCAGTCGGCCAGCAGCCCGGTGGTGCGGAGCAGGTCGACCAGGTCGGCCGGCGGACCGTCCAGCGCGGTGAACGCCGCGACGTCATCGACGGCGCCCCCCGGCCGACCGGACACCACCGCCACCACCGCCCGGTAGGCCCGGGCATACGGGTCGGCCGGATCGACGGCCACCTCCTCGTCCAGGGCAAGGAGGCCCCGCTCCACCAGCTCGGGCACCCGGGTGGTGGACAGCAGCCAGCCCCGCTCAGCCAGCAGGGCAGCATCGCCGGGACCCGCACCCGCGGGATCGATCCCCGAGTCCAGCAGTTCGAGGGCGGCCAGCAGCTCGCCGGCCTCGGCCAGGCCATGGGCGATGCGCTGGCGCAGGCGACTGGCGGCCAGCAGGTCGTCGACTATCGGCGGAGCGCCCAAGCCGTCGAGGACCACCAGATCGGCGGCCGCCCCGGCGTGGTCGCCATCGGCGTGGCGGACCGAAGCCCGGAACACCCGGACGTCGGCGTATCCGGCGTCGACGGCCACCGCCTCGTCCAGGTCGCCCCGGGCCAGCACGCGGTCTCCGGTCCGCCAACGCGACCAACCACGGTAGGCCAGCGCCTCCACGTTCGACGGCTGCAACTCGAGCACCCGGCCGTACAACGCCTCGGCCTCGTCGGGTGCGGCAACCGCGGCTTCGGCCAGCAGGGTCCTCGTTGACGACCGGATGTCACCGGTCAGTGCGTCCGAAACCCCCCGGTCACCAGCCGTCCTGGCCACCAGCACGCCGGCCACCACGCCGACCACCACCACCCCGGCCACCGTGGCGACACCGACCGATGGACGGAGTCCCCGTTCCCCTGCGGCGACGCCGCTCATTTCCCCGGCACTCCACCGTCGGAGCGCCGCCCCCGCCGCGACCACTGCCATCGCGCCGCCCACCACCGGGAGGATCCACACCAGCCCGGTCAGGCCACGCCCGGTCGGGGTGTAGTCCACCTGCTCGCCGAAGCGCTCGACCAGCATGAGGCGAACCTGGTCGTCGGTCCGGCCCTCGTCGACCATCGTCCGCATAGCGGCCCGGATGGTGCGGGCCACTGGCACGTCCGACTCGGCCAAGGACTGGCCCTGGCAGACCGGGCAGGCGAAGTCGCCGGCCAGGGCGTGGACCCGCTCGGCGTTGGTGCGCGGGCCCCGGTCGACGACTTCGGACGCCACCAGGCTGCCCACGGCCACCATCAGGACGGCCAGCCACGTGACCCGTGAGCGGGTCAGAGATCGGGTCACGCGCCGCCTCCGGCTCCGTCGGCCAGCACCGCCGACGCGCGGTCCAGCAGGTCCTCGAGGTCCTCTCGCACCACCCCACCCACGACCTTGGCCGCCACGTATCCCGACGGGGTGACCAGGTACGACTCGGGGACGGCCACCACGCCCCAGTCCACGGCGATTCGACCCGTGTCGGCGGCCAGCACCGCCCAGCCGCCACCGTTGGTGGTGAAGAAGTCGGCCACCGCCGACGCCCGGTCGTCGAATGCCACGCTGACCACCCGCACCTCCGGCCGGCCAGGATCGTCCGCCGCGCGCTCGGCGACTGGCCCGTGGGCCTCGGCGAAGGCCACAAGCTCCGGGTGCTCCTCGACGCACGGCACGCAGGTGGTGGAGAAGAAGTTGACCAGCACCCAGCGTCCCCGCTGGTCGTCGAGGTCCCAGGCCCCACCGTCCACGGTGGTGCCGACCACCGGGGGCGCCACGGCTCCGACGAGATGGGTGGTCAGCCGGTCGCGTCCGGCATCGCGTGTGGCGAACACCACCACGAGCAGGGCCAGCGCCAGACCCACGGCGGCCGCCGTGGTCCGCACCGGCCTCACGAGTCGACCCCGTCCCCGGTCGGCTCTCCGACCGGTTCGACGACCGACTGGTCTGGCCGTCGGGTCCGGCCGGTCGGGCTGCCGGCCCCGGGCAGGGCAGCCAGCAGCGTCCCGAGGGCCATCACCGCGCCCCCGATCCACAACCACGAGACCAGCGGCTGCACCGTCACCCGCACCACGGTCGCCTCGGCAACATCGTCAGAGCCGTAGCCAGACCCGTCGGGCACGGCCAGGACGGCCAACTGCAGGTCATCGCGCCACGTCGACCGGGTGGACGGCGTCCCGATGGTCTGCCCGCCGAACGGGAACACGCTGATGGCCGGCTCGTGATGGTCCCCGTCGACCAGCACGGCCACCCTCATCTCGGACTTCTCCGGCAGGTTGACCACCGACAATCCGTCGAAGACCAACTCGTGGCCGGCGAAGGAGGCCCGGTCCCCCACCTCGTCGAAACGGAACTCGGCCTGGCGCACGTAGGCCGACGAGCAGGCCATGGCCACGGCTACCACGGCCACCCCCACGTGGACCACCATCCCGCCGCTGGACCGCCCGGCCAGGCCTCGCATGCCCCGAGCCTGCACGGCCAGGAACAGGTGGCGAACCGCCCCACCGGCAGCGAAGCCGCCAAGGCCCACGGCCAGCGTCGGCGCCCAGCCCCGTCCGCCGATGGCCACCGATCCGGCCATGGCCACCGCCCCGGCCAGCGCCGGAACCCGCAGGCGGACTGACAGCACCTCGGTGGTGGCCCGACCCCACGGCAGCGCCGGGGCAACGGCCATCAGGAACAGCAGGGCGAAGCCGATGGGCATGGTCATCCGCTCGAAGTACGGGTTGCCCACCGCGATCCGGTCGCCACGGGCCGCCTCGACGAGTAGCGGGAAGACCGTGCCGAGTAGCACCACGAAGGCGAAGGCGCCGAACAGCAGGTTGTTGCCAAGGAACGCGCCGGTGCGCGACATCGGCGACTCGATGGCCCCCGGCGACCGCAGGGCGTCACCCCGCCAACCGATCAGCCCTACGGTGACCGCCACCACCAGGGCGAAGAAGCCCAACAGCAGCGGCCCGATCCCCGACTCGGTGAAGGCGTGCACCGACTCCAGCACACCGGACCGGGTGATGAACGTGCCCAGGATGGTCAGGGCGAACGTGGCGCACAGCAGTGACAGGTTCCAGACCCGCAACATCCCCTGACGCTCCTGGACCATGACCGAGTGCAGGTAGGCGGTGCCGGTCAGCCACGGCAGGAACGAGGCGTTTTCGACCGGGTCCCACGCCCAGTAGCCACCCCACCCCAGAACGTCGTACGACCACCAGGCGCCGAGCAGGATGCCCACGGTCAGGCAGCCCCAGGCCACCAGCGTCCACCGGCGGGCCTCGAGCAGCCATCCCTCGCCGAGCCGGCCGGTGGCCAGGGCGGCCACGGCCAGGGCGAACGGCACGGTGAACCCGACGTAGCCCAGGTACAGCACCGGCGGGTGGAAGGCCATGAGCACGTGATTCTGGAGCAGTGGGTTGGGGCCCGGCCCGTCGTAGCCGGCCCACGGCTCGAACCGCCCGAACGGCTGGGCCGGACCGGCCAGCAGCAGGAAGAAGAACGTGCAGACGGCGAACATGACCAGGAGGGTCCAGCCCACCATCGGGTCCTCGAGACGGTCCCGGAAACGGCGGGCCACCAGCACCAGGTAGCCGACCAGCACGAGGACCCACAGCAGGATCGACCCCTCCAACGCCGACCACAGGGTGGCCACGTTGAACAGCGCCGGGGTGCGGTGGCTGCCGTGTTCGGCCACGAAGGCCACGGTGAAGTCGCGGGTGATGAGCGCCCGCTCCATGACCACCACTTGGCCGACGGCAGCCACAGCTAACAGCCACACCCAGGTGGTCGACCGTCCGATCAGCCGGAGGTGGCCGGTGGCCAGGGCCCGGCCAGTGGTGGCCACCCCGGCCACCGCGGCGACCAGGCCGAGGGCGACGAACCCCGACCCGAGGGTGGCGTTCACTCCCCGGCGACCCCGGTGCCGCAGGGCTCCAACTCGGCACCCTCGCCCCGGTAGTCGTTGTCGTGCTTGACCACCATGTGGTCGGTGCGTAGGTGCCAACCGTCGTCGGCCGGCCCTTCGAGGGCGGCCAGGCCGGGGACCGGTCCGGCCACCCAGGCGCCCTGGAGGACCACCGGCACTCCGGGCTGGAAGAGTTCAGCCGGATCGCCCAGGTGGGCCACGTCGGCCAGCACGTGTCCGGCGCACAGCGTGAAGGCCACCGCCGGCTCGCCATCCACGTCGAGCTCGACCAGGCCGGGCTGCGGGGTGCCGACGACCCGGAAGCGGGCGTCGGCCAACTCAGTGCGGCGCTCCACGGCCTCAGAGACCTCGTAGAAGAACAGGGAGGCGTCGCCCAGGGTGCGCAGCAGCACCGCGACCACGGCCACCACCAGCAGGACCACCACGACGACGGCCCCGGGGCGACGTCGGGCCCGTTCCGGCCGCGACGGCGACGGCGTCAGTTCGAGTGATGGTCCGGGGGACGACCCCCCGGGCACCTCNTCCGGCCCATCTACGGGATCAGGCACCGGGGATCCTTCCATCGTCGGACCCCTCGGAACCCGGGGCCTCGAGCCAGCGACGGTGGGCGTCAGGCACCCGACCGCTGAGCGCCCGGCCCCGCCGGACCAGACGCACCGCGTAGGTGCCGAGCACGCCGACCACGATCCCCCAGCCGGCCACCAGGTAGCCCACGTGAGTCACGAGCCCGACTCCCCCTCACCCACGGCTCGCCGGACCTCGGCGTCATCGGTCTCGGCGTGGCGTTCGGCGATCGCCGCCGCCACCCCGTGGTCCAGCGCCGCCTGCTCCAACCAGCCGACCCGGAAGCGGTGCAGCAGCAGCCAGGCCAGTACCAGCCCGGCGGTCACGAAGCCGAAGAACAGGGTGAACAGGGTGAGGTCCTCGATCTTGAGCTCCCCAATGGTGGAGCGTTGGTGCAGCGTCCGGTTCTCCCACCACTCCACCGACCGGTTGACCAACGGGATGTCCAGNACGGCCACCAGGGCCACCACNGCCGCCCGTCGGGCCTGGCGGCGCGGGTCGTCGGTAGTGCGTCGCAGGGCCAGGTAGCCGGCGAACATCAGGAACAGCACCAGCGTGGTCATGAGGCGCACGTCGCCCCACTCCCACCAGGTGTTCCACACCGGACGACCCCAGATGGAGCCGGTGACCAGCACCAGCCCGCAGAACACGGTGCCCACCTCGGCCGCAGCATGCGCCATCACGTCCCACCACGGCGTCCGCTTCACCAGAACCCCCACGCTTGCCACCGCGCAGATCCCGTAGGCCACGTAGGTCATGACGGCCAGCGGAACGTGCACGTAGAGCATCCGCACGGCGTCGAACTGGCCGAACTCCTCGCCGGTGGTGGGGTGGATCCGCACGTCGGGGTCGGTCAGGACGAAGGCCAGCGCCCCGAGGACGGCCACGGCCAGCAGNGTGGCCACGCCCAGCAGGCGCGAGCGCGGCGAACCGGTGGTTTCGCGGGTCTCCGCGGCGGTGCCTGTCGTCATGCCNATCGTCGCTCCCGATCAGTCCTCGACCAGCGCGCCGTGGGCCGACGCGCCGACCACNGTGAGGACCAGGGCGGCCACCGCGAGCAGGCCGGTCCACGCCCAGCCGTCCACGGCCGCGGCCCCGAGGGCGTCGTCGAACGCCCGGGTGGCCCCGATCAGCACCGGCGCCAGCACCGGGAGCAGCAGGATGGGCAGGAGGGTCTCCCGCACCCCGAGACCCGAGGCCAGCGCGCCGTAGAGGGTACCGGCGGCCGCCACGGCGACCCCGGCGACGAGGCCGGCCACGGNCAGCAGCAGCGGGTCCTCGACGTCNACGCCGTAGAGGACCAGCAGCCCGCCGACGAGGACCACCTGGAGGGCCACCACCTGCACGTACACGGCGGCCGCCCGCCCCAAGAACAGCGCGGCGGGCGACAAGCCGGACATGCGCAGGGCGGTATCGGTCCCGTCGGCCCGGTCGAGGGCCGCCGAGCGGTGGACGGCCAGAAGGGCGCTCAACAGGACGGCCACCCAGAACAAGCCCGGGGCGAAGGTCCGCAGGGTGCGGTGGTCGGCGTCCAAGGCGAACCCGAACAGGACCAGCACCAGGACCGCGAAGGGCACCACCTGGTCGACGACGACCCTGGACCGGGCCTCGATCCGGAGGTCCCGACCGGCCACCATCAGCGCGTCGCGCCACGCCGTCCCCATCGAAGGAGCGCCCATCAGGCCGCCCCCCGTTCGTCGACCACCCGGCCGCCGGCCAGGGTGACCACCCGGGGAGACAGGGCGGCCACCCNTTCCAGTTCGTGCGACGACACGANCACGGTGCCGNCGGCGGCCACCGCCTCGGCCACGAGCCCATCAACCAAGTCGCGTCCAGCCTGGTCGAGGCCGGCGTGCGGCTCGTCCATCAGCCACAGGTCGGGGCGCCGCACCACGAGCGCAGCCAGGGCCACCCGACGACGCTGCCCCTGCGACAGCGTGGACGCCCGCTGGTCGACCAGGCGGGCGGGGACGGCGAGGCGGTCCAGGGCTCTGGCCACTCGCTGCTCCGCACCATCGGCCTCCGAACCGGTCGGCAAGCCGGCGGCACGGGCCCAGAAGCGGAGGTTCTCGCCTACCGTCAGGTCGTCGTAGAGCGCCGCCCCGTGCCCCAGCAGGGCCACCCGGCGACGGACCGCCCGACGGTCGGCTCCCTCGGCCAGGTCGTAGCCCAGCACCACGGCCGAACCGGACTCAGGGCTCACCAGACCGGCGCAGAGGCGCAACAGGGTCGTCTTGCCCGCCCCGTTGGGACCGCGCACTAGGACTGTCTCGCCGGCGTCGACGGACAGGTCGACCCCCGACAGGGCGGGAAAGCGCCCCAGCAGCGCGACCGCGGCACGCAACTCGACCACCGGCACCCCGTCACGGTACCGGTCGGCCGTACCCTGACCCCATGACGACGCTCCGCCGCGGCCCCGGTTTCCGGGTCCGGACGGCGCTGGCGGCTGCCCTAGCCGNGGCCCTGATGGCCAGTACGGCCTGCGGATCCACCGTCTCGTCGCCGGNCACGGAGGACGACGGACCCGATGACGAGGCGGCCGCCCCCGCCACCACGATGGTGGAGGCGCGACCCGAGTTGGACGACGAGGCAATCCCCGACTGGGTGGGCGAGGTGGTCAACCTCCACGACCTGGGCACCGGCACCTGCTTCAACAGCTACTCCTGGGTGCGCGAGGACCGCATGGTGGAGATCGACACCCGGGTGCCGTGCGATGGTCCCCACCAGCACGAGGTCTACCTGCGGACCGAGCACCCGGCCCGACCCGGCGCCCCGTGGCCCGGCGACCGGGAGATGGAGGCCTACGCCCGGGCCGAGTGCTACGGCGCCTTCGCCGGGTTCGTGGGGCTGATCTACGAGCTTTCGGAGCTGGAGCTGGGCTATCTCACTCCGGACCGGACCGACTTCGAACACGAACGGGCCGCGTTCCGCGGCATCCACTGCTACGTGTACCGCGACGACGGTGGCGAGTTGGTGGGCACCGCCCGCGACTCGCGCCGCTAGGAACGCTCCCCAGAGGAACAGGGCCCATCCCCAAGACCGGCCAGCACCAGAGCCAAGCCAGTCCACGACTGGGGGATGGCACCCAACCCGTCACCGGTGTCGGGATCCCAATACTCGGCCAGNCCCGAGGCCCACGCCCCAGCCACCGTGGTCCGNGCCAGGGTGGCTGCCGCGCTCCGCGAGTAGGGCTCGACGGCGAGGACCAGCAGGTAGGCCAGCTGGGGCCATACCGGGCCCCGCCAGTAGGCGCGGGCGTCGAAGGCCGGTTCGGCCCGGTGCACGCCGGTCGGTCCGAACGGGCCACCGTGGCCGGTCGGGTCCATTAGTTGGTCGACCACCCGGGTCGCCCGACCCGGGTGGTCGTCNACCAGCAGGCCCAGCAGGGCGTCGGCCGTGCGGACCCGCCCCGACCCGTCGGACGTTGGTCCGGCGTCCACCCAGGTGCCGAGCGCCGGGTCCCACTGGTCGGCCAGCCGGTCGGCCAACTGGNCGGCNTCGTCGGCCAGCCGGTCGTCGCCNGTGACCCCGGCCAGTTCCCGGGCATTGAAGGCCACCAGGGCGTTGAAGCCGGCTGGGGCCACGTCGAACCCGGGGTTGGCTAGTGCCTCCCCGTCGGGGCCGGTCTCCATCATCGACGCCAGCCGGTCCTTGGTGACCCGCCACCGGTCCCGGTCGAAGCCCCCGGGACAGTGGTCGTCCCAGCGTGGCGAGTCGTCGACCCCGGTCTCCCAAGGGTGGCAGACCCGGACCAGGCCCGATGGGTGGTGACGCCGGTCGAGTAGAAACCGCAGCCCTGCCGTCGCCGCGTCGAGCACCGCTTCGTCCGGCCGGTGCCCGGCCCGGGCCAACTCGGCCACTGCGTGGCCGTACATCGGCGGCTGGGTTATCGACGAGCCGTCGCGGCGCCCCCAGAGGTCCTCGTGGAAGCCGGGGTCGCGGACGTAGTTCATGTGGGGCACGAACCCCGACGTCGCCTGCGGGCCGAAGGCCACCGACAGCTCCCGGTGGGCCCGGTCCACCTCGCCCAGCGCCAGCCACACCAGCACGTGGAAGCACGAGTCCCACAGCCACTGCCACGGGTAGACCGTCACGTGCGGGGCTGCGTACCCTTCGGCGACCCAGTGGGCGTCCAGCGTCCGGCGGACCGCCGCCTCCAAGTCGGCGTCTGACGGGAGCCCGCCAACGCCACCGTTCCAATCCACGACCACGCCCCGATCATGCCCCGTTGCACCATCACCTCCTTCCGCTTCGGTCCCACCGACGGCGTCTCGGTGGTGGCCCGCATGTGGGCCGACGCGTTGGCCGGGATGGGCTTCGACGTCGACTGGGTGGCCGGTGGGGTGGAACCGGGCTGGGACGACCCCCGTCCGGTGAGCCTCGTCCCGGGGCTGGGCATCGAGGCGGACCCCGATGCCGACGGCGCCGGCCCCGATCCCGACCGGGTGGCCGAGGCACTGACCGACGCGGACCTGGTGGTGGTCGAGAACCTGTGCACCATCCCGCTGAACCTGCCCGCCGCCCGGGCGGTTGCCGACGCCCTGCGGGGCCGACCGGCAATCCTCCACCACCACGACCCGCCGTGGCAGCGGGAGCGGTTCGCCCACGTGGCCGAGCTGCCGCCCGACGATCCGGCCTGGCGCCACGTGACCATCAACGACCTGACCCGTCGCCAGATGGCCGACCGGGGCATCGTCGCCACCACCATCCACAACGGCTTCCGGACCGATCCGCCCGCCGGCGACCGGAGCCGGACACGGGCCGCGCTCGGGCTGGGCGACGACGACCGCCTGGTCGTCCACCCCGTCCGGGCCATCCCCCGCAAGGCCGTCGACCGGGGCATCGCCTTGGCCGAGGTGCTGGACGCCACCTACTGGCTGCCCGGCCCGGCCGAGGACGGCTATGGGCCCGAGTTGGCCCGCCTTCTGGCCGTCGCCCGGTGCCCGGTCGTCCGCCACCGAGCCCCGTCGCGAGCCGACCTGTACGCGGCGGCCGACCTGGTTGCCTTCCCCTCCACATGGGAGGGCTTCGGCAACCCCCCGATCGAGGCGGCCCTCGCCCTGCGACCGGTGGCCGTCGGCCCGTACCCGGTGGCCGACGAACTCCGGGCCCTCGGGTTCCGATGGTTCGACGCCGACGAAGCGGAGGCCATCGCCGGCTGGCTGGACAGCAACGCCGACGAACGGGAGCGGTGGCTGGCCGAGGAGCGACGGGTGGCCGTCGAGCACCTGTCGTTCGAGCGCATGGCCTCCCGTCTGGAATCGCTCCTCGACGAGGCAGGCTGGTTGCCGTGAGCGACCGACCCGACGACGCTGCCCTCGACCCGGTCCTGAAGAGGCGCCGCCGGATAGCCCGCCTGGCCTCGCTGGGCCAGCGGCTCGGCTACCTGGCCTTCCTCGTCTCGATCGCNGTGTTCGCCGTGGGCCTGGCCACCGGGTTCACCGACGCCGTGGCCACCACGCTGGTCGCCCTGCTGGTCGCCGGNTCCGCCGTGCTGGCCCCGGCCATCGTCCTGCACTACGCGGTNNGGGCGGCCGACGACGAGGACCGGGCTGCNGGNGACGAGGCCACCAGAGGNAGGGCCACCGGGGGCGGACACNCCGGACACTGAATCGAGTCCCGGGTGGCCACTCGANCGACNNGTGTGNCTACGGTCACACCATGNCGAGCGAACCGGTGGTGGCCACCNTGGACGAGGGGTCTTCGCGTGGCAACGGATCGTCCCGCATGCCGGCCGCCGAGNGACGACGCCAGATCCTCTGCGTGGCGCTGGAGGCCTTCGGCCGNTCCGGCTACCACGACACCTCCATGAACGCGGTGGCCGCCGANGCNGGNGTCACCAAGCCNGTCCTGTACCAGCACTTCGCCTCCAAGCACGACCTCTTCGAGGTGCTGCTGGCCGAGACGGGCGACGCCCTGCTGCGGGCCATCGAGTCGGCCGAGGTGGAGGACACGCCACGGCGCCGGGTCGAGGCCGGGTTCCGGGCCTTCTTCCGCTTCTTCGAGGAACGACCGGCCGCCTTTGCCGTGCTCTACGGCTCTAGCGTGGCCACCGACCCCAAGTTCCGACGCGACGCCCGTCAGGTCCGCGACTCGTTCAGCGAGTACCTGACCCGGATCATGGGCGACATGGGCCACGANGACGCCCTAGCCATGGCGGCCGGCATCAACGGNCTCTCCGAGGGGATGATCCGNCATTGGATGCACCTCGGTCNGGTCCGCTCNGCCGACGAGATGGCGGCCCTGGCCGCCCGCCTCGCCTGGGGTGGCCTNGACGGGCTCACCACCTGATCGGGCCNCCTGACCTGCCCCGGCCGCTGACGGCCGGTCAGTCCAGCGGTACAGGCGAGATGTCGATCGGCTCGGTGGGCAAGTCGCCGGCCACGATGGGTGCCAGGTGCTCGCGTAGCAGCGCCGGCAGTACCGGCTCGTCNGAGGCCAGTAGGTCCTCCAGCGCCCACCACCGGGCCCCCATGAACGCCGCGGCCTCCAGGGCCTCGAGGTGCCGGGGCCGGTACTCACCGCCGTCGCACCAAGCCACGTGGATCTTCTCGTGGCTGTCGAAGAAGTAGCCGCCGAACGTGAATTGGACGTGCTGCGTCCAGACCACCGGGCCCATCTCGAAGTCGTCGATGCCGGTCTCCTCGACCAACTCCCGACCNGCGGCCGCCGCGCTGTCCTCNCCCCAGTCGATGCCGCCGCCGGGGATCTCCCACCAGGCCGGCTTGAACGGGTCCAGGGGATCCTCGGCGTTGACCATGAAGATCCGGCCGTCANGGTCCAGCAGGACNACCCGGGCCGCCGGTCGACGCAGGAGCACGGTCAGGCGCAGTCGGCACAGNGACCGACCATGTCGAAGCGGTGGGCGTCCACCCGGAAGCCCCGGCCAGCGGCCACGGCCACCAGNTCAGCCACCCGGGCCTCGAACTCNTCGGNCACATCGAAGTCCTCGATCCGGCCGCAGCCGTCGCACACCAGGTGGTGGTGGTGTCCGGTGAGCGACTCGTGCAATTCGAACCGGGCGTGGTCGTCGCCCGAGTCGACCCGGCGGACCACCGCGGCGTCGACCAACTCACCGANGTTGCGGTAGGCGGAGCTCTGAGCCAGGGGACGGTCGCCGNCGNGGCGACTGGCCTCGAGGATCTCGGGCAGGGTCAGCGGACGTCCGGCGGAGGCCAGTANGCCGACCACCACTCGACGGGACCGGCTGTAGCGCATGCCCACCACACGAAGTCGGCGACCCACCGTGACGTGAAGGTCGTCTCCGGAAGGCCCGTGGTCGTGGGTGGGTTCCTGCGACGGCACGGGCCGGAGCCTAGGCGCGTCCCCTCCCGGGAATCCGTGGGAAGCCGTGTGAGGGAGTGGCAGGGGCCCTCAGGCCGGCCGCTTCCTCATCAGGGCGTTGCGTCGGGCCCGACACACCAGCTGGTCTCGCTGGTTGGTAGCCCGGTGTTCGAAGGCCACGATCCCCGCGTCAGGCCGCGATCCCGACGCCCGGGCGGCCACCACCTCGGTCTCGAAGCGCAGCGTGTCGCCGATGAAAACCGGCGCCGGGAACGTCGTCTCGTCAAAGCCCAGGTTGGCAACCGTGGTACCCAGGGTCGTGTCGCCCACGCTCGCCCCGACCACCAGNCCGAGGGTGAAGAGGCTGTTGACGAGCCGTTCGCCAAACTCGGTGCCCGCCGCGAATTCNGCGTCGAGGTGCAGCGGCTGCGGGTTGTGGGTCATGAGGCAGAACTGGAGGTTGTCGGCCTCGGTGACCGTGCGGGTTAGGGCGTGGCGGACCACCAGGCCCACCGGCAGTTCCTCGAACCAGCGACCCGACCGGGNTTCCACTCCTTGGACCTCTGATCCCATCGCTCTTCCTCGCTTCCCGGCCTTGTTCCCGTGGGCGTCCCGGATGGACCGTGGTGCCCGGACTCGCAGTCTGGCGGGAACGGCCGTCGGTAGTCTCGGCGACCATGGTCGCCCCCCTGTGGACCCCCGACGCGGCGCGTGCGGCNGGCNCCAANCTGCGGGCCTTCGCCNACGCGGCCGGCGTGGAACCCGGCGACCTCCACCGATGGTCGGTCGATCGGCCGGACGCCTTCTGGCGGACCGCCTGGGACCACCTCGGCGTAGTCGGCGATCCCGGTCCCACCGCGGCCACCGGCCTGAACACGGGCAACCTGCTTGACGCCCGGTTCTTCCCCGGGGCCCGCCTCAACGTGGCTGAGACCATGCTGGGATCCGCCGACGACCGGCCGGCGCTGGCCTTCGAGGGCGAGGACCCGACGGCACCCGGCGGGCGGCGCGACCTGTCCCGGGCCGACCTGCACGCCCTGGTGTCGAGGCTCCAGCAGGGCCTGCTGGCCGCGGGCGTGGAACCCGGCGACCGGGTGGCCGCCTGGCTGCCCAACGTCCCCGAGGCCTACGCGGTGATGCTGGCCACGGCGTCCATCGGCGCCGTCTTCTCCTCGGTGTCCCCCGACTTCGGGACCGAGGGCGTGCTGGACCGCTTCGGCCAGATCAGGCCGGTGGTCCTATTCGCCACCGACGGCTACCGGTATGCCGGCCGTCGCCACGACGTGACCGGTCGCCTGGCCGAGGTGGTGGCCGGGCTGCCGTCGCTGCGCAGGGTGGTCGTCGTACCCGAGGACCCGACCGGCAGCCCAGCGAGCGGCCCGACCGGCGACCTGCCGACCGATTCCGTCGACCTGGACGGGTTCCTCGNCCCCCACACCGCCGACGCCGTCCGGTTCGCCGACCTGCCGTTCGACCATCCCCTGTACGTCCTGTACTCGTCGGGCACTACCGGCCGACCCAAGTGCATCGTCCACCGGGCCGGCGGGATCCTCCTCAAGCACCTGGTCGAGCACCGCCTCCACTGCGACGTGCGCGACGGCGACCGGGTCTTCTACTTCACGACGGCTGGCTGGATGATGTGGAACTGGCTGGCCTCCGGCCTGGCCGCCGGCGCCTCCCTGGTGCTCTATGACGGCTCCCCNTTCCACCCCGACGGGACCCGCCTNTTCGACCTGGCCGACCAGCACGCCATCACCCTGCTCGGNGTGTCGGCCAAGTTCGTCGACTCGGTGGCCACCGCCGGNCTNCGGCCGGTCGACACCCACGACCTCTCCACGGTCCGCACCATCTGCTCTACCGGCAGCCCGCTCAGCCCCGAGGGGTTCGCCCACGTGGTGGCCGACTGGACCCCCCGGGCCCACCTGGCGTCCATCTCCGGCGGCACCGACCTTTGCGGTTGCCTGGTTGGCGGTGACCCAACCCGTCCGGTCCACGCCGGGCAGATCCAGGGGCCGATCCTGGGCATGGACATCGACGTGGTCGNCGACGACGGCACCCCNGTCTCCATTGGCACCCGGGGCGAACTGGTGTGCCGGACCGCCTTTCCGTCCATGCCGCTGGGNTTCTGGGANGACGAGGGCGACGTGCGGTACCGGGCCGCCTACTTCGACCGGTTCCCGGGCCTGTGGCACCAGGGCGACTTCGCCGAGCCGACCGACGAGGGCGGCTACGTCATCCACGGCCGCTCTGACGCCACCCTCAACCCGGGCGGGGTGCGAATCGGCACCGCCGAGATCTACCGACGGGTCGAACAGCTCGACGAGGTGGTGGAGGGCCTGGTCATCGGCCAGACGCACGCCGGCGACGTTCGCGTCGTCCTGTTCGTCGTGACGGCCGACGGGGTGGTGCTCGACGACGACCTCCGGGACCGGCTNCGCACCGCGGTGCGTACCGGAGCCTCGCCCCGCCACGTCCCGGCCGTCATCCTCGANGTGCCGGAGCTGCCCCGCACCCGTTCGGGGAAGCTGGTCGAGTTGNCCGTCCGNNACGTGGTCGAGGGTCGCCCGGTCACCAACCTGGAGGCGCTGGCCAACCCCGGGGCCCTCGAGCACTTCCGGGATCGGCCCGAACTGGCCGACGGCAGATCCTGAAGGGACAGGATCCTGGGGCCCGGAACTAGAACTCGGCGAGGGGCACGCCGGCCACCTGGAGGTGGCCCAGCTCGTTCATCGACCGTACCGACCGGTGTCCGGCCGACGACGCGGCGACCCGGCACACCGACGTGTAGTGGGCCTCGTAGAACAGGACCTGCTCGATCCCCAGCAGGTGGGACAGATAGGCCGACACCACCCCGCCGTGGCAGCCCACGGCCACCGTTCGCCCCGNGTTGGCGGCGATGATCCGGTCCATCCCGGCCACCACCTGGTCGCGGAAGGCCTCCGGGTCGGCAATTTCGTCGCCGGCCATGATGGCGTCGTAGCGGGGGTCGCCGTCGGCCTTCAGCTTCTCGATCGGCACGTACTCGACATCGCCGGCGTCGTACTCGTTGACCAGGGGCTCGACGGCCACCTCGAGGCCCAGGCGGTCGGCCAGCGGCTCCACCGTCTGGCGGGCCCGGGCCTTCGGCCCGGCGTACACGGCGTCGATGCGCTCGGCGGTCGGCCCGGCGGTGAGCCAGTCGGCCAGCGCCTTGGCCTGTCGGAGACCCAGGTCGGACAGCACGGGGTCCGCCTCGATGCCGGTAGCCCGGTTGTCGACGGTGACCGGCAGGGCGTGGCGGATGAGCAGCAGTTCCATGGCGGGCCGGACCGTACCTGGGACGGCGGCCACCACTACCGTCGGCGCCATGAAGATCGACGGAGGACTCACCGGACTGACCGGCCCCGGCGGCGACGGTGGCTTGACGGCTATCGCCGAGTCGGCCCGGCGCCTCGAGGAGGCCGGGTACGCCGGCGCCTGGACGGCCGAGACCAACCACGACCCGTTCCTGCCCCACGTGGTGGCNGCCGAGCACACCTCGAGCATCGAGTTGGGCACGTCGATCGCCGTGGCCTTCGCCCGCAACCCGATGCTGCTGGCCAACCTGGGCCACGACCTCCAGCGCTACAGCGACGGNCGCTTCGTGATGGGCCTCGGCACCCAGATCAAGCCGCACATCACCAAGCGGTTCTCCATGGAGTGGTCGCGGCCAGCGGCCCGCATGCGGGAGATGATCAGCGCCATGCGGGCCATCTGGGCCGCCTGGAACGACGGTGGGAAGCTGGCCTTCCGCGGCGACTTCTACACCCACACCCTCATGACCCCGTTCTTCGACCCGGGGCCGAACGCCTGCGAACCGCCCAAGGTGTTCATCGCTGCGGTGGGTCCCCTGATGTCGGAGGTGGCCGGCGAGGTTTGCGACGGCCTGATCTGCCACGCCTTCAGCACCGAGCGGTACCTCCGCGAGGTGACCATCCCTGCCATCGAGCGGGGCCTCGAGAAGTCGGGTCGCACCATGGAGAACTTCGAGATCGTCGGACCCGGCTTCGTGGTCACCGGCGCCACCGAGGAGGGCATGGAGCGCACGGCGACGGGCATCCGCCAGCAGATCGCCTTCTACGGCTCGACGCCCNCCTACCGACCGGTGCTCGACCTGCATGGCTGGGGCGACCTGCAGGACGACCTGAACCGCATGTCCAAGCAGGGCGAGTGGCAGGCCATGGGNGAGCTGATCGACGACGAGGTGCTGTCCACCTTCGCCGTGGTCGGCGAGCAGGACCGGATCGCCCCCGGCTTCCTGGACCGGTACGGCGACTGCGTGGACCGGCTCAGCTTCTACGGCACGGCCGGCGAGGGCTCCGACTTCTGGGCGCCCATCATCTCCGACCTGTCAGCCGCCTGACGACGAGAAAGCCCCACGGTCGCCTCCCGGGGCGACCGGTAGGTTGGGGGCATGACCGCCCCCGAGCCGGCCTTCGCCGCTGACCTACTGCCGCTCACCGCGGACCCCTTCGCCACCACCGAGTTCCGCCGACTTGGCTCTGACGGCGTGACGTCCGTCGAGGGCCCGGGCGGGCGCACCTTCCTGGAGGTCGACCCCGAGGCCATCCGGATGCTCACCGCGACGGCCATGCGGGACATCGCCCACCTGCTGCGCCCGGGCCACCTGGCCCAGGTGGCGGCCATCCTCGACGACCCCGAGGCCTCGGCCAACGACCGTTTCGTCGCCACCGAACTGCTGCAGAACGCCTGCATCGCTGCGGGCGGCGTGCTGCCGTCATGCCAGGACACCGGGACGGCCATCGTGTCGGCCAAGAAGGGCGAGCTGGTGCTGACCGGCGGCGACGACCGGATCGCCATCTCCCAGGGCGTCCAGGACACCTATCTGACGTCCAACCTCCGCTACTCGCAACTGGCCCCGCTGGACATGTTNNCCGAGCGGAACACCGGCACGAACCTGCCCGCCCAGATCGAGATCGAGGCCGTCCCNGGCAGCACCTACAAGTTCCTTTTCATGGCCAAGGGCGGCGGCTCGGCCAACAAGAGCTTCCTCTTCCAGGAGACCAAGGCGCTCCTCAACCCCGAGGGCCTGGCCCGCTTCCTCGACGAGAAGCTCCGGTCCCTGGGCACCTCGGCCTGCCCGCCGTACCACCTGGCCGTGGTCATCGGCGGCACGTCGGCCGAGCACACCCTGCGCACCGCCAAGTACGCCTCGGCCCGCTACCTCGACCACCTGCCGACCTCGGGCGACGAGACCGGCCACGGCTTCCGCGACCTCGAGTGGGAGGAGCGGATCCTGGAGATGACCCAGGCCTTCGGCATCGGAGCCCAGTTCGGCGGGAAGTACTTCTGCCACGACGTCCGCGTCGTACGCCTCCCCCGCCACGGGGCGTCGTGCCCGGTGGGCGTTGCCGTGTCATGCTCGGCCGACCGTCAGGCCCTGGGCAAGGTAACCGGCGACGGCATCTTCCTCGAACAGTTGGAGGAGGACCCGGCCCGATTCCTGCCGGAGGTGGTCGACGACGACCTGTCCGACACCGTGGTCCCCATCGACCTGGACCAGCCCATGGACGCCATCCGCAACGAGCTGTCGAAGCATCCGGTCAAGACCCGCCTCTCGCTGACCGGCACCCTCGTGGTGGCCCGCGACATTGCCCACGCCAAGGTGGCCGAGCTGCTCGACGCCGGTGAGCCGATGCCGGAGTACCTGCGGAACCATCCCGTCTACTACGCCGGTCCGGCCAAGACCCCGGAGGGCTATGCCTCGGGGTCGTTCGGACCGACCACCGCGGGCCGCATGGACGCCTACGTGGAGCGCTTCCAGGCCGCCGGCGGCAGCCTCGTCATGCTGGCCAAGGGCAACCGCTCCCGCCAGGTGACCGAGGCCTGCGCCCGGTACGGCGGCTTCTACCTGGGCAGCATCGGGGGTCCGGCCGCCCGCCTGGCCCTGGACTCCATCCGTAAGGTCGAGGTGCTGGAGTACCCCGAGCAGGGCATGGAGGCCGTCTGGCGCATCGAAGTGGAGGACTTCCCGGCCTTCATCGTGGTCGACGACAAGGGCGGCAACTTCTTCGACGAGGTGTCGACCCCAGTCGTCCTCTCCTGACGGAGGGCTCTCCCGAAGGACGGGCCGGAGGAGACGCCCCGGCTCAGACGCAGTGGTTGACCATGTGGCCGACCCCCACGATGTGGGAGTCGATCCGCTGGCCGACCACCAGGCACCGGTCCTGGGCGTCGCCCACGCCGGCCGGCGTCCCGGTGAACACCAGGTCGCCCGGCTCCAGCGTGCACACCGCTGACAGGTAGGCCACCAGCTGTCGCACCCCGACGATCATTCGGCTGGTCCGGCTGTCCTGGCGGACCTCGCCGTCGACGGCGCAGGTGAGTAGCAGATCGTCGCGTTCGCCCAGCAGGTCAACCGACACCACGGCCGGACCAATGGGCCCGAAGGTGTCGTGGCTCTTGCCCAGGCTGAACTGGGCCGGGGTCGAAGCGTTCTGCAGTTCGCGCTCGGAGATGTCCTGGCCCACCGTCACCCCAGCAAGGGCGTCCCACGCATCGGACTCGTCAAGGTCGCGGCAGCGACGGCCCACCACGGCCACCAGCTCCACCTCGTAGTCGGTCCGCTCGCCGACCACCCGCACGTCGTCGGCCGGGCCGACCAGGCACGAGGGGAACTTGGTGAAGATGACCGGAGCGGTCGACGGGGCCCGGTGCATCTCGTCGATGTGGGCCAGGTAGTTCATGCCGATCCCGAAGACCTTCCGAGGCCGAGGGATGGCCGGCCCCAGGCCATCGAGGCCGACCTCGCCGTCGGCGTCGCCGGCGGGAGTCCCGTCCGGGCCACACAGGGCGTGGAGCTCCCCGTCGTCGGCGATGGCCGCCATCGGGTCGGCCAGGCGACCGTCGGTGAGCCGGCCGAGGTCCCAGAAGCGAGCCACCCCAGCGTCCGAACCGTCGGCGGGCGGATCGGAGAGGCCGTCGTCGAGGAGGACGGCACGTCCGTCGCGGAGAGTGGCGAGCCGGTAGGCCATGGTCGGAGTCTCGCCCGACGGCCGTCGGATCCCCCCCGTTCCCACCCGTCACGTCGGCTCCAGAGGGTGGGGCTGACAAGCGTCGGCGGACGCGCCATGATGGGTCCACGCACAGAGCCGGACCCCGGTCCCCGCTCCGGCGGGCATCGGGGCCAACGCCGACAACGGGAGGTCCGGGCTTGTCCAAGCCACATGCCGTCTGCGAGGTGGAGTTGCTGACCAGGGGACCGGTGCGACCAGTGGACCGAACCCTCGCCGCCACGAAGGTCCGGGCGCTGTGCGAGCTGGGCCACGAACCCGTGCTCTCGGCGGTGGTCAAGCTGCGGCTCCGCGATGGGGCGGCTGACACCCTGGACGCCATCGCCGAGGCCACGCTGGACCTGAACGGCGTCCCCATCCGGGCCCATGCCGCCGGCCGCACCATGGGCGAGGCCATCGACGAGTTGGACGACCGCCTGACCCGCCGGCTCCGGCGACACCGCAAGTGCCTTGAGGACCGGCACCACGACCAGGACCCCGAGCCGGTCCACACCCATCCGGGCTACGCCCGGTTCGACCCCGACGAGCGGGAGGTGGTCCGGCACAAGACGCTGGCCATGGCCCCCATGTCCGCCGAAGAGGCGGCAGACGAGATGGACCTCCTCGACCACGGCTTCTACCTGTACCTGGACGCCGACCACGGCCTGGAGCGGGTGGTGGGCCGCAATGGCGACGGCGGCCTGCACGCGGCGCCGTCGGTGGACGGCGAGGACCTCAGCGACGCCCGCCCGCCCATCAGCCCTGCGGTTCTGGTCCTGAATCACCTGCCACTGGAAGAGGCCGAGGTCCTGCTCGACGAGGGGACGAGGCGTTCGTGTTCTTCGCCGAGCCGGGTACCGACCGCGGCCAGGTCCTCGACCGGTGCTTCGACGGCCACTATGGCCTCGTCACCCCGGCCGTCTAGCCGGGCCGGGTCCGACGGGCGTGGCGGGCACGAGGCGAAGGTGACGTGAAGATCGTGGGCCTCTGCGGGGGCATCGGCGCCGGCAAGTCCACGGTGGCCGCCCTGCTGGCCGACCACGGCGCCGTGGTCGTCGACGTGGACGCCCTGGGCCACGGGGTCCTGACCGAGCCCGACGTGCGGACCGCCATCTTCGAGGAATTCGGACCCGGGGTTTTGGCCGACGACGGAGCGATCGACCGGGCTGCTCTGGCCGCCGAGGGGTTCGCCTGCGAAGGACGCCTGGCCGACCTGGAGGCCATCAGCCACCCGGCCATCAATCGGGCCCTCGGTCGACGCCTCGACGACCTGGAGGCCGCCGACCGGCCGCCGGAGCTGGTCGTCCTCGACATGGCGGTCCTCGTGGAGAGCGACCTGGGCCGCCTCGACGACGGACGCGGCTACGACGAAGTGGTGGTCGTGGAGGCCGACCGGGAGGTGCGCCTCCGTCGCCTGGCCGGCAGGGGAATGGACCGAGCCGACGCCGAGGCCCGGATCGCCTCGCAGGCCACCGACGCCGAACGCCGGGCGGTGGCCGACCACGTGCTGGTCAACGACGGCGAAGAGCGGGACCTAGCTGCTGAGGTGGCCGACCTGTTCCCCCGGCTCCTGGGCTCTGACGCCGGCTCGCCCGCCGCCTGAGGTCCCACCCGAGCAGGGCCACCAGCGCTCGGCCCGCCGCCGGCGAGCTACCAGTGGAGGGCGCCGAAGACCCGTTCGGTGTACTCGGGACGGCTGACTACCAGGCCCGGCACCACGGGCCGGGGCTTGTTGAACTCGAGGCGGGAGCCGTCGACCCCGGCCACGTCGAAGCCGGCCGCCGCGGCCACGCCGGCCGGGGCACATGCGTCCCACTCGTAGAGGCCCGACGGGTGCACGTACACGTCGGCCCGCCCAGACACCACGGCCATGGCCTTCACGCCGGCCGACCCGAAGGAACGCACAACGCCGCCGATGGCAGACGCCACCTGCTCGGCCTCCCCCCACTGCGACCGGCTGGTGACCACCACCGGCCGGTCCCGCTCGGGCGGTCGACCCACCGGCGAGGTGCCCGTCCCGAACAACGCGCCGCTGGCCGGCAGGGCGACCGCGGCGGCCACCGGCCACCCGTCGACCACCAGGGCGACGTGGACCGCCCACTCCACGCTGCCCGGGCGGCAGTAGTCGCGCGTGCCGTCCAGTGGGTCCAAGATCCAGGTGCGCTCGGCGTCGAGGCGAGACGAGTCGTCGTGGCCCTCCTCGGACAGCACGGTGTCGTCGGGGCGCAGTCGGGCCAGCCGGGCCACCAGGTGGTCGTGGGCCCGACGGTCGCCCTCGTCCTGGAGGCGCCACTGGCCCCACCCGGCGGCCATCCCATCGTCGCGGACCGCCAGCAGCAGGTCTCCGGCCTCCTGGGCCAGCAGGCCGGCCACGTGGTGGTCGTCGCGGTGGTCGTCTGCTCCTCCCCCAGCCGCCGCATCCATGGTCCGGCGACCCTACCGGCGGGTGCTGGCTACCCTTGGGCCGGTTGACCGGACGGTCGGCCCCCGACGGCAGGAATCGGAGCACCCCATGGCCCACGGCCGCATCACCGGATGGGCGACCCACCTCCCCGCGCGCCGGCTCACCAACCACGACCTGGCCGAGATGGTCGACACGTCGGACGAGTGGATCCGGGAGCGCAGCGGCATCGGCGCCCGTCACGTGGACGGCAAGGTGACCGAGATGTCGGCCCTCGCCGGCCGCGACGCCCTGGCCATGGCCGGCGTGGATCCCGTCGACGTCGACCTGCTCCTGCTGGCCACCTGCAGTTCCGACCAGCAGTTCCCGGCCTCGGCCTCGGTGGTCCAGCACGAGCTGGGCTTGTCGTGTGGCGCCATCGACTTGAACGCCGCCTGCTCGGGCTTTGTGTACGGCCTGGTGACGGCCATGCAGTTCTCCGAGGGCGGGGTCGACACCATCCTGCTCATCGGCAGCGACGCCCTGAGCGGCATCACCGACTGGACCGACCGGGGCACCTGCGTGCTGTTCGGCGACGGGGCCGGTGCGGTGGTCGTCCAGCGGTCGGCAGACGCCCCCACCCTGCTGGGCTGGGACCTGATGTCGGACGGCTCGGCGGCGTCGATCCTGTCCTGCGAGCACGGCGGGAAGATCTACATGAACGGCAAGGAGGTCTTCCGACGGGCCGTGCTGGCCATGGAGGCCGCGGCCACCAACGCCTTGGGCCGGGCCGGCGTGTCCATGGACGACGTGGCCCTCGTCGTCCCCCATCAGGCCAACATCCGGATCATCGACGCGGCCCTGAAGCGCATGGGCATCCCCATGGAGAAGGCGGCCATGGTGCTGGAGCGCACCGGAAACACCTCGGCCGCCTCCATCCCCCTGGCCCTAGTCGACGCCGTGGACCGCGGCCGGGTGGACTCCGGCGACCTGGTGCTCATGGTGGGCTTTGGGGCCGGCATGTCGTCGGCGGCGGCCGTGGTCCGCTGGGACCCGCCGGGCGCCTGACTCGCCACCCCTGACCCGGACAGGCGATCGGTGACCCCGTGCTGACCGTGTCCGGACTGTCGCGGGCCTTCGGGCCCCGGACCCTGTTCAACGACGTTGCCCTCCAGTTGGGCGCCGGGCGACGGGTGGCGCTGGTTGGTGGCAACGGAACTGGCAAGACCACCTTGATCGAGACCATCGTCGGCCTCCAGGAGCCCGACGCCGGCGAGGTCCACCGGCCGAAGGACCTGCGGATCGGCTACCTCCCCCAGGAACTCCCGGTGGAGACCGGACGGTCGGTCTTCGAGCAGGTGATGTTGGGCGCCGGACCGGTCACCGACCTGGCGACGCGCATCGAGGAACTGGGCACCCGGATCGGCGAGACGTCGGGTCCCGAGCGGGACCGGGTGATGGTCGAGTTTGGCGAGGCCCAGGCCCGGTTCGAGCAGATCGGGGGCTACGCCGTGGAGGCCGACGCCCACCGGATCCTGTCCGGACTCGGCTTTGACCCGACCGACCACGACCGTCCCATGGACGAGATGTCGGGCGGCTGGCGGATGCGGGTCGCCCTAGCACGTCTCCTGCTGTCGGCCCCCGAACTGCTGGTCATGGACGAGCCCACCAACCACCTCGATGTGGACAGCGTGGCGTGGCTGGAGCAGCATCTGGCCAGCTGGTCCGGCGGCCTGCTGTTCGTCAGCCACGACCGGGACTTCATCGACGCCGTGGCCAACCGGATCCTGGAGCTGGCCGGGAACCGGATCACCGAATACGTGGGCGGGTTCGCCGACTTCGTGGTAGCCCGCGAGGAGCAGTTGGCCGCCCAGCGGGCCGCGGCGGCCCAGCAGGCCCGGAAGGTGGCCCAGACCGAGCGGTTCATCGAACGGTTCCGGTACAAGGCCACCAAGGCCCGCCAGGTCCAGAGCCGGGTCAAGGCGCTGGAAAAGCTGGACCGCCTCGAGGTCGACGAGGTGGACGACCCGAAGGCCCGGTTCGGCTTCCCGAAGCCGAGGCGGTCGTCGCGGCTGGTGGCCGAGCTGCACGACGTGACCGCCGGCTACCCGCCGCGGGCCTCGGCACCCGGTCCGGAGGGGCGGCGAAGAGACGAGGACGGGGCTTCTGGAGACGACGCCCCGGAGGTGGTGCTGCGGGGCGTGTCGTTTGGCGTGGAGCGGGGGCGCACCGTGGCCTTGGTGGGGCCCAACGGCGCTGGCAAGACCACCCTGGTTCGCCTGTTGACCGGGGAGATGGCACCGCTGGAGGGTCAGGTCGTCCGGGGCACCAACGTGGACCTGTCGCACTTCGACCAACTCCAGGCCGAGGTACTGGACGGTCGCCGCACCGTGCTGGAGGAGTTCAAGACGGTGCCCGGTGTGGGCACCGACGGACGCAACCCGCGGACCTACCTGGCCTCGTTCGGCTTCCGCGGCGACGCCGTGGACCGGCGGGTGGACGACCTGTCCGGCGGCGAGCAGACCCGCCTGGCCCTGGCCAAAACGCTGGCCGTCCCAGTCAACCTGCTGGTCTTGGACGAGCCGACCAACCACCTGGACCTGCCCAGTTGCGACGTGCTGGAGGACGCCCTGACCGCCTACCCGGGCACGGTGGTCCTCATCACCCACGACCGGCACCTGATCCGGTCGGTGGCCGACTGCCTGGTCGAGGTGCGCGCCGGCCGGGCCACCTGGCACGAGGGAGTCCCCGACCAACTCCTGTATCCCACCCGCCCGGAGGCCGACGCCGGCCCGGCCACGCCGTCCCGACACGAGAGGGGAGCCGGACCGGCCGACACGTCGTCAAAGAGCGACGAGACCAGCCGAACCGGGAATAGGGCCGGGAGCGTCAAGGGATCCGGGGGCGGGAAGGGCGCCCGGGACCCCAAGCTGGCCAANCGCCGGCAGTTGGAGCGGGCCGAGAAGGCCTGGGAGGCCGCCGAGGCCNAGGTGGCGGCCATCCAGGAGCGCCTNGCCGACCCCGACCTCTACCAGGACCCCGAGCGGGCCGCCGAGGTGGTGGNCGAGCACGAGGCGGCCAAGGACCTGGCNGCCGAAGCCATGGCCACCTGGGANCGCCTGAGCACCGACCTCGGCACCTGACCGNCCCGACCCCGCCGGGTCGGAGTGACGANGGACCCGCTGGCTACGGTCGGCGCCGTGCGGATCCTGGTCACCAACGACGACGGCATCGACTCGGTCGGCCTCCACGAGCTGGCCCGTGCCCTCGTCGACCTGGGCGACGTCACTGTGGCCGCCCCCGACTCCGANTACTCGGGAGCCGGTGCCTCGCTNGGCCCCATGCANCTCCGACGACCCGAGGTCCACGACGCCCANGTCGACGGCGTGGAGCAGGCCTGGTCGGTCAGCGGGCCGCCCGGNCTGTGCGTCATCTACGGNCGCCTCGGCCTGTTCGGCGACCCGTTCGACCTGGTGGTGGCCGGCATCAACCCCGGCATGAACGTGGGCCGGTCCGTCTACCACTCGGGCACCGTCGGCGCCGCCCTGACGGCCCGCAACGGCGGGGTCACCGGCATCGCGGTCAGTCAGGCCGTCACGGGCTGGGGCGTGGAGGGCCAGGGCGCCGACGAGGTGCTCGTCGACCAGCACTGGTCGACGGCAGCCACGGTGGGTCGGGCCGTCGCCGCGGCGGTCGTGGCCGACATGCCGGAGACCGCCTCGGTGGTCAACGTCAACGTCCCCAACGTGCCACTGGGCGAGGTGGCCGGCTGGCGGCACACCGTCACCGGCTCGGCCCCGCCCCGCAGCCTGACCACCGCCGAACTGGTCCCCAAGGAGGGCCACGTGGGCAGCTACGAGGTCCGGGTGCACTGGGGCGAGCCCGGGGACCTCCCCGGGGACTCGGACGGCGGGGCTGTCATGGCCGGCCACGTCAGCCTCACCTGGCTGAACCGGCTCCACGACGACGCGCCCCCCGACGACGACCCGGCGGCCGCCGGCCTGGCCGACCTGCTGGGATGAACGAGGCGGGCTCGACGCCGGTCTGGTACGTGGCCTACGGGTCGAACCTGTTGGAGGACCGCTTCCTCGCNTACCTNGTCGGCTGCGACGACGACCGACCGTGGGGTCCGCACCGGGGTGCGGCCGACCCGACGTCGCCGTCCGGCGACCGCCGAGTGGTGGTCCCCCACCCGGTCTTCTTCGGCGGGCACTCCCGCCGGTGGGACGGGGGCTGCTGCTTCTGCACGGTGGAGGCCCCACCCAAGGGCCGCCTCCCGGTGGTGGGCCGGGCGTGGCGGATCACGTGGGACCAGATGGCCGACGTGGTCGCCCAGGAGAACGGCCTCCCCACCGCCGAGGCTTCCCTGCCCGACCACCCTCCGGGCGACGGCGAAGCCGTCCGGGTGCTGGACGGNATGATCGACCTGCTGGTCGGGATGGCCCCCATGGACGGCGAGCCGGCCTGCGCCCTGGCCTCGTCGACGCCGCCACCCGCCGGTCCGCCCAGCACGTCGTACCGGGCCGTGCTGGCCGCCGGCATGGCCGAGATGGGGCTGTCGGCCGACGAGGCCGAACGGCACCTGCTGGACCTTGACCGCAGCAACCGAGTTCGCGACAGACGAGTTCGAAGCCGCTGGGACCGCGACCCCTGAGGGCGCTGCTCGACACGGGCCGGGCTCAGATGGTGATCAGTCCCCCGTTGGGCGAGATCCACTGACCGGTGGTGAACGAGCTCTCGTCGGAGGCCNGGTGGAGCGCCGTGTCGGCGACCTCCTCGGCGGTGCCCTTGCGCTTCAGCGGGGTCATCATGACCATGGGGGCCAGCAGGGCCTCGTCGACGCCGGCCGTCATGGGCGTCTCGATGACCCCNGGGGCGATGGCGTTGATGCGGATCCCCATGGCNCCGAGTTCGCGCGACGCCGAGCGGGTGAAGGCCAGGATGGCGCCCTTTGCCGCCGAGTAGTGGATCGGCCCCCAGCCGGCCAGACCGGCGATGCTGGCCAGGGTGATGACCGAGCCACCCTCGCCCATCAGCTTCACCGCCTCGCGGGTGCAGGTGAAGGTGCCACCNACGTGGATGGCCAGCATCTTCATGAAGGCGTCGTGGCCCATCAGNGAGATCTGCGAGCCCCCGCCGGCCATCATCTCGTCCCATCCGTCGCCGGGCAGGCGGTCCACCCCGGCGTTGTTGACCTGGACGTCGAGGCGACCGTAGGCGGCGTATAGCTGGGCGAAAAGGGAGACCATGTCGCCCTCGTCGGAGACGTCGCCGCCGTAGGCCCGGTGGCCGTCACCGTCGCACAGCTTCGCCGTCTCGTCGGCGGCCTCCCAACGCAGGTCCTGGCAGGCCACCGTGGCGCCCTCCTCGGCGAACCGCAGCGCCATGGCCCGGCCCAGGCCGGAACCGGCACCGGTGATGCAGGCGACCTTCCCGGCCAGTCGGCCCTCGTCGCGTCGACCCACTCTTCCCGTCTCCCGCCGTCGATCTCGACGGCTCAGCCCGGGTGGCAGGCACAGGCCCCGCCGCACCCCATGGGCGGGCCGGAGGACATCGACGCGGGGTCCGAGCCGGTCGAGGAACCCACAGCGGCGAACACCGACAGCATCCGTCGAGCGCCATCGTGACCCCCGGGGCAGGTTGCCGGATCCGACGACTCTGCCATGGGGCGACGAAGTTCAAAAACCTCGTCACAAACGCCGCATCGGTAGTCGTAGGTCGGCATGGCGCGGAGTGTAGGACGACCTCTGCCGGTCGGGCACACTGTGTGGCCATGAAGGTCGTCGTCATCCACCAAAGCCGCACCGGCAACACCCGCCGCGCCGCCGAACTGATCGGCGGGGCGGCCGAGGCGGCCGGGGCCATCGTGGCGGNGCGCCCGACCACCAACCTCGATTACAAGGAGTTGGCCGAGGCCGACCTGGTCTTCGTCGGCACCTGGGTCGACGGCCTGATCNTCTTCGGGCACCGCCCGGGCGACCTGGGCAAGGTCAAGCAGGTCCCGAAGCTGTGGAACAAGCGGGTGGCGGTGTTCATGACCCACGCCGTGAACCCGGGCAACGCCGCCGACAAGCTGGCCGCCGTTCTGGAGGCCGACGGCGCCGATGTGGTGGCCTCCCGGTCGCTGAACCGACGCCGCCTAGANGCCGATGCCCCCGCCTTCGCCGCCGAGGTCCTGGCCTCGCTCAGCGCCGCCGCCTGANCCCGCNCTCNGGCGCGCCTAGGCCANCTGNCCTCGTTGNCCCAGNGGCCGCCAACGAGTCGGACGGTTCACCCGCAGCCCATCGGCAGTGAAGACCGCCAAGCCCAGCCACACCAGAAGGAAGCCGACCAGGCGCCCGCTGCCGAACGGCTCGTCGTAGGCCACCACGCCGAGCAGGAAATTCAACGACGGCGACAGGTACTGGACAACCCCGACCACCGAAAGCGGCACCCGCTGCAAGGCTGCACCGAAGCACAGCAGCGGCACAGCCGTGAACAGGCCGCTGCACAACAGGGCGACCGCCTCGGTCCCGGTCGCCGAGGCCAGGGCGTCCTGGCCGCTGGACAGCCGGACGCCCAGGAACACCAGCACCACGGGCAGCATCACCGTGAGTTCGATGGCCAGCATGTCCAGCGGTTGCCGGTCGACCTTCTTCTTGATGAGGCCGTAGACACCGAACGTGACGGCCAGGAATATCGACACCCATGGCAGGCGGCCCATGTCGACGGTCAGCCAGACCACGCTGGCCGCCCCCAGCCCGACCGCCGTCCACTGGGCCGGTCGGAGGCGTTCGCCTACGACGGCCACGCCGAGGACCACGCTGACCAGCGGGGTGATGTAGTAACCGAGGCTGCCCTCCACCACCCGGTCGTTGGTGATCGCCCACAGCCAGACCAGCCAGTTCGAGCCAATGAGGACCCCGGCCAGGGCCTCCAGGGCAAGGATCCGGGGCTGGCGAGCCGCGGTACGCACATCGCGCCAGGACCGGCGGATGACGTGGATGGCGAAAACGGTGACAAAGGTCCAGAAGACCCTGTGTCCGAGCATGTCGAGCGCCGGCACCTCGGAACCTAGGCGCCAGAAGGCCGGGGACANGCCCCACATGACCTGGGCGCACACGATGAACACGAGACCTCTCNTCATCGTGGCCGCCTTCGCACCCCGGCAGTCTCGCCCGATACNTTGCGCGCCATGCGGATCGGCCTGCTGCGGTGCGACGAGATCTNCGTGGACCTCCGTCCCCGCTACGAGGGCTACCACCGCCTGTTCACCAACCTGTTCGCGGCCACCGGCGACGAGGTGTCACTGGTGGACGTCCCGGTGTGTGAGGGAACGTTCCCGGATGGTCCCGACGACCACGACGCCTGGTTGATCACCGGTTCGATACGCGGGGTCTACGAGGACGAACCGTGGATCCACCGACTCCTCGACCTGNTCCGGGAACTGGACGCGGCGCGGGTTCCCACCGTGGGGGTGTGCTTCGGGCACCAGGCCATCGCCCAGGCCCTCGGCGGGCGGGTGGAGAAGGTCGAGACCTATGGCTTGGGGAACCGTCCGATTCGCCTGACCNCCCACGAGGCNTGGATGGACCCTGCCCGCGACGAGGTCGGNGTGTTCTACAGCCACCACGATCANGTGGTGGAGATGCCGGTCGGNGGGCGGGTGNTCGGGTCGTCGGACCACTGCCCGGTGGCCGCNCTCGCCGTCGGGGAGCACNTGCTGGGCATCCAGGCCCACCCCGAGTTCGACGCCTCCTTCGCCGACGGCCTCTACCGGGGCCGCCTCACGTCGCCGTCCNTGGCCGGGGTGCTAGACGACGCTCTGGCCACGCTCGACGCCCCGCTGCACCGGATCGACGTGGCCCGCTGGATGCTGCGGTTCCTCCGGGGCCCCGTCCCACTTGGACCGGACTGAACCGAGCCCAATCGGGATTGGTCAGCGCCCCACCACCTCGACGGGACGGGTCACCACGAAGCCGAGGGCCACCATCACCACCGCCATACCGGCGGCCTGCGTGCCGCCGACCCCCTCCCCGACCAGCCACCACGCATAGAGGGGTGCGACCGCGGTGAAGGCCAGGTTGACGAGGCTGACCATTGTCAGCGACGTGTACCCGTGGGCCACGTTGACCAGCAGATGGCCGCTGCCCGGCAGGACGGCCATGGCCACCAGCAGCCACCAGTCATCGGCTACCGGCATGGCCACGCCACCCTCGAAGACAAGTGCGATGGGCAGCACGGTGGCCAGTGCCACCAGCGTCAGGGACAGCTGGTAGGTCGACGAGTCCAGCTCGGTCCGGGCCTGCTTGCTGATCACCATGTAGGCGGCGTAGGTCAGCATCATCACGACGGCCAAGAGGTCGCCCTCCGGGGTGGCCACCCCGCCGGCGTCGGACGCCACCACGGCGACCACCACGCCGCCGAAGGCCAGCGCCCCCCAGCCGTAGACCGAGCGTTGGGGCCGCTCGCCGAACAGCCGTGCCCCGGCGGCCATGAGGACCACCGGCTGCAACGAGGCGATGACCACGGCGTTCACCGCGCTGGTCCGCCGCATGGTGACGATGAACAGGANCATGTTCACGCCGAACGCCACNCCACCGAGGGNNGACTTCCGCAGGTCGGCCCACGTGACCCTGCTTCCAGTGGCCACGAGGANCGCCGCGTAGAGGACCACGGCGAACGCCAGGCGCCAGAACATGAACGACATCTCGGCCATGTCGACCTTCTTGACGATGCTCGGCCCGAAGGACATCAGGGCCACCGACAGGGCCACAGCCCCGTTGCCCACTGCGCTCCGGGCCCACCTCGTCTCGGCGGCCGTCTCGCCCGATCCCGTCCTGCCCGCCATGTGCCTCACCCTCCCACCGACCGATGTCCGACCCGGCGTCCGGGCGTAGATGGACTCAGCGGCGGGCCCGCTCCGCCGCCTCGTCCTGGGCGGCCTGGAGCGCCTCGGTGAACCCGGCCGTCCAGTTGCGCAGGGCGCTGCGGGCTCCCTTCGCTTCCGGTGGGTCGATGGGCGGGCCAACCACGATCCGGACACGGGTGGGCCGCGGGAGCCGGGCCCCGGTGGGCATGGCCTCGCCGGTCCCGGCGATACCCACCGGCACCACCGGCGACTGGGTCTTGGCGGCCAGCCACGCCGTGCCGTCGAACAGCTCGGCCACCCGGTCGCCCTCATGGCGGGTCCCCTCGGGGAAAACCAGCAGCAGGTTCCCGTCGGCCAACAGCTCCCGGGCCACGCGCATCGACTCCCGGTCGGCGCTGTCGCGCTGCACGGGGAACGCCCCGAGGCTGGCAATCACCCAACCCAGGGGCGGCAATTTGAACAGGCTCTCCTTGGCCAGGGCCCGGAGCCGCCGCCGGGTGAGCGGCGACAGCATCAGGGAGTCCAGGTTGGACCGGTGGACGGGGGCCAGGATCACCTGACCCGAGGCCGGGATGTGCTCCCGACCCGCGGTCCGGGTCCGGAAGTAGGGCCAGAGCACGAACCGAACGAGGGAGCGGACCGTCCCGTAGACCAGCGGAGCGGTCCACGCCGCGTTGGTCCGTCGCGCCCGCTCCTGGCGGTCGGCCGACGCCGAGCGGACGCGTCCGCCGTCCTGGTCGTCGTCGGTCACCGGCTGGCCGCGGATCGGAGCGTCAGCGTCGGGCGATCCGCGCACTCAGTACGTCGCGCAGGCTGACCATCCCCCTGAGCTCGCCGTCGACGACCACCGGCAGGTGGCGGAAGCCTCGGCTGAGCATGGTGGCCGCCGCGTCCTCGGTGTCGAGGTCCGGCATGGCGGTGTCGGGATCCGGGGTCATCCACCGGTCCACAGCGGCCGCCCGCAGGTCCTCCTCGGACGCCGCGGCCCGCAGCACGTCCCGCTCGGTGAGGATCCCGAGGATCATGCGTCCCTGGAGGACGATCACCGACCCGAACCCCCCGCCGACCATGACCCGGGCGGCATCGCTGACCGTGGCGTCAGGCGGCAGGGTGACCACGTCGGCGGTCATGACGTCGGCGACGGTAGCCATCAGCCACTCCCCCCGACCTCGTCGACATCCCGGTCGAGGCGGGCCTCCGACGGGGCCTCCAGGTCCCGGTTCAACTCCCGCCATAGGTTTCCCGCCCACACGCTGACGTGTGGCCACTCCCGCCAGAAGGCCTGGAGCACGGCGGGGTCCAGGTCGGCGGCCGCCTGGGCCGGCGTGCCCTCGCGAGCGAGGGCGTCGAGGACGTCGACCACCTCCAGCAGGCGGGCGGACGAAGTGTCGGCCATGTTCTCCCTCCCCGTTCCGACGACAGTCATCGGGGACCGGCGTCACCCCGATCATCCCCCGAATCGCCGTCGTCGGCAACCAGACCGGCGTCGACGACCTCTGCCCGGTCCCCTTCGGACGGGACCTCGACGTCCAGCATCGCAAGCAAGCCGCGCCGCCGGAGCGACAGCGCGTCGACGAGGAGGACCAAGCCTGCGCCGAGGGCCACCCATCGCAGGCCCACCAGGTCGCTGAGGATGCCGAACGCCAAGCCTCCCAGCGGGATCCCACTCAGGACAGCCACTAGGAAAACCGACATGACCCGGCCCCGATACGCATCGTCGACTCGTACCTGCAGAGCCGTACTGAGCGTCGTCCCGTGGAGCATGTGGGCTGCGCCCATGCATAGGTAGCCAACGATCCCGACGGCCATCCAACCCGTGGACGCCGCCACCACCAGCCCGAACCCGTACAAGAGGATGTTGCGGTGCTCCATGATCGAACGAGCCACCCGGGAACCGGGCCCGCTGATGTAGGCACTGGCCAGCAGCGAGCCCACACCCGCGCTGGTGGCCAGAACCCCGAGTCCGCCGCCACCCAGGCCGTACAGGTCGTCGGCCACCCCGGCGGTCAGCGCAAAGGCAAACACTGCGCCGAACGAAGCCACGGTGAAGGCCAACCGAAAGGCCAGGCGCATCTCAGGTCGGGCTCGGACGTAGGCAATCCCGTCGCCCAATTGAGACCGAAGCGAGCCGCCGCCACCGGTTGGCGACCACCCTGTCCGGACGGTAGTCAGCACGCTGAAACCAACCACATAGATGCCTAGGGCCACGGAGAACGCCAAGCCGGGACCTCCGAAGGCCAGCGTCAAGGCGGCCACCACCGGTCCCACCGACCGAGCCACGGTAAAAGTGATGGACACCATGCGCACTGCGGCGGCCAGTGACTCCCTGGGCACCAGGACGGCGGCCAATGACTGGGTCGGCGCCCAAAGGAACGACGACGCCGACCCCCCGACGAAGTTCAGGCCCAGGATGAGCCAAGGGGTGAGGTGGCCGGAAGCGTGCAGTACCACGATTGCCACCATGACCAGGCTCTGCAATCCGATTCCTGCGAGCAAGAGCAGGCGACGGTCCATCTGGTCGGCCAGAGCGCCGGCAAACGGTGTGCCGATGACCGCCGGGAGTAGAGCGGCGAACGAGGCCGCCCCGACCCACGAGTTGGAGTCGGTGAGTTGGTTGATCAGGAACGGGGTGGCCAAGCCAGCCAAGAACTGTGCGATGCCGCAAAAGGTCGTTCCCAAGGCGAAGCGCGCAAAGGACGGGTAGCGAAGCGCTGAGAACGGGTTAGTGACCTGGAGGGAATCTCCGGTCACCCGGTGCCTCCCGCTACACGGGTGAGGAACAGTTGGAATTCCACCACGCCGCTGTCGGCCACTGAGACCACGATGGATGCACTAGGTGCCACCACGTCGTGGGCGGCCAGCACCACCGGCAGGGTTCCCACCACGGTCAAGACATCGCCCACCAGGGTGGCCTCCAGGGCCGCCTCGACTGCTACCGACACCCCGTTGACGGTCAGTGTGCCCGGCACCGTGGCGGACATCTCGTTGGCGCCAGCGGTCAGGGGAAACGGATCGGCCATCACGAACACGGCCTCGGGATGCCGGTCCACGTGGAGCGCCTCAAAGACCTTCCCGTCCCGATAGACCCGGTCGGACTCCAGGCCACGGAGATCAGCTGTGACCGCAGCGGATGTTGCGACGCCGTTGCTGACCTCCACGGTCCCAGTGACCAACGGCGTACGGCCCACGGCTGTCGTAGCTCCGATGCCCCTCCCCAGTTCCTCGTCGATCCGGTAGCCGACCCAAGTCGAGGTGAAGTCCTGGAACGACCCGATGTCGGTTTCCACGGTCCACGTTCCCGACGGGTCGTCGGCCAAATCGACGGTCGTGGCCGGCACAGCAGTGGTCGTGGCCGGTGCAGCAGTGGTCGTGGCCGGTGCAGCGATAGTGGTCGACGTCTGGGCGGCCGCCGCGGTCTCAGCCGCCGCGGCCAGATCCGGGGCGGGTGGCGCGTCGGACCTCACGAGGAACCACCAGCCGGCGATGGCCACCGCGAGAACTCCCACCAGTATCAGGACCGGCTTGGGAACCCACCGTCTCCCCGCGACTCTCACCACGGCCGAACCACCATGGGGCGACCCTAGGGCCCGCCCTCCCGGCCCGGCCCGGTCGGGCAAGCACCCGTAGGCTTGCCGCCATGAAGTTCGGCTTGTTCTACGAGCACCAGATCGCCCGTCCGTGGGGCGATGGCGACGAGCACCGCCTGTTCAAGGACGCCCTAGACCAGGTGGAGTTGGCCGACCGGCTCGGGTTCGACCACGTGTGGGAAGTCGAACACCACTTCCTCGAGGAGTACAGCCACAGCTCGGCCCCCGAAGTCTTTCTCGCCGCGGCCAGCCAGCGCACGTCGAGGATCCGCCTCGGCCACGGGATCGTGCTGCTCCCCAGCGCCTACAACCACACGGCGCGGGTGGTGGAGCGCATCAACACCCTTGACCTCTTGTCGGACGGTCGGGTCGACTTCGGGACCGGCGAGTCGTCGTCGAACGCTGAGCTGGACGGCTTCGGAGTCGACCGGACCACCAAGCGCGACCAGTGGCTGGACCACGTCGAGGCGGCCACCAGGATGATGGTCGAGGAGCCGTTTGCCGGCTGGGACGGACCGTGGCTGTCAATGCCGCCCCGCAACGTGGTGCCCAAGCCGTTCCAGAAGCCGCACCCGCCCCTGTGGGTGGCGTGCACCCAGCGGGAGACGATCCGCCTAGCCGCGCAGAAGGGCATCGGCGCTCTGTCGTTCGGATTCATGGAACCGGGCGAGGCCGAGCAGTGGGTCGGCGAGTACTACGACACCATCGCGTCCGAGGCCTGCGTGCCCGCCGGATTCGCCGTCAACGCCAACATTGCCTGCGCGCTGCCCTTCATGTGCCATGAGGACGAGCAGGAGGCCATCGACCGGGGCCTTGACGGCGCTCACTTCTTCGGCTACTCGCTCGGCCACTTCTACCTGTTCGGAGACCACCGGCCGGGGGTGACCGACATCCACGCCGAGTTCCTGGCCAACCGCACCGCCTACGGCTTCGACCGCGACACGGCAGCCCAGGTCGGGGTAAGCCTGCGAGCCCGAATGAAGAAGGACGCGGGCGAAGGTCCCAACGATGGGGTCGCCTCGCTGCGGGGCGCCATCGGCACGCCGGACCAGATCCGGGACCTACTCCGGGACTACGAGGCGGCCGGGGTGGACCAGGTGATCTTTATCAGCCAAGCCGGCCACAACCGGCACGAGCACATCTGCGAGTCGATGGAGCTGTTCGCCCGCGAGGTCATGCCAGAGTTCGCCGAGCGCGACCCGGCCCACGTGGCGGCCAAGGAGGAACGCCTGGCCGACGCGGTGGCCGCCGCCCTTGTCAGCAGGGATCCGCCCCGCCAGTCCGACCCCGACTACCGGCTCCCCCCGCCGGTCGGAACCGCCTGACCCGCCCGGCGCCTCAGGCCGGGAGGCGGCCGACCAGCCAATGGGCCGATCGGCCCCCCAGGTCGAGGTGGAGCCGCTCGTCGAGCCCCAGACGGACTTGGCGGGCCAAGTCCCGGTCGGCGACCAGCACCCCGATCCCCCACCCGGGAAACCTCTCGGCGGCCACCCGGCCGAGGGTGGCGTAGAGGTTCCGCAGGTCGCCGCCACCGACCCGGCCGCCCCACGGCGGGTTGGTAGCCACCAAGCCGGCCGGCTCGCCGCCTCCTGCTCCAGGTGGAGGCTCGAGGACAGCCACCGGCGCTACCCGGAACTCGATGCGGTCGGCCACCCCGGCCCGTTCGGCGTTGGCTCGGGCCGCCTCGATGGCTCCGGCATCGCGGTCGGTGGCCACGATGCGCGGCATTCCGGACCCGTCGGGTACTGCGGCGGCCTCTCGGAGGCGGGCGGCATCGGCACCCACGCTGGCCCACGTGCCCGGCTCGAACGACGGCCAGTCCCAAAGGGCCAGGTGCCGGTCGGCGGCGGCCGGCACCCCGGCAGCCAGTAGTGCCGCCTCGATGGCGATGGTGCCCGACCCGCACATCGGATCGACAAGGGGCGCCGAGGGGTCCCACCCGGCCGAGGCCAGCAGGCCGGCGGCCACCGATTCGCGGAGCGGCGCCTTGGCGGTGGCCTGTCTCCAACCCCGCTCGTGGAGGGGGGCGCCCGAAGAGTCGACGCTGACCGTGAACCGGTCGTCCACCCCGCGGACCACCACCAGCGGGTGGGCGACGTCTCCCATTCCACCCTCCTCGAAACCTTTCCCGCCGGTCTCTGGGAAGGCAGCGGCGAACCGTTCGGCAACGGCGCCCCCGTGCCACAGCTTCGAGTGCCGGGTGGTGACCCGAAACCGTGGGGCAGCGTCGGCGGGCAGCCACGGCGACCAGTCGATGGCGGCGATTCGACGCTCCAGGTCGGCAAACGTCCGCACGGTGAACCGATCCGCCCGGACGAGGATCCTGGTGGCACAACGCTGGAACAGGTTGGCGGCGTAGAGGCGTCGGGTGGTCAGGCCGACCGACACGCCGCCCCGACCGGTCCGCTCCGGACGGGCGCCGAGGGCCACAAGTTCCTCGGCCACCCGGGCCTCGAGGCCCGGGGGGCACACCACCAGACAGGGGTGGTCCGACACCCGACGGCGGCCCATGGTCAGGCGCCCTCCCGCGACGGCCCTTCGATCCCGTCGCCACAGAGCCGCCACAGTTGCTCGTGCTGGGCGTCGCTCTGCGGGCCACAGGCCGGCCGGGCAGTCCGCACCGCGGCCAGCGTCGCCTCGAGGTCCCGCCCCCCGGGACAGCCCGTTCCGGAGGCCAGGACCTGGACGGCCAACACGCCGGTGCGCCCGTAGCCGGCCCCGCAGTGCAGGAGGACCGTGGTCCCCCGTTCGAGGCGGGACCGCACGTCTGCTGCCAATGACGCGGCCTCGACATCCCGCACCACGCCATGGTCGGGAGCCGGTGCCCACACGGCCCGGGACCCGCCGATGGCCCCGTCGAGCCACCGGACGTATCCGGGGAACCGACGATCCAGGTCATCACGCTCCATCAGGCACACCACGGTGTCGACGGCGAACTCGTCCAGTGCGACCTCCGGGTCGGGCCCCACCACGTCGACGGCGCAGGCCAGCAGGGTGCCCGTCGTTCCGTCGAGGCTGGGCAAGCGGTGCACCCCGCCCGCGGCATCCCAGCGCGGACCGCTTACCTTCACCCCGCCACCGTTGTCAGATCCCGAACCGGGCCGATCGGACCTCTTCGACGGCGTCCGGATCGCCCTCCAGTTCCACCAGGGCCTGGTCGCGGCGCCCGAAGAAGAACAAGGCCAGCTCGCCGGGTTCGCCGGTGGCCAGCACCGGACGNCCCCCCGTGGTCGCCCGACGCCGACGGACNGACCANCGCTGCCCGCCCGGTCGGGCGATGGTCAGGGCGACGTCGTGGAGCATCCGTACCTGCCAGGAGGTCCGGGCCCTCTGGTGGTTCCAAAGGACGGTGGCGACATCGTCGGGTAGCACCCGGGGCTCCCACCCGTCGACGGCGCGACGGACGTCCTCGTGGTGCACGAAGAACTCGACGAGGTTCATGGCCTCGTCGAAAGGTCGGGCCACCATCGGGGGGCCAGTGCGCAGGCGCTCCACCAAGCGAGACCAGTCGGACCGCGTGCCGAGCCGGTCGGTGGTCCTGGCGGTGTGGCGGGCGAAAGGTCCGCCGAGGACCAGGCCGAGGCCGACGTCGGGGCGCCGCTCCCGCAGGACCAGGTGGGCGGCCAGGTGTCGGGTCGCCCACTCCCCGCACAGGGTGGGCGCGTCGGGACCGACGTCGAGCAGCAGGTCGCACAGGGCCCNTCGCTCGTCGCGTGCGTGGCCCNTCATCCGAGATCGGGGGGNACCGAGGCGTCGGACACCCAGGCGCCGTGGAAGCCGTCGGGCACCCGGGCCGGCAGGTGCACCCGGGCCACCGGCGGCGCNGAGAGGTCCTCCCCGTCGAGGACGACCAGTTCGGCCGGTCCGCCGCCCCGGTCGTTGACGCACACCAGGATCCAGGCGTCCCCTTCGACGGTGGAACCCTCCCTAGGCACCACTACGGGTTCGGCGCCGAAGCGACCCGGTCCGTGGTCGTGGACGACCACCTCCCCGGTGTCGACTTCGACGCGCTTCGTCGGCCCGAGGGCGAGGCCGTCGGCCGTGTAGGCGTANCGGTGTCGGCGCGTGGCCACCCTCGGGTCGTGGGTGGGGAACTCGTGGAATCCGTCGGCCAGCANCTCCTCNTGGACCCGGCCGGTCGACGGGTCGACCGTCCACCGGGCCAACCGCGGCTGGGCGTCGCCGAGGGGCCCCAGTCGGTCCTCGTCGAACATCCGGTCGTACCTGCAGACATCAACGACCACTATGCCACTCCCCTGATCTGGGGCCCCGGCGTCCCAGGCGTTGACCGGGTGGAACACGTAGGCCTGTGGCGCCTCGCACCANGCCACCTCGCCGGTGGCCCGGTCCAGCACCCCGACCCGGGCCGGGTGGTCGGGATTCCACGAGAAGGGGAACGGGTCGCCCCCGATTGCCATCTCCAGGTCCAGGCACACCGGGAGGTCGTAGACGAGCACGCTGGTCGGGGTCAGCGACATGTCGTGGACCATGGGCATCCCGTCCACGGCCACGTCAGTGGTCGACGACACCCGGCCGTCGGGTCCCACCACCACGTGCTGTACCCGATCCGGCAGGTCGGGGTAGGCGTAGCAGACCCCGTGGAGTTCTCCGGTGGCCGGATCGAACTTCGGGTGGGCGGTGAAGCCGGCCTTCAGGGTGTCCCCNAAGCCGTCGTAGCCGACGGTGTCCAGNTCGTAGGTGAGCGCCATNGGGCTCGTCCCGGCCTCGACCATCGCCCACGTGCGCCCGGCGAAGCCCCCCACCGAGGTGTTGGGCCCGAAGTCCCGGTCCCCGAACGACGCCCCGGCTGGTGCCGGCTCGCCGAGCGCGGCGGCCACCCGACCCCCACGGACCCAGCGGTTCCGGTACCACTCGGCCCGCCCGCCACGGATNCACACCCCGTGGACCATGCCGTCGCCCAGGAACCAGTGGTGCCGGGTCGGGTCGACNCCGCCCTGTGGGTTCGGGCCGTTGCGGAGCCACCGTCCCTCCAGCTCCTCGGGGAGCGAACCGGTCACCGGNAGGTCGAGGGCGGTGAGCTCCTCGCCGACCGGGGCCATGGCGTCCGACAGGTACGGATTGGTCGACGGACCGTCCATGGCCCGAGCCTCCCACACNCTCTCGAGCGGAGCCCCTACTCGACGAACGTCTGCGTGGCCTCGCCGCGCAGGACGGCCTTGACGACCTTGCCCGANGCGTTGCGGGGCAGCGGCTCGTCGAGCACCTCGAGGTGGTCGGGCAGCTTGTAGGGGGCCAGCGCCTCCCCGCAGAACGAGCGCACCTCGTCGAGGTCAAGCGTGGCGTCGGGGCGCAGGACCACGTAGGCCTTGACCTCCTGGCCGAGGGTGCGGTGGTCGATGCCATCCACGGCACACTCCACGACCGCCGGGTGCATCTCCAGCCGGGCCTCCACCTCGGCCGGGTACACGTTCTCGCCGCCTCGCAGGATCAGGTCGCGCAGCCGGCTGGACAGGAACAGCTGCCCGCCCTCCAGACGCCCGAAGTCGCCGGTCACCAGCCAGCGACCCTCCATGAGCGCCTCGGCCGTCGCNTCNGGGTCCTCCCAGTACTCGGTCATGGTCAGCGGGCTGCGCACGCAGATGGCGCCGCTNTCNCCCTCGGCCACTTCNACCCCGTCCTCGTCGACGACCTTGAGCGACACGGTGGGCATGCCCATCCCGATGCTGTCGGCGTTGGCCTTCAGCATCTCGTTGCTGGCGTGGCTGACCATGCCGCCAGCCTCCGTCGAGCCGTAGCCCGAGGTGAAGGTGTCCACCAGATGGGGGAACCGTTCCTCGGTGGCCCGCACCAACTCCGGGGTGGTGGCCGACCCGCCGATGGCCACCGTCTCGACCAACGACACGTCGAGGTCCTCNATGTCNGGGTGTTCGAGGAGGCGGAAGATGTGGGTNGCCGTCCCGTTCCAGGCGTAGATGCCCTCTTCGGTCGTCAGGCGGATCACCGTGGCCGGGTCGAANCGGCCCATGGGCCAGACGTTGCCGGCGCCGGTGGCCATCGGGGTGATGCTGGCGCTNTGCANCCCCGAGATGTGGAACATGGGGAANACGGCCAGGCGGGGTCGGGGCNCACCGGACGTGGACCCGCCGACCTGGGCGGCCTGNGCGGCACCGAGGAAGGTCACGATCTGGACGAAGCCGACGAGGCTGCGGTGACTGAGCACGGCGGCCTTGGGTCGGCCCGTGGTGCCCGAGGTGAACTGCATCAGGGCCGGCTGGTCCTCGTCNATGGCCACGTCGGGCAGCNCGGCATCGGGGGCGAAGNCGANGAGGGCGTCGAAGTCGTCCTCCATGACGACCACCGGCATGCCGGGGTCGGCACCATCGAGGCGCTCGAGGCGCTTCCGGTCGGCGACCAGCAGCGACGGCCNGGTGCGGCCCAGGGCGTGCTCGATCTCGTCGCGGGTCCACCAGCCGTTGCAGGCCACGGCCACCGCGCCCAGCGACACGGTGGCCCAGAAGGTCAGGATCCACTCGGGACGGTTGGCGGCCAGGATGGCCACCCGGTCGCCGGAGCCNACGCCNCGGTCGGCCAGNGCGGCNGCTATCGAGGCNGCCCGGCANACGGTGTCGACNAACGACAGGGCGATGCGCTGGTCCCCGTCGTGGAAGACGGCGTANTCGACGTCNCCGTGGCGGGCCGCNGAGGCCAGCAGCTCGCGCAGCGAACCCATCCGCTGCACGAAGACCTGNATCTCCTCGCCGAGGACCTCNTCGGTGCCCATCTCGAACGGAGCNCCGGGGGCCATCAAGGCCATGACCCGTTCCATCGGGTCAGCCANCGGNCGGGGTCCCCACCAGCTCGTCGCGGAGCGNGCGCTTGACGAACTTNCCGTTGGCGTTCCGAGGCAACGCCTCGTCCCGGAACCACACGTGCTCGGGCACCTTGTGGCGGGCNATCAGCGCTCCGGTGTGCTCCCGCAGNCCGTCGGCGGTCAACTCGGCGCCAGGCAGCAGGACCACGGCGATGCCCACCGCCTCGCCGTGCCGGTCGTCGGGCACCGCGAAGACGGCCGCCTCGGCGATGGCCGGATGCTCGTAGACGGCGGCCTCCACCTCGGCGCAGTACACGTTCTCGCCACTGCGTAGCACCATGTCCTTCGCCCGATCGACGAGGAACAGGAAGCCGTCGTCGTCGAGGTAGCCGATGTCGCCGGTGTGGAACCAGCCGTCGGTCAGCACCTCGGCGTTGGCCTCGGGCCGNTTCAGGTAGCCGCGGAACACGTTGCCGCCCCGGACCCACAGCTCGCCGTGGCCGCCGGGCGGCTGGTCGCTGCCGTCCTCGCCGACGATGCGGGCCTCCATGACCGGGCAGGGCGANCCGGCCGAGGCCGGCTTGGCCACGAAGAAGTGGCCGGCGTTGATGGTGACGACGCCGTTGACCTCGGTGAGCCCGTACCCGGTGCTGGGACGNCCGTCGATGCTGTCCTCGATCTTCTGCACCAGGTCGGGCTGGACCGCGGCCCCACCCCCGCCCATGTGGGCGAGGCTGGAGGTGTCNCGTGACTCGAAGTCGGGGCTGTTGATGAGCTCGCGGACCATGGTGGGCACGCTGGTGAANGCCGACGGACGCTCCCGCTCGATGAGTTCCAGCGCCCGCTCCGGGTTCCAGCGGTGCATGAGGGTNAGCTTCCCGCCCACCGCNGTGACCGGGTGGAGGCAGCAGTTGCAGCCCGTCACGTGGAACAGCGGCACGGCCAGCAGTCCGCCCGGGCTCGACTCGCCGGGCTGCTTGTCGGATCCGGTGGGCGCCTCGCCGGCGGCCACCGCCTTGGCCTCGGCGCTGGCCTGCATGAGCTGCCAGAAGGCCAGGTTCAGCAGGTTGTTCGCCGCGCCTCGNTGGGTCAGGACGGCGCCCTTGGGGTGGCCGGTGGTGCCCGAGGTGTAGAAGATGCACACGTCNTCCTCGGGGGCGATGGCCATGGGGTCCACCGCGTCGGCCAGCNNCGACNGGTCGGCGGCGACCAGGGCGTCGTCCCACGACACCGCGTCGTCCGGTAGGCCCGACCCGTCAGGCCGGACGNNGACCACGTGCAGCGGCCGGTCGGCCCGTAGGCCGTCGAGGTGGGGGGCGACGCGTTCGAGCCGCTCGGCGTCGCACAGCACGGCCTTCGGNGTGGAGTCGGCGAGGGCGAACTCCATCTCAGGACCCGTCCACCAGGCGTTCATGCCGACGACGGCCGCGCCGAGGCGCACGGTGGCCCAGTAGCCGACCACCCACTCGGGCAGGTTCCGCATGGCCAGGGCCACCCGGTCGCCGTGCCCGACCCCNTGGGCGGCNAGGTGGGCGGCCAGGGCGTCGACCGCGGCGTGGGCCTCGGCGTAGGTCATNCGTTCGTCCTCGTAGACGAGGTACTCGGCGTCGCNNTGGGCGGCCGACCCGGCCCACAGCAGGGCCAGGTTCGGNGGGGCGGCGTCGTAGCAGCGGGTCGGCACCCCGCGGACGTCGACCACCGACCANGCGAACGGCGCACCCGGCGCGGTCAGCTCGTCCCACGCGGCGCGGTAGTGGTCATCCATTTCTTTCCCTTTCCCCATTTTTCGGCCCGAAGATGGNCCGACACCGGGCCGGCGCCATGATGGCCGGACGGCATGACGGTGGAGAAGCCGGGGCCACGGGAACGAGCCACGACGGGAGCAGCCCTATGGAAGAGATCCGATTCGACGACCTNGACGGCCTGCGGGCCGCCATCACCGAGGACTTCGGCGACTGGGGNCCCGAGTACGANATGACCCAGGAGAAGGTGAACCAGTTCGCNGANCTNACNGGCGACCACCAGTGGATCCACGTNGACGTGGANCGGGCCACCGCCGGCCCGTTCGGCGGCCCGATCGCCCACGGCTTCTTCACNCTCAGCCTGCTGCCGACCCTGAACCGGGGCGGCGCGGTGAAGATCGTGGGCCAGCAGAACGTGGTGAACTACGGGGCCGACGGCCTGCGGATGCTGGCCCCGGTGCGGGTCGGCTCGACCCTTCACTCCCGGAACCGCCTCAAGGACGTCCGGGAGCACAAAAAGGGCACGCTTGTCGCTACCCAGGTGGCCATCCATGTGGTGGGCAACGACGACGTCCCCGCAGTCCTCTACGACGCGCTGAGTCTGTACCAGGGCTAGGAGCCCACAGGCCCTGGGGCCTCCTCTGGAACGGGGTGCCCGTCAGTTGTTCTTGACGGTCATGCCGCCATCGACCATGAGCAGGTGGCCGGTGACGTAGCTGGAGGCCGGCAGGGCCAGGTGGAGGATCCCGTGGGCCACCTCCTCCGGCTCGGCGTAACGCCGCACCGGCACCCGTCGGCGGGCGAACTTCCGCTTGGCCTCGTCGGGGATGGCCGCCGTCATGCCCGTCTCGATCGGCCCGGGGCCCACTGCGTTCACGGTGATCCCCGACTCGCCCAGCTCTACGGCCAGGGCCCGGGTGAGGCCGACCACCCCGTGCTTGGCCGCCGTGTAAGGCGAGGAGGAGGGCGAGCCGCCGACCCCCTCGGTGGACGACACGTTCACGATCCGTCCCGCCTCCGAAGCCCGCAGGTGCTCCATGGCCGCCCGGATGGTCCGGGTCATGCCGGTGAGCATCACGTCGAGCGCCCGACCCCAGGACTCGGCGTAGGCCGGGTCGTCGATGGCCGCGCCGGCCGGGATGCCGGCGTTGTTGACCAGCACGTCCAGCCCGCCCATGGCCTCGGTGGCCTCCGACACCACCCGGTCCACGGCGGCTCCGTCGGCAACGTCCAGCTCCCAGGCCGTCGCCGCGCCCCCGACGGCGACGATCTCGGCCACTACGGCCTCGGCCCGGTCACCGTCGACGTCGGTCACGGCGACCATCGCCCCCTCATCGGCGAACAGGTGGGCGGTGGCCCGGCCGATGCCCGACCCGGCACCGGTGACTAGCACCCGGCGGCCCGCCACTGAACGGCTCAGGCGAGTCAGCCGGGGACGACCGGAAGAGGAGCCGGCAGGGGTCTCGGTCATGGGGCCGAGTCTCGCGTGACCCCTGCCCGGAGGGCCCGGTCCGGGCCCACGTTTGCCTGATGGACCGTCAGATCGGAGACTGGGGCCATGAGCACTGAATCTCCCGGCTCGACCTTCCCCGACGACGTAGCGGCCATCGACACGATGATGGGCACCCGCGCCGGACCCAACGCCAAGTTCAACTACGAGAATCTGACCGGGATCAAGGACGCCGACTCGAAGGCGATGAACTTCCCGGCCCAGTACATGTTCAAGGACGTGCCGTTCTCCGACCAGGCCCGGGGTGCCGACGGCGAGCCGCAGGACCCGCCGCAGGGTGCCGAGCTGTGCCTCCCGTTCATGGACCGCAACAACGTGCAGATGGCCATGATCGGCATCGGCCCCGGCAAGTCCGAGGCCCGCACCATGGTCGAAGAGCACCCCGACCGGTTCTTCGCCTGCCACGAGCCCGACCCCAACGACGTCATGGGGTCGGTCCGGACCATCCGCCAGTTGCACCGCGACGCCGGCCTGAAGGCGGTCACCGCCTTCCCGTCGGGCCGCAACCCGCAGGTCCCGATCGACGACCCGAAGATGTACGCCCTCTACGCGACGTGCTGCGAGCTGGACATCCCGATCTTCTGCTGCGCCGGCATCCCCGGTCCCCGGGTGCCCTTCGCCCCCCAGCATGTAGAGCTGATCGATCAGGTCATGTACGACTTCCCCGAGCTGATGTTCGTGACCCGTCACGGGTGCGAGCCGTGGCAGGACCTGATGGTCAAGCTGATGCTGAAGTGGCCGAACCTGTACTACTCGACCTCGGCGTTCTCCCCGAAGCACTACCCGAAGGCCATCGTCGACTACGCCAACACCCGGGGCGCGGACAAGGTGATCTACGCCGGCTACTTCCCCATGGGCTTGTCGCTGGACCGGATCTTCGCCGAGCTGCGCGATGTGCCGTTCAAGGCGGAGGTGTGGCCGAAGTTCCTCCGCGAGAACGCCATCCGCGTCCTCGACCTCGACGCCTGACAAGTCCGGTGCCCCGGGGCGACGGAGACGTGGCACCCGGGATCCCCAGCGAACCGGAACTCCCGGACTGGGTCGCCGCCCAGCGTGAGTGGCTCCGTCCCACCGTGGTGGGGCGCCTCGGGATCCACCCGCCTTGGTGTGATCCGGTCGGCGAGGTGCCGGTGTCGATTGATCCCGGCCCCACCTTCGGCCACGGAGCGCATCCCACCACCGCCCTGGTGCTGGCCGAGGTGGACCGGCTGGCCGCGGACGGACCGCTGCGAGGTCGCTCGGTGCTGGACGTGGGCTGTGGCTCCGGGGTCCTGGGCATCGCCGCGGCCCGGCTCGGTGCCGGCCCGGTGGTCGGGATCGACGTGGAGGACGACGCGGTGACGTGGACCCGCCACAACGCGGCGGCCAACGGGGTCGAGATGGCGTCGTCGACCACGCCGGTCGCCGAGGTGGCCGGGACGTGGGACCTGGTGCTGGCCAACGTGCTGCCGGTGGTCCATGACGCAATCGCCGCCGACGCCGCGGCCCGGGTGGCGACGGGCGGCTCTCTGGTGGCCAGCGGGGTGCCCGACGAGCACGCCGACCGGGTGGCCGGGNTCTACGTCGACCTCGGTCTGGACGAGGTCCGGCGGACCTCGTCCGACGGCTGGACCTGTCTGCGGCTCTCCTAGGCGCGCGGCCCGGCGGCGCCGGTGGCCCGCATCTCGGCGATGGCCTCGGCCGAAAGGCCGATCCCGGCCAGCACCTCGTCGGTGTGCTCGCCGACGCCCGGCGCCATGGTNGGCGTGGGCGGNAGCTCCCCCTCGAGGAAGACGGGCANCGGNAGCTGNTCGGCGCCCACGTCCTCGATCCCGTAGAAGGGCAGGCGGTGGGCGAACTGCGGGTCGTCCGGAGCGGTCTTCGGCGTGTTGACCGGGGCAATCGGCGTGTTGACCTCGTTGGCGAAGTCCAGCCACTCCTGGCAGGTCTTCGTGGCGAAGATGGCCTTCAGCTCGGCCTGCATCTCGGTGTTCTGCCGGGCGTGGTCGGCGTACTTCGAACCCGGCCACTTCTCGAACATGTCCATGCGGTCGACGCCCTCGCAGAAGTTCNTCCAGAACGCCTGCTCGGANGCCATGAACAGCACGTGGCCGTCGACGGCCTCGTAGATCTGGTAGCGGACGCCCTCCCACATGCCGGCCAGGCCGGGCTCGCGGCGCTCGTAGTCGTCGGCCGGGTTGCCGGTCACGACGTCTTCGGGCCGCTCGTAGGCCTTGTAGGTCTCGATGCGGTACCAGTCCATGTAGGCCGCGGCATCCGACTGGGCCACCTCCAGCCACGTGCCCTTCCCGGTCTCCCGGGCGCTGATGACGGCGGCCAGGATGCCCAGCGCTCCGACCATGGGGCCGACGTTGATGCCGATGTTGGGGATGACCGGGATGCGGGTGAAGCCCTCGTCGTCGACCACCGGGTCGATGAGGCCGGCCCAGGTGTCGTAGGCNATGCCGTGGCTGGGCATGTCGCGNTACGGGCCGGTGGCGCCGTAGCCGGAGATGGTGCAGAACACGATCTTCGGGTTNATCTGGACCAGGTCGTCGAAGCCGAGGCCCAGCTTGGCCATGGAGCCGGGGCGCATGGCCTCGACGACGACGTCGGCCTCGCGCNCCATCTCCCGGTAGGCCTCGAGCGCGGACTCCTGCTTGAGGTCGAGGCAGATNCTGCGCTTGCCGCGGTGGGTGTGGAGGTGGAGCAGCGAGTTGCCCTCCACGATGGGCCANGTCATCTGGCGGACGTAGTCGCCGGCCGGCGGTTCGACCTTGANCACGTCGGCGCCCAGGTCGGACAGGAAGGTGGCCACCAGGCCGGGGCCGAGNAGCGAGTTCTCCAGCACCTTGAGGCCGGCCAGCGGACGGTTCGCATCACCCATGTCGAGAGGTTCCTCCGATGTGGGACGGCGCCCCGCGGGCCCGTCCGGCGAAATCTGACGGTCCGTCAGATTATCCGATCCGGGCCGCCGCCGGCGCCCCGGTGCCGGACCCACCCGGGTCCCCCGCTCCAGCCCCACGCTCCGGCGGTCCCTAGGCTCGGACCGTGCGCGACCCCGGCTACCTGCTCCACAGCATGGCCATGCAGCAACGGGACCCCCGGTCGTTGGGCCAGGCCACCCGGAAGCGGGTGTGGGGCTTCGCCCGCCCCCACCGCCGCCTCATCGCCGGCTTTCTGGCCTGCGTGGTCACGGGCTCGCTGCTCGGCGTGGTCCCACCGCTGCTGTTCCGGGAGATCATCGACGACGCCATCCCGTCAGGCGACCGCGGCCACCTGACCGTGCTCGGAGCGTTCATCGTCGGTGCGGCGCTGGCCCAGGCCGCCCTGTCGTTCGCCCAGCGGTGGGCATCTGCCCGGGTCGGCGAGGGACTCATCTTCGACCTGCGGGTGGCGCTGTTCGACCACGTCCAGCGTCTCCCCCTCTCGTTCTTCACCCGCACCCAGACCGGCGCCCTGGTCAGCCGCCTCAACAACGACGTGGTCGGTGCCCAACGGGCGCTGACCGGCACGCTGGGCACCGTGGTGTCCAACGGCATCACGGCCATCACCACGCTGACCACCCTGCTGGTGCTGGAGTGGCGGATCACCCTGCTGGCCCTCGTGCTGGTTCCGGCCTTCGTCCTGCCGGCCCGACGGGTGGGGCTCAAGGTGGCCGAGATCACACGCGAGGGCATGGACCTCAACGCGTCGATGAACGCCACCATGACCGAGCGGTTCAACGTGTCGGGCGCCCAGTTGGCCAAGCTCTACGGCCGCCCCTCCGAGGAGACCGCGGGCTTCGCAACCCGTGCCGGACGGGTCCGCGACATCGGCATCCGCAGCGCCCTGTACAGCCAGGCCTTCATCATCTCGCTCACCACCCTCGGTGCCCTGGGCACCGCGGTGGCCTACTGGGTGGGCGGCTCGCTGGCCATCAACGGCACCATCACCATCGGCACCCTGGCCTCCATGGGCGTCCTCGTGGCCCAGCTCTACGGCCCCCTGGCCCAGCTCACCAACGCCCGGGTGGACGTCATGTCGGCCTTCGTGTCGTTCGAGCGGGTCTTCGAGGTGCTCGACGCCCATGACCCCCTGGCCGACGCCCCCGACGCCGAGCCCGTAGACCGCCTCGACGGCCACCTGGCCTTCCGGGGCGTCTCGTTCCACTACCCGGGGCTGGACCAGGCCTCGGTGCCGTCGCTGGAGGTGGAGGCCACCCCCGGCACCACCGGCCGGACCGTGCTCCACGACGTCAACGTCGACGTGGCCCCGGGGCGGATGTTGGCCGTGGTCGGCCCGTCGGGATCGGGAAAGAGCACCATGGCCTCGCTCGTCCCGCGCCTCTACGACGTGGACGCCGGCGCCGTCACCCTCGACGGACGCGACGTCCGCACGCTGCGCCAGGACGACCTGCGGGCCCGGATCGGCATCGTCACCCAGGACCCCCACCTCTTCCACGACACCGTGCGGTCCAACCTGCGCTACGCCCGCCCCGACGCCACCGAGGCCGAGATGGACGAGGCCTGCCGGGCGGCCCGCATCCTCGACGTGGTCCGCGGCCTGCCCGAGGGCTACGACACCATGGTCGGCGAGCGGGGCCACCGCATGTCCGGTGGCGAGAAGCAGCGCCTGGCCATCGCCCGACTACTCCTCAAGGACCCGGCGATCGTGGTGCTCGACGAGGCCACCAGCCACCTCGACACCGAGAACGAGGCCGAGGTGCAGCTGGCCCTGGCCGCCGCGCTGGAGGGCCGCACCTCGGTGGTCATCGCCCACCGGCTGTCCACCATCGTCGACGCCGACGAGATCGTGGTCCTGGACGAGGGCCGGATCGTCGAACGGGGCCGCCACCCCGAACTCCTGGCTACCGGCGGCCTGTACGCCGACCTGTGGTCTGCCCTCGTCCGCGGCGACGCGGTCGCCGACACCTGACCAGCGGTCCGCCGGAATCGGGCCTCCGGGCGGCCGGCCGGTACCGTCCCGGTATGGCTTCCTCCGCTAAATCCCCGATCGTGCTTCTGGCCGGGGCCCGCACTCCGATGGGTCGGTTCCAGGGCGGGCTGTCGTCCCGGACGGCCACCGACCTGGGTGCCACCGCCATCGCTGCGGCCATCGAACGGTCCGGAATCGGGTCCGACGACGTCGACTTCGCCTACCTCGGCAACGTGGTGGCCGCCGGCACCGGCCAGGTCCCGGCCCGCCGGGCCGCCGCAGACGCCGGCATCCCCCTGACCGTGCCCAGCACCCTGCTGAACCGGGCCTGCCTCTCGGGCATGCACGCCATCCACCTGGCCTCGCAGATGGTCCGCCTCGGCGAAGCCGAGGTGGTGGTCGCCGGCGGCATGGAGTCGATGACCAATGCCCCGTACCTGCTCACCAAGGCCCGGGCCGGCTACCGGATCGGCGACGGCGCCCTCGTCGACTCGATGATGCACGACGGCCTGACCTGCACGCTGGAGCACTGCGCCATGGGCGAAGCCACCGAGCGCTACGCGGCGGCCCTCGGCCTCGAGCGCGGCCCTCAGGACGCCTTCGCTGCGGCCTCCCACGAACGGGCGGCCAGGGCCCAGAAGGACGGCCTACTGGCCGACGAGATCGTGCCCGTCGCCATCCCGCAGCGGAGGGGCGAGCCGCTGGTGGTGGCCGACGACGATGTCGCCGGCTTTGCCGGTGATGGGGACGGGTCCGTGGGGCATGCCTTCGTGGTCTA
>PBUO01000019.1 GCA_002727895.1 Acidimicrobiaceae bacterium | reverse complement strand
CAGCAGCCGCATTGACCGTCTCCAACTTGCCCTGGGCCGGGCCCATGGTCACGGTGGTGTACCGCTTCATGAGCTCGATGGAGTCGAAGCCCTCCCTAGAGGCCTGGACGAGGTCCTTCGAAGACACGTCCTCGGAGAAATCGACCATGCCGTGGGTGGAGCTGCGATAGCACTCCGGGTGAGCGGCCCGGGCCAGCGGGGTCCGGTCGTCGGCCATCTCGGCCGGCTTCTCCCACGTCGGGGCGTTGGCCCGCGCCGTCTGGCCGACACGATCGTGCCGACGACGCAGCGCACGGTTGGCGGCCAGCGCACCGGTGGCCCGACCGTGGGCCTCCAGTTCGTTGGTCGACCCGTCGCCCTCCATGCCACCGGTGACCAGCACGTTCGACGGGAGGTTCCCCGACGAGAAGTACCGGGCGGCCGACGGGTGGTAGACGGGGCGGTCGCCGGCCATGTTCAGCAGCGACGTCGGCGCGGTCCAACCGGTGGCCGTCACCACGGTGTCCGCGCTGATGCTCCGACCATCGGTGGTGATCACCTTGGACACACGACCCTTCCCCTCCACGGACACGATGCCCTCGCCCTTCCGGGCGTCCAATACGGCGACGACCTCGACGCCGACCCGCTCCAGGTCGGCCACCGCGGCGTCGCCTTCCTCGTTGGCGGTCATGACCACGGCCTTGTTGCCGGGCTTCACGCCAAACAGGTTGATGAGGCGACGAGCGGCACCGGCCAGCAGAACGCCGGGGGTGTCGTTGCCGGCGAACACGTAGGGACGCTCAATGAGGCCGGCGGCCACCACCAGCACGCCGGCCCGAGCCTTGATAAGGCGCTCGGGGGCGATGTGGTGGCTCCGCTGGTTTACGGCGATCCAGTTGTGGTCGTAGCGGCCGGTGACTGTCGAGTCGACGAGGACCTCCACGTTGGAATGGGCCTCGCACGCCGCGGCCAGCTCGGCGGCCTTGGCCCGCTGGGCGTCGTCGCCCCAGCGGAGGTGGCCACCCAACTCCGTGTAGTGCTCGACGAGCAGCACTTGGGCGCCGGCCTCGGCGGCCGCCAGAGCGGCCCCCATGCCAGCCGGCCCACCGCCGGCGACGAGGACGTCCGGGTGGACGTAGCGCTTGTCGTAGGCGCCGTGCTTGCTGGTCTTCCAGTGGATCTCGCCACCCGGGGCGAACTTTCGCAGGATCTTCTGGTACAGCGGCCACAGGAACTGCGGGCGCATGAAGGTCTTGTAGTAGAAGCCCGACGACAGGAAGCGACCCACCAGCTGGTTGGCCGCCGCCAGGTCGAACTTGAGGCTGGGCCACACGTTCTGGGTGGAGACCACCATCCCGGCCCGCAGCTTGCGGCTGCCGGCCCGGACGTTCGGCTCGTCACCGACCTGCAGGAACAGATTCGGATCCCAGTGGTCGGCGGTCATGATGCCGCGCTTGCGGTGGTACTTCATGGACCGGCCGAATACGTCGACGCCGTTGGCGGCGAGTGCCGAGGCGATGGTGTCGCCCTCGAAGCCGGTCATGGCTTTGCCGTTCCAGGTGAAGGACAGGCTCGTGGACCGATCGATCACCTCCCCCGGCTGTGTGGGAAGTCGGTTGCTCATGACGCCTCCTGACCACGGATCTCGTTGGTGGCCGTGTTGCGCTCGATGGTGAAGTAACGACGGCAGCCGCCCCGGCAGTACCAGGTCTCGGTGACCCAGTCGGCCGGGTTGTGCCGCATGTAGAGGTACTCACGCCACTCGCTGAGCGAGCAGGTGGACGGGTCGGGCCGGGGGACGACCTCTCCCGCCGGACGAAGGTCGCCGGAGTTCCGGGGACCACAGTTGGGACAGGGAACGATGATCATCAGTGACCCACCGCCGCAGCGCCCTTTTCACCGACGAGGTCTCCCTCGGTGAAGCGCTCAATGCCGAAGGCTGCGATCAGGTCCGCGTTGCGGCCGGTGGCGATCGTCTCAGCCATGGTTTCACCGGCCACCGGGCCGGCCTTGAATCCGTAGGTACCCCAGCCGACGTCGACCAGGTAGCCCTCGACGGGNGTGTTGCCCATCACGGGGGAGTAGTCCGGGGTCATGTCGCAGAGCCCCGACCACTGGCGCAGNAGGCGCATCTTGGAGATGCCCGGCATGAGCTCCAGCACGTGNCCGGCCAGCTCCTCGGTGAACTCGAGGGTGCCGTTGACCCGGTAGGTGCCCACCGGGTCGACCGACGCACCGAACACGAGCTCGCCGCGGTCGGTCTGGCTGACGTAGACGTGCAGCGAGCCCGACACNACCACGGTGGGCAGGAACACCTTGCACGGCTCGGTNACCGCGGCCTGCAGCGGGTGGGTGGTGATGGGNAGCGGCACGCCGGCCATGTTGGAGATCAGCGACGCCCAGCCCGCCGTGCAGTTCACGACGATGGGGGCGCTGATGTCGCCTCGGCTGGTCTTGACGCCGGTGACCTTGCCGCCGGCGCCCTTGCCGCCGGGGCCCGAGCCGCCCTCGACCATGATGTCGAGGACCTCGGTCTCCTGGAGGATGTGGATGTCGTGGACGTCCGCACCACGGGCGTAGCCCCACACCACGGCGTCGTGGCGGACGATGCCGCCCGGCGGGTGGTGGAGCGCACCGAGGATCGGGTACCGGGTGTCCGGGGAGATGTCGAGGCTCGGAGCGGCCTCCTTCACCTCCTCGGGGCCGATGACCGACGAGTTGATGCCCTGGAGCTTGTTGACCTCGGCCCGCCAGTGCATGGTGCGGAGCGCCGAGTCGGTGTGGGCCAGTGTGAGGTGGCCCCGCTTTGAGAACATGACGTTCAGGTTCAGGTCGGTGGCCATCGAGTTGTACAGGTCGAGGCCCCGGTCGTAGAACGCCACGCCCTCCGGCGTGAGGTAGTTGGACCGCACGATTGCCGTGTTGCGGCCCGAGCCGCCACCACCGATGTAGCCCTTGTCGACCACGGCGACGTTGGTGATGCCGTGGTTCTCGGCCAGGTAGTACGCGGTGGCGAGGCCGTGGAGGCCGCCACCGATGATGACGACGTCGTACGACGAGCGCATCTCCGGTCGGCGCCACATCCGTGGCCAGTCACCCCGGGTCAGGCCGTGCTTGATCAGCGCGCCTGCGGAGTACTTCGGGGGTCGCTTCCCCATGGGCTGGTCTTCCTTCCTCAGTCGTCGATGCCACGCCACGGCAGCGGGTTGACCCCGGCGCCGTAGAGCGGCTGGTCGTCGGATTCGTCGCCGGACGGGATCCTGGAGACCCCGGTGAACCGGTCGGCGAGCATGTTGTGGAACCGGTGGAGCGGCTCCTCGAAGCGTGGCGAGAGGCGGCCGGGTGTGTAGCCGCCACTGGTCAGGCCCTTCTGGCCCCGCTGGACGATGTCGATGTCCTCGCCGTTGACGTCCAGCCAGAAGTCGCGGGTGGTGGCGAAGTCGTCGTCGGACACGTGCGGGTTCGACGGGGGCAGCAGCCAGGTGCAGGTCTCGCGGGTCAGGCTGGGGGCCAGGGGCTCGAGGCGCATCACGAAGACGTGGTTGGGGAGCACGCTGAGCAGGACGTTGGGGAACAGGGCGATGAACCGGCCGCTGGCAAGGTTGGAGTGGTCGAGGCCTTCGGCGGGGGGCATGGCCGACCAGTCGCCCCGCTCGTCGCTGGACACCGGGGTGGTGGTCTGGCCGCAGTACATGCCGGCGCCCTGGTACCGGTAGTGGTCCTGGACCCGGGAGATCTTGGACAGCTCGGGGTGGACCCAGCGCAGGTGGTAGTACTCCTGGAAGTTCTCGCTGATGAGCTTCCAGTTGGCCTCGATGTCGAGGGTCTGGGTCAGGTGGGTGCGCCAGCCGTCGAGGCGGTAGCCGGCCAGGCGGGCGGCGAGGTCGCCGAACCACTCGTCGACCGGTGGGGTGCCGTCGGACTGGCAGACGACCAGGAGGCACTGCCAGGTGTCGACCCGGACCGGGGCCAGGCCGTAGTCGGCCGGGTCGAAGCCGTCGACGCCAGCGTCGGCGAACTGGGGGGTGGCCACCAGCGTGCCGTCGCGGTCGTAGCCCCAGCGGTGGTAGGGGCAGCGGATGGTGGCGCCCAGGGTGCAGTCGTCGTCGAGGAGCTGCGTGCCCCGGTGGCGGCAGGAGTTGAGGAAGGCTCGGAGCTCGCCGTCGGCGTTGCGGGTGACGATGACCGAGCGGCCGCCGACGGTGCGGACGATGGCGCTGCCCGGGGCGTCGAGCTCGTCGTGGAGGCCGACGGTGACCCACGAGGTTGTGAAGACCCGCTCCTGCTCCTCGGTGAAGAAGGCCTCGTCGACGTAGCAGTCGGCGGGCAACGCGTGGGCCTCGTGGACGGGACGACGGGTCCCGATCCAGGCGTCCTCGGAGTTCCAACGGGACTCCGGGACTGCGTGCAGTACGTCGGTGGGGGAGGTCATGGCGGTTTCGCTTCCGCGGGCCGGGCCGGCGCGAGCGGACAGCGGGGCAACGGTAGGCCCGGTTTCACTCCGTGTAAAGGATGAGTACTCTCATGGGACCATGAATCAGATCGCTAGCCACCCCGGGGGCACAGCGAGGGCCACGACGGGACCGGGCTCCGGCGACCTGCCCTCGATCCAGGGCCTCCACACCTTCGCCATCGTGGCCCGCCACGACAGCTTCTCGGCCGCCGCCGAGGAACTTGAAGTCGGCCAGTCGGCGGTCAGCCACGCAATCCGACAGCTCGAGCGGTGGTTCGGCTGCTCGCTCTTCGAGCGGGACCACCGGGGCATCCGCCTCACCGACGAGGGCCGGATTCTGGCTGACGGGGTGGGGGCGGGCCTGTCCCGGGTCCATCAGGCCGTGCGCGACCTCCAGCACCTCCACGACCACGACACCGAGGTGGTGACCATCTCGGTGTCCACGGCCACGGCCTCCAACTGGCTCATCCCGCGCCTTGCCCGCTTCAAGCAGGACCACCCCGAGGTCGACGTCCGCTGCGTCACCACCGACTCCGACCGGAACTTCGACACCGGCTCCGTCGACCTCTTCATCCCCGTGGGACGGGCCCGTTGGCCCGGCTGCCAACGCTGGGCCCTGACGGCGGAGACCGTCTATCCGGTGTGCAGTCCCGACTACGCGGCATCGGTCGGCTCCGTGCCGTGGGACCTCGACCGCCTCATGGAGGCCGAGCTGCTGACCCTCCAGGAGCGGCACCGGTCCCGGATGCGGTGGTCGGAGTGGTTCCGGGCCGTGGGCCGCACCGCCCCCGAGGGCGCCGGGCAGGGCATCACCAACGACTACACCGTGCTGCTCCACGCCGCCATGGAGGGTCAGGGCGTCGGCCTAGGCTGGCACCACCTGGTGGAGGACCTGGTGCAGCAGGGCCGCCTGGTGCGCCCCGTGGCCGAGGCGGTCACCACCGCGGAACCACTCTGGCTGAACGCGCCACTGGGGCGGGCCCTCACCTCGGCCACCGAGGCCTTCCGCGACTGGCTGATCGCCTCCACCTGAGGAGGCCTGGCCCTAGGGTGGGCCGATGTCCGAACTGCACGTCGTCGACCACCCGCTGGTGGCCCACAAGCTGACCCAGATGCGCCGGGTCGAGACGCCCAGCGAGCGCTTCCGGCAACTCCTCACTGAGACGGCGCTGCTCCTGACCTACGAGGTCACTCGGGAGCTCCCGTTGCAGGAGGTCAGAATCACCACTCCCCTGGCCGAGTCCGACCAGCCGGAGCTGCTAGAGGAGCCGGTCGTGGTGTCGATCCTGCGGGCCGGCAACGGCCTGCTGGACGGTGTGCTGCGGGTCGTCCCGTCGGCCCGGGTGGGCCACGTCGGCCTCTACCGCGACCACGACACCCTCGAGGCCGTCGAGTACTACTGCAAGCTCCCGCCGGTGGAGGGCCGCACGGTCATTGTGGTGGACCCCATGCTGGCGACGGGCAACTCGGCCGCTGCGGCCCTCGACGTGGTCAAGCGAGACGGTCCGGCGGCGATCCGGTTCCTTTGCCTGCTCGCCGCCCCCGAGGGGATCGAGGCACTTCACGCCGCCCACCCCGACGTGGCCATATGGACTGGGGCAGTCGACCAATGCCTGAACGAGGTCGGCTATATCGTCCCCGGCCTGGGCGACGCCGGTGACCGGATCTTCGGCACGACCTGACGGGCGGCTCAACGTCCGGGCCCGACGCCCGGCCAAGCTCGTCGTCGCGTTCGGCCTGTTGGCCGCCCTCTCTGCCGCCTTATGGGTCGCGCCCCCGGCCGGGGCCCAGGAGGGAGTCGGACACGCAGAGGACGTTGGTGACGGGCCGCCGGGCGTCGTCCACCTGACCTTCGACGACGGACCGGACCAGCTGTTCACGCCGGTCCTGCTCGACGTACTGGACCGCCATGGCGTCCGGGCCACCTTCTTCCCTCTGGGGCGGAACCTGGAGCGCCGCTGGGGCAGCGACGAGATCCAGGACCTACTGAATCGGGGCCACGCCCTCGGAAACCACTCCATACACCACCGCCAGCTCACGAAGGAGCACCCGTGGCGGGTAGCCGCCGACCTCGACGAGGCGTCCGCGCTCTTGGCCTCTTTGTCCGGCTTCCGTCCCGGCTGCTACCGCGCCCCCTACGGGGACCGGAACGCCACCGTCGACGAGGTGGCCGGATCCCTCGGCTTGGTCCATGTGGCCTGGACGGCCGACCCCCAGGAGTGGCGCAACCCGTGGGTGCCGGTCGTCGTTGACTACCTGGTCGGCGAGCGCCACGACGGATCCGTCGTGCTACTCCACGACCGCAAGTGGCTGAGCCTCCACATCGTCGAGGAGGTGGTGCCCCGCTTCCTGGCCGACGGCTGGCGATTCGACGTGGTGCCCGACTGTCGCCCGCCGGGCGAGCGGGAGGCCCGGATGGCCACCCGGACGCCCGGCGACGTCCCCGTAGGTCGGATCGAGGCGATCGTCGAGGTGTCTGACGAGCTGTCACGCGGGGTGGCCGTCGTTGGCTGGGCCTACGACGCTGACCGGCCCGACGGCGGCCTCGTGGTGCGCGCCGCGCTGGACGGGGACCGTGTGGTCGACGTGGCCACCACCGGGCCCGACCACGGATTCGCCGTCACCATCGAAGGTGCCGTCACCCTCCCGCTATGCCTCTGGGCGGTCAACGCCGGCACCGTGCGACACGACAGCAGCCTGGGCTGCCACCGACCCGGTCCGGTGCCCGACTGGCAGCCACCAGCCGGCTGAGCAGCCGCCCTACGCTCGACAACGTGGTATCGGGAACACACGACCGGTCGGACGTCGACTGGCCCGAGGGGCCGCCGGCTGACGAGGCCGCCGACCTCCAGCGGATCCAGCATCGGGTGGCGATGGCCATGGGGGTGATGGCTACCTTCGACATCGGACCGCGACCCGAGGCCGGCCCGGGGCCAGTCATCCACGCCGCCAACCACCGCAGCCTGGCCGACCTGCTCCTGTCCACGGCCACTTTCGACGCCTGGGATTGGCCCATCCGCCCGCTGGTGGCCGGCGCCTACTTCGAGAAGCCCGGCATCGGTCCACTCCTGCGGGCCCTCCGCTGTATCCCCGTACACGGTACTGAGGCCCTCGAACTGGCAGCCGAGGAGTTGGCGAAGGGCTGGTCCATCGCCATCATGCCGGAGGGCCGGGTCGTCCCGGAGGAGGAGTGGGCAGCGACGGGCGTCGGACGCTCCCATCCAGGCATCGGACGCCTGGCCTTGGACACCGGGCTTCCGGTAGTGGCCAACGGGGCCAGTGGCACCGAACGCCTATGGCGCAGGGGCCGCTCTATGCCGCGAGTACGGCCCTGGCGACGAGACAATCTGGTCTTGCGCAGCGAGGTGGTGGGCGTGGTTCCCGACGACCGCTCCCGCGCCGCCACCGACCGGATCATGGCTGCCGTGGCCCGCTGCGTCGCCGTCTCCGAGGCGGTCAACGGGAAATCCGGAACGTAGCGTCGGCGCCATGAGCAGCAACGACGTCCGCGGCAAGGACTAGGTCCTCACCGACGAGGACCCGGGTGTAGCCCGGTCGATCGGGCGAAGCCTCACCCCCGACGGCCTTTCTGGAATGGGCCCCATGACCTACCTGGCCGAGGAGCGGGCCAGCATCGTGGGGGAGCGACCAGGCCACTGACCGGGGTCGCCCCGGGCACGCCGTCGACGACTACCAGAGGCCGGCGGCCATCCCCCCGGCCAGGGCGGCCCCCAATTCCCGGGCCGCCGCCAGGTGGCTGTCAGTCAGGTCACCCGCCGCGATGATCGGCTCCACCACCGCACGCCATTCGAGCCCTGTGGCCAACGGCACCACGGCGTCAACCGCGGCAGTGCCCCCGCCACCGGCTCGGACCAGTAGGCCATAGGGGCGACCCCTGGTGTGCTCCAGACAGGGGTAGTAGGCGCGGTCAAAGAAGTCCTTGAGCGCCCCGGACATGTAGCCGAAGTTCTCCGGGGTGCCCAGCAGGTAACCGTCGGCGGCCAGTACGTCGTCGACACCGGCGTCGAATGCCCCAAGAACCCGGACGTCGACCAGCGTGCCGGTGGCCTCGGCGATCTCCGGATCCCGTGCACCCTCGACGGCAGCCTCCACCAGACGCGTGGTACCCCCGGAGGCCGAGTGAAAGACCACTAGGAGGCTGGGCATCGCCTTGGTGGTCCCTCGGTCTTCTCGCCCCGTCAGAAGTGGTACGGGAAGTCGGAGAAGTCCTGCGGGCGCTTCTCGAGGAAGGCGTCCCGACCCTCCTGCGCCTCGTCGGTGCCGTAGGCCAGACGCGTGGCCTCTCCGGCGAACACCTGCTGGCCCACCAGGCCGTCGTCGATCAGGTTGAAGGCGAACTTCAGCATCCGCTGGGCCGTCGGGCTCTTGGCGTTGATAGCTGCGGCCCACTCCAACGCCACCTCCTCGAGACGTTCGTGGTCGACCACCTCGTTGACGGCGCCCATACGGTGCATCGTCTCGGCGTCGTACTCTCGACCCAGGAAGAAGATCTCCCGGGCGAACTTCTGGCCCACCTGACGTGCCAGGTACGCCGAGCCGAACCCGCCGTCGAAGCTGGCCACGTCGGCGTCGGTCTGCTTGAAGCGGGCATGCTGGCGGCTGGCCAGGGTCAGGTCGGCCACCACGTGGAGGCTGTGCCCGCCGCCGGCTGCCCAGCCGGGCACCACGGCGATCACCACCTTGGGCATGAAGCGGATGAGGCGCTGCACCTCAAGGATGTGGAGCCGTCCGGTGCGGGCCGGGTCCACCGACTCGGCCGTCTCGCCCTCGGCGTACCGGTAGCCGTCCTTGCCGCGGATGCGCTGGTCTCCGCCCGAGCAGAAGGACCAGCCGCCGTCCCGGGGCGAAGGGCCGTTGCCGGTCAGCAGCACAGTGCCCACATCCGACGTTATGCGGGCGTGGTCGAGGGTCCGGTACAACTCGTCGACGGTATGGGGACGGAAGGCGTTGCGGACCTCAGGACGGTCGAAGGCGATCCGCACCGTGCCCTGGTCGACGGCCCGGTGGTACGTCAGGTCGGTCAGGTCGAAGCCGGGAACAGGTTCCCAGCGGGCCCGATCGAACGGGGCGCCGGTGGTGGATTCGCTCATGGGCCCGAAGCCTACGGCCCGGCGTCGACCGGGCTGGAAGCGGTCCGTACGATCGCCAATCGCTGAGGGAAGCCGTGGACGAACGCCGGGTCGACGTCCGACGAGAGTTGGTGAACGCGGCGCCGGCCGACGAGGGGTGGGCCGAGGAGGCGCAGATTTAGGCCGGTCCCGTAACCGGGCCGCCCGGAAGGAGGCGGGATAGCTCAGTCGGCGTGCCGGGCACCACGCCCAGAGCGTCCTCGAGACCCATCGCCAGCAGGTCACCATGGTCGGCCGAGAGCAACTCAGCCACGGCCGTATCGACCCAGGCCGCGTCGGGCCCCCAAGGGACGGCCGTCCCGGCAGCGAAGCCCGTGATGACGGCCATCCCCGTGGGGCCGACGTCCAGCGTGGTCACCGCCAGGTCCGGGCGGTGCCGCCGGAGTAGGACCACCGTCTTCCAGACGTCCCCGCTCCACACCGCCGTTGATCGCTCGCGGCTCGACGTCTCGGCGTCGATGGGAAGCACGTCGTGGACCAGGACGACCGTCCCCGGATGGGCCAAGCGCTCCACGGCCAGTACGTCGGCCAGCGCCACCTCGAACAGGTGGAGACCATCCACGAAGGCGAGATCCAGCGGACCTCCCAGGAGTTCCGGGACGTCCGACCTGCCGAAGAACGCCTCGGAGGTCTCAGGCACCACCGTCCAGTCGGGATGGTCGAGGCCGTCTCCCTTCGGTTCCGGGTCGACCCCTACGATGCGGGTCGCCGGTCCGACCAGGGCCAGCGAGTGCCCCTCATTCACGCCGACTTCGAGATACGTCCGGGGCCGGAGTAACCGATGCACGTCGACCAGCAGGTGGAAGTACGTCGGGTATGGCTCGTCGCCGGCCGGTGTCACTGTTCCCGGCGCCACCAAACACCGGTCCAGTCGACCTCGCGGACCGGCTCCGCGATCCCGTGGGCGTCCCGGTAGTCGCCCACCGCCTGGCGGCACGGCTCGAACGCCCCGTAATCATCCACGAT
>PBUO01000018.1 GCA_002727895.1 Acidimicrobiaceae bacterium | reverse complement strand
GGCCGGCGACGCCCCGGAGGCCGACTCGTGGATCCCGGTTTACCCGGGTGCCGACTGGCACGAGCGCGAGGCCTGGGAGATGTTCGGCATCACCTTCCGCGACCACCCCAACCAGGTGCACCTTTACCTACCTTCGCACTTCGAGGGGAACCCGCTGCGCAAGGACTATCCGCTTCTGGCCCGCCGGGTGAAGCCCTGGCCGGGCATCGTCGACGTCGAGCTCATGCCGGGCGAGGACGACGCCGATGGCGATGAAGCCGCGGGGGACGAGTCGTGACCGCCCTGGGCGACACCCGACAGCTGGCGTACATCGCCGGTCAGGCCAGCGACGCGCGGGTCAACGTCGAGCTCGAGACCGAGGGCATGACCCTCAACATCGGCCCGCAGCACCCGGCCACCCACGGCACCCTCCGGGTCATCGTGAAACTGGACGGCGAGCGTGTCGTGGCCGCCGAGCCGGTCATGGGCTACATGCACCGGGGCTACGAGAAGCTCTCCGAGGTCAGGACCTACCCGCAGGTCACCACGCTGGTCAACCGCATCGACTGGCTGGGCAGCTTCGCCAACGAGGTGCCGTTCATCCTGGCCGCCGAGCGGCTCATGGAGGTCGAGGCGCCGCCCCGGGCACAGTGGATCCGCACCGCACTGTTCGAGCTGTCCCGGATCGCCAACGTGGTCCTGTTCCTCGGCGACATGGGCGTCCAGCTGGGCGCCGTCACCCCGGTCTTCTTCGCCTTCCGCGACCGCGAGTTCGTCCTCAACCAGATCGAGGCCGTCACCGGTGGCCGGTTCCACCCCAACTTCGACCGCATCGGCGGCCTGAAGGACGACCTCCCCAAGGGCTGGATCGACGAGACGAAGGGCGTGCTGGGCCGCATCCGCACGTTCTGCGACGAGATGGAAGACCTCGTCACCGGCAACGAGATCTTCCAGGCCCGGACCCGCGGCATCGGGGTCATCCCCGCCGACGTCGGCCTGTCATACGGCCTGTCGGGCGCCAACATCCGCGCCTCGGGCGTCGACTGGGACCTCCGCCGCGACGGCGGGGTGGGCCTCGTCCACGACCAGCTGGACTGGAAGGTCTGGACGCACCCGGACGGCGACTCGTTCGCCCGCTACTGGGTACGCCTCCAGGAGGTCCGCGAGGCCTGCGACATGGTCGAGCAGTTGCTGGACGGCATCCCGTCCGGTCCGGTCATGGCCAAGGTGCCCCGCATCATCAAGGTCCCGGCCGGCGAGGCCTACGTGGAGACCGAAAACCCGCTGGGCGTCATGGGCTACTACGTGGTGTCCAAGGGCGACCTGGTGCCGTACCGGGTCAAGATCCGCTCGGCCTCTTTCAACAACATTTCCATCACCCCTTGGCTGCTGGAGGGCACCTACGTGCCCGACGTGATCTCGATCCTGGCCAGCCTTTACTTCATCCTCGGGGACATCGATCGATGAGGTGGGACCGATGAGCTCCACCCTGACCCTCGCCGTCGAGCTGGCCTGGTGGCAGCAGACTGGTATCCGCGCCGTGGTCGGCCTGCTGGCCGTGCTGCTGCCCGCCGGCACGCTCGTCTACCTGTTCCTGTTCAAGATGATGAGCTTCATGCAGAGCCGGCTCGGCCCCATGGAGGCCGGTCCCTTCGGCTCGCTGCAGCTACTCGCCGAGGTGGGCAAGTTCCTCCAGAAGGAGGACATCCTCCCCCGCAAAGCCGACCGGGTGGTCTTCAAGGCCGCCCCGTTCGTGGTCCTCATCTCCACGTTCCTGTTGGTGCTGGTCATCCCGGCCGGTCCCGACGCCTGGTTTATCGACGTCGACACAGGCATCTTCCTGGCCCTCGCCGTGTCGTCCATCTCGGTCATCGGGATCCTGATGGCCGGCTGGGCGTCGTCGTCCAAGTACTCGCTGATGGGTGGCCTGCGGGCCGCTGGCCAGCTCGTGGCCTACGAGCTGCCGCTGGTGCTGGCCGTCATGGGCGTGGTTATCCAGGCCGGCACGCTCAACGTCCAGGACATCGTCTTGGCCCAGGCCAACGGCGAGATCTTCGGATGGGGAGGCATCGGCAACCCCTTCATCCTCACCCAGTTCCTGGGCTTCGTGATCTTCCTCGTCGCCGTGCAGGCCGAGTTGACCCAGCCGCCGTTCGATATGCCAGTGGCCGAGTCGGAGATCGTCACCGGCTACCTCACCGAGTACACCGGTCTCCGGTTCCTGCTGTTCTTCATCGGCGAGTTCGCCACCGCCGGCATCTTCTCCGCCCTGGCCGCCACCCTGTTCCTGGGCGGCTGGTACGTGCCGGGCCTCGACCCGACCAGCGACCTGTTCAACGTGATCGGCCCGGCCATCCTGCTCGGCAAGGTCATCCTGGTCGCCTTCCTGATCTTCTGGTTCCGGTTCACCTACCCGCGGTTCCGCGAGGACCAGCTCCAGCAGCTGGCGTGGAAGGTGCTCATCCCGCTGTCGCTGGCCAACATCGTGCTGACCGGCGTGCTGAAGGTGGTCTTCTGATGCCCGCTCCCAAATTGGCCGCCCCGAGGCTCCCGGGCCTTATCAAGGGCCTCGGCGTCACCATGAAGACGATGCTGCGGACCCTGACCAAGGGCTCGCACACCGTGCAGTACCCGAAGGTCAAGGAGGCGCCGACGCCCCGGGCCCGTGGCGTCATCACCCTGCACGAGGAGAACTGCACGGCCTGCATGCTGTGCGCCCGCGAGTGCCCGGACTGGTGCATCTACATCGAGGGCCACAAGTACAAGGCGCCGCCGCGTCGCCCCGGCGGCAAGCCCCGCCAGAAGAACGCCCTGGACCGCTTCGACATCGACTTTTCGCTCTGCATGTACTGCGGGATCTGCGTCGAGGTATGCCCCTTCGAGGCCCTGTTCTGGTCGCCGGAGTTCGAGTACTCCGAGCCGAAGATCGCCGACCTCCTCCACGACAAGTCGAAGCTCGGCCAGTGGATGGAGACCGTCCCGGACTTCCAGGACTACGAGGCGGGCAGCGAGGCCAAGAAGGCAAAGGTGCCGCGTTGAGCGCACTGGCCGCCCTCGAGGGCATGGACCGCCTGACCAGCGGCGAGGTCCTGGTGGCCCAGAATGTGGCCTTCGCCATCATGGCGGTGGTCATGATCGTGGCCGCCCTGCGCATGGTCACCACCCGCAACGTGGTCCACGCCGCCATCTATCTGGTGGTCGTGCTGGCCGGCGTGGCCGGGCAGTTCCTGCTTCTGGGCGCCGAGTTCGTGGGCGTCACCCAGGTGATGGTCTACATCGGCGCCATCGTCGTGCTCTTCCTGTTCGGCATCATGCTCACGAAGGGCTCGTTCGGCGAGGACGACGGCGTGTCGTCTGAGAAGCGCCTCATGGCCGGCCTGGTGGGCCTGCTGGTGTTCGGCGTGATGGCCGCCGCCCTGGTCGACTCCTTTGAGGACGCCGAGTTGTCCCGGGCCGCCCCTAGCACCACCGCAGAGGTGTCCGACAGCATCTTCAGCACCTACATCGTCCCCTTCGAGGCGGTGTCGGTCCTCCTGCTGGCCGCCCTCATCGGGGCCATCGTGGTGGCGAGGAAGGACTGAGATGCTGCTCAACCAGTTCCTCCTGCTGTCCGCCGTCCTGTTCGCCATCGGCGTCTACGGCGTCCTGGCCCGTCGCAACGGCGTGCTGGTGCTCATGTCGATCGAGTTGATCCTGAACGCGGTGAACATCAACCTGGTGGCCTTNGGCGCCTTCCGGGCCACCGTGGGTGGCGAGGTCTTCGCCCTGTTCGTCATCGCCGTGGCCGCCGCCGAGGTCGGTGTAGGCCTGGCCATGGTCCTGCTCCTGTACCGCAACCGTCGGTCGATCGACCTGACGGCGATCGACCAGCTGAGGGGCTGAGCCGATGTCCGCACTCCTCACCCTCGCCGCGTCGGCCTCCACGGCCGCCCACGGCGCCGGCGACCTGGCCCTCGGCATCACTGAGGGCGGCAACTGGTTCCTGCGCAACGTCTGGCTGATCCCGCTGCTGCCGGCGCTCTCCTTCGTCGGGATCCTGTTCTTCGGCAAGCGCATGCCCCGAGGAGGCTCGGAGCTGGGCATCGCGGCGGTGGGCATCGCCTTCGTGCTGGCCCTGTTGACCGGCGCCGCCTGGATCGACCACCGGGACGACTTCCACGGCGAGGAGGTCTACGCCGCGGTGGTCGTCGACGAGGCCCACGGCGCCCACGCCGAGGGTCATGGAGACGGGCACGGCGACGACCACGGGAAGGGCCACGGCCACGCCTCGCTGGCCGTCCACCAGACGGTGACCTGGTTCCAGACCAACGGAGTGGAGTTCACCGTCGGCACGCTCGTCGACGGTCCCGCGGTGATGATGCTGCTCGTCGTCACGCTGGTGTCGCTGCTGGTCCACGTGTACTCCACCGACTACGTGGCCGGCGACCGGCGCTACACCCACTTCTTCGCCTTCCTGTCGCTGTTCAGCGCCTCGATGCTCNTGCTGGTCGTCTCCGAGAACACNCTCCAGTTGCTGTGCGCGTGGGAGTTGGTNGGCGTCTGTTCNTTNGCCCTCATCGGCCACTGGTGGGAGGAGAAGCCCAACAGCGACGCCGCCCTCAAGGCCTTCCTGACCAACCGGGTCGGCGACATGGGCCTCCTGGTCGGTGTGACCGTCCTGTTCTTCGCCGCCGGCGCGGCGATGCCCGGCACCTTCGGCTCGTTCTCCATCGCCGAGACCAACGCCCTGGCCAACAGCGGGGCNCTGTCGCANACGGCGTTGCTGGTCGCCTCGTGCTGCCTGATGGCCGCCGTCATGTCGAAGTCGGGCCAGTTCTTCCTGCACACCTGGCTGCCCGACGCCATGGCCGGCCCCACACCGGTCTCGGCGCTCATCCACGCGGCGACCATGGTCGTGGCCGGCGTNTTCATGATCGCCCGCATGTACGGCGTGTTCTTCGAGGGCTTCCAGATCGCCGGCAGCTCCATCAACCTGATGGCCTTCATCGGCGGCCTGACCACCATCGTGGGTGCCTGCCTGGCCTTCGTGCAGCGCGACATCAAGAAGGTGCTCGCCTACTCGACCATCTCGCAGCTGGGCTACATGGTGATGGCCCTCGGCGTGGGCGCCTGGACGGCGGCCATGTTCCACCTCTTCACCCACGCCTTCTTCAAGGCCTGCCTGTTCCTCGGCTCGGGCTCGGTCAGCCACGCCGTGCACAGCTTCGACATGAAGTCCGACATGGGCGGCCTCCGCAAGGACATGCCGCACACCTACCGAACGTTCATGATCGGCACCATTGCCCTGGCCGGCCTCCCGCCANTGGCTGGCTTCTGGTCCAAGGACGAGATCCTGGTCGGCACCGGTGGCTGGGGTCTGATGGGTGGCACCGACGCCAACGGCGCTTACACCTTGATGCTGGGCATGGGNATGCTGACCGCGGCGCTCACCGCGGCGTACATGACCCGCTGCGTCTACCTGACCTTCTTCGGCGAGTTCCGGGGCCACGGCCATCCGCACGAGTCGGGTCCNCGCATCACCGTGCCGCTGTGGATCCTGGCCTTCCTCGCCGTCTTCGCCGGCTTCCTGAACATGCCCAAGGGCTTCCAGTTTGCCCCCAAGGGCCTCCAGGAGCGGTTCGGGCACTTCGTGGAGCCGGTGGCCGGCTACTTCCCGGCCATCCACCACGGCCGCCCCAGCTGGTCGCTGGCCATCGTCTCGACGCTGGTCGTCCTGGCGGGCGTGGGNGCCTCGGCCTGGTACTACTTCGTGAAGGTCGAGGCCGCCTCGAAGGCCGCTGGGAAGAGCCTCACCGANCTGCCGAACGGCCCGACCACCCGCTGGCCACTGGCCCGCATNGGGCACACCCTGCTNGCCAACAAGTACTACCTCGACCACCTCTACAACGGCGTGGTGGCCGACGGCACCAAGGGCCCGGTGGCCCGCCTCGCCAACCGGGTGAACCAGGACGTCATCGACCGCACCGTGGACCTGGCCGGCGAGACCGCNGTGAAGGCCGGGACCGTNGTCTACGAGAAGATCGACCAACTCGTGGTCGACGGTGCGGTCAACGCCTCCGGACGCGGATCGTCCGGGGCGGGTGAGGAACTTCGCAAGATCAACTCCGGAAAGGTCCAGAGCTATGCGGCGATCCTGTTCGCCGCGGCGACGGTCCTGGCCGGGGTGCTCATCGTCATCGTCTAGGAGACGCCGACATGGAAAACCTGCTCGACGGCTGGGGCATCACGCTCGCCACGTTCTCACCGCTGGTGGGCGTGGCCATCATGATGCTCATTCCCAAGGAGCGCGAGGAGCAGCACAAGCTCATCGCGCTGGTCACCTCATTGTGGGTGGCGTTCGTGGGCGTGCTNCTGCTCATCTGGTTCGACCTGGACCACACCGACAAGTTGCAGTACGTGGTGGACAAGGTCTGGATCGACATCATCTCCAGCCGCTATGCGGTGGGCATCGACGGCATGTCCCTGCCGCTGATCCTGCTGACCATGCTGGTCGTGCCGCTGTGCATCGTCTACAGCTGGAACCACTTCCCGGAGCCGGTCAACCCGAAGGCCTTCCTCATCCTGATCCTCGTCCTCGAGACGGGCATGATCGGNACCTTCGTGGCCCAGGACCTCGTCCTCTTCTTCGTGTTCTTCGAAGTCGTGCTCCTGCNCATGTTCTTCATGATCGCCGTATGGGGTGGTGACGACCGGCGATACGCCTCGTTGAAGTTCTTCCTGTACACGCTGTTCGGCTCGGCGTTGATGCTGGTCAGCTTCCTGGCCCTGTTCTTCCTCACCGGTGCCGACACCTTCACCTTCACCGGCCTGGCCGACGCGGTGGCCGGCGGCGGTGTGTCCCGCAACGCCCAGTTGTGGATCTTCGGCGGCATGTTCCTCGGCTTCGGCATCAAGGTGCCGATGTTCCCGTTCCACACGTGGCTGCCCGACGCCCATACCCAGGCCCCGACCGTCGGNTCGGTCATCCTGGCCGCCGTGCTNTTGAAGCTCGGCACCTACGGCTTCGTTCGCATCGCCATCCCGATCCTGCCCGAGGCCGCCGTGTCGTGGGCCCCGTGGATTGGCCTACTGGCCGTGGTCGGCATCATCTACGGTGCCCTGGGCTGTCTGGCCCAGACCGACATGAAGCGCCTCATCGCCTTCTCGTCGGTGGCCCACATGGGCTTCGTGATGCTGGGCATCGCCACGCTGACCGACTTCGGGATCAACGCGGCGATCATGGGCATGGTCGCCCACGGCCTCATCACCGGCATGCTCTTCTTCCTCGCCGGTTCGGTGAAAGAGCGCTACCACACGCTCGAGATCAGCCGCCTGGGCGGCCTGCTGGTCCAGGCGCCCCGAATGGGTTGGATCTTCGGCTTCTGCGCCATGGCCTCCCTCGGCCTGCCNGGCCTGGCCGGCTTCTGGGGCGAGTTCCCGGCAATCCTGTCGGCCTACAACCCGGGCAACGGCGTGCCGGTGGAGACCTTCCGGACTTTCATGGTCATCGCGGCCCTGGGCACGGTGCTGGCCGCCGGCTACCTGCTGTGGCTGCTCCAACGGGCCGCCTTCGGCACCCCGTCCGAGGAGTTCGCCGACGATCCGCACATCACCGACACCACGAAGCACGAGTGGATCTCGTGGGCGCCGCTGCTGGCCCTCATCGTGGCCATCGGCATCTACCCGAACCTGGTGTTCCGGGTCACCGACGGTGCCGTCGACGCCTCGTTGACCCCGTGCCTGAGCGTTGAGGGCGAGGAGGCCGAGAGGCTGCATTGCGCCGACGTCTACAAGATCGGCCACGANGACGGCCATGGTGACGGCGACCACGGCGACCACGGCGACCACGNCCACGACGACGAGCACGCCGCGACCGGCAACTGATCCCATGACTGCCGACCTGCTCACCCTGGCGTTCCAACGCCCCCACATCGACTGGCATGGCATCGCGCCCGAGCTGGTCCTGCTGGGCGTCGGCGCCCTCATCACGCTGGTCGACATCGTCTTCCTGGAGAAGGCCCGCCCCATCACCGCGGCCCTGGCCGGCCTCGGCCTGCTGGCCACCGCCGTGCCGCTGCTCACCCTGGCCGTGGACGGCACCGACCGGGTCATGTTCGGCGGCGCCTACGTGGTCGACGAGTTCTCCCTCNTCATGAAGGCGGTGTTCCTGCTGTCGGCCTACGTGGTCGTCCTGTTGTCCACCAACTACGTGGCCGAGGGCGACTACTGGGAGAACGAGTACTACGGCCTCCTGTTGGCCTCGGTGATGGGCATGGTCATGATGGCCTCGGCCCGCGACCTGGTCTCCATCTTCGTAGCCCTCGAACTGCTGTCCATCCCCGCATACCTGATGGTGGCGTGGCGCAAGCGGGACCTGCGCAGCAACGAGGCTGGGCTGAAGTACTACCTGATGGGGGTCTTCGCCTCGGCGGTGATGCTCTACGGCATGTCGCTGCTCTACGGGGTCAGCGGCTCCACGATGCTGGCCGACATTGGCTCGGCGGTGGCCGCCGCCGGCACATCGGTCTCGGCCATCACCCTGGCCATCGTGTTCATCGTGGCCGGCTTCGCCTTCAAGGTCTCGGCCGTGCCCTTCCACACCTGGGCGCCCGACGTCTACGAGGGCGCTCCCACCCCGGTGACCGCCTTCCTGGCNGTGGCGTCGAAGGCCGCGGGCTTCGTGGCCCTGTTGGCCCTGGTGCTGGTCGGCTTCCCGTCGGCGTCCGACGTGTGGGAGCCGCTGATCTGGATCCTGGCCGCCGCCTCGATGACCGTCGGCAACATGGTCGCCCTGCGCCAGACCAACGTGGTGCGCCTCATGGCCTACTCGGGCGTGGCNCAGACCGGCTTCATGATCGCCCCGCTGGCNGTGGCCGGTCACGGCGCCGGCAGCGCCGACCAGGCCCTGTCCGCGGTGGTCACCTACCTGGCCATCTACGCGGCGATGAACCTCGGAGCCTTCGCTGTGATCATCGTCTTGGCCCGCAAGACCGGCTCGGCCGAGACCACCTCGTTCGCAGGGGCCTTTCACTACGCCCCGGGCCTGACTGTGGCCATGACGATCTTCCTGTTCTCGCTGGCCGGCATCCCGCCGCTGGGCGGCTGGTTTGCCAAGTTCGAGGTCTTCCGGGTGCTGGCCACCGCCGGTGAGCCGTGGGGCTACGTCCTGGCCGCCATAGGCGCCGTGAACTCGGTCATCGCCCTCTACTACTACGCGGCCCTGGCCCGCCGGATGTGGGCCGACGACGCCCCGGACGGCGACCACTCGCCGGTGCCCATGACCCCCTCGCTGGCCTCGGCACTGGGCATCTGCGGAATCGTGACGCTGGCCTTCGGCGTGGCTCCGCAGCTGGTGGCCCGCTTCACCGACGTCACCCTCGCCGCCCTCGGGGGCTGAGCCCGCGGCGGGCCGCGCCCGTCGNCTGCCATGACGCCGCCTCCGGAGCCGCTCACAGGGACGCCACCCGCCTCCCTGCGGGAACGCCTGGCCGACCGCATCCGGACCGAGGGCCCCCTGTCCTACGCCGACTGGGTGGAGGCCTGCCTTTACGACGCCAACGGCGGCTTCTACGCCTCGGGCGGTGTCGCCGGCCGTCGGGGGGACTTCCTGACCTCCCCCGAGGTCGGCCCGCTGTTCGGCAGCGTGTTGGCCCGGTGGCTGGACGCCCGGTGGGAGGACCTGGGTCGACCGGAGGGCTTCACCGTGGTCGAGGCGGCNGCCGGCGTNGGCACCCTGGCCCGGGCCGTNGTCGCCGTCGGCCCGGCCTGCCTGGCCGACGGTCGCTACGTGATGGTGGAACGGTCTCCGACGCTCCGGGCCGCCCAACCCACCGGCGACGGCCTGGCCTCGGTGGCCGGCCTGTCCGAGTTGGGGCCGGTGGCGGCCGGCGTCGTGGTTGCCAACGAACTCCTGGACAACCTGGCCTTCGGCCTGCTGGAGTCCGACGGCTCCGACTGGCGGGAGGTCCGGGTGGACGCCACGCCCGATGACTCGTTCATCGAGGTCCCGGGTGTGGTGGTCGACCCTCCAGTGCCGGTCACCGCGCCCGCNGCGGGNGCCCGGATCCCCGTGCAGGACGNGGCCAGACGCTGGGTGGAGGCCGCCCTGGCCCTGCCGCGGCGGGGGAGCTTGTTGGTCGTCGACTACGCCTCCACCACCGCGGGCATGGCCGCCCGCCCGGCCCACGAATGGCTNCGCACCTATCGCGACCACGAGCGGGGCGGAGCNCCGGTCGACGCGCCGGGCACCCAGGACCTGACCGTGGAGGTGGCCGTCGACCAACTGCCGCCGGGTGCCGCNACCGTCACGCAGGCCGGGTTCCTCCGGGCCCACGGCATCNACGACCTGGTCGAGGCCGGCCGCCGGGTCTGGGAGGAACGGGCGCACCTCGGCGACCTCGAGGCCCTGAAGGCCCGGAGCCGGATCGCCGAGTCCGAGGCCCTGCTGGATCCGACTGGTCTCGGCGGCTTCACCACCCTCGAGTGGGTCGTCGGCTCCTGACCCCCGGGGATCGCCTGACTAGGGTCTGTTCCCGCACCGATCGAACGGCACACCGGGGGCCCCGCCCATGAGCGAACCGACCATCGAGGACTACTACGTCGAGGACCGGACCTTCCCGCCGTCACCCGANTTCGCCGCCTCGGCGCTCCTGTCCGACTNCTCCCACCACGACGAGGCCACCGCCGACTACGAGGCCTTCTGGGCCCGCCAGGCTCGCGAGNTGGTCACCTGGGACGCCGACTTCCACACCACCCTGCAGTGGGACCTGCCATTCGCCGAGTGGTTCGTGGGGGGCCGCCTCAACATCTCCGCCAACTGCCTCGACCGCCACGTCGAGGCCGGCCTCGGCGACCGGGTGGCCTACTTCTGGGAGGGCGAGCCGGGTGACACCCGCACCATCACCTATGCCGANCTGCTGGGCGACGTCTGCCGGTTCGCCAACGCCCTGAAGGGCCTTGGCCTNGAGCGGGGCGACCGGGTGGCCGTGTACATGCCGATGATCCCCGAGCTGCCTGTCGCCATGCTGGCATGTGCCCGCCTCGGCGTGGCCCACAGCGTCATCTTCGGCGGCTTCTCGCCCGACTCGATCGTGGACCGGTGCGAGGACGCCGAGGCCCGCCTCGTCATNACCGCCGACGCCGGCTACCGGCGGGGNGAGCCCTCCGCGCTGAAGCCCAACGTGGACGCCGCCCTGGCCGCCGGGGCGCCGTCGGTCGAGCACGTGGTGGTCGTCGACCGTTGCGGCACCGACGTCGACATGGTCGAGGGCCGGGACCTGTGGTGGCACGACCTGGTGGCCGACGCCTCGACCGACTGCCCGGCCGAGCCCATGGANAGCGAACAGCTGCTGTACCTGCTGTACACCTCGGGGACAACGGCCAAGCCCAAGGGGATCATGCACACCACCGGCGGCTACCTCACCCAGGTGGCCTACACCCACCGGTACGCCTTCGACGTGCGGCCCGAGACNGACGTCTACTGGTGCGCGGCCGACATNGGCTGGGTGACCGGCCACAGCTACATCGTCTACGGACCGCTGGCCAACGGCTGCACCTCGGTCATGTACGAGGGCACGCCGGACACGCCCAGACCTGAGTTCCGCGACGGCGACCGGGCCTCGTGGCCCAGGGACCGACTGTGGGACGTCATNGAGAGGTACGGCGTGACCCAGCTGTACACGGCGCCCACGGCCATCAGGACCTTCATGAAGTGGGGGACCGAAGAGCCGGCTGCCCACGACCTGTCGTCGCTGCGGGTGCTGGGCACGGTCGGCGAGCCCATCAACCCCGAGGCGTGGATGTGGTACCACGAGCACGTCGGTGGCTCGTCGTGCCCCATCGTGGACACTTGGTGGCAGACCGAGACCGGCGGGCACATGATCACCCCGCTTCCCGGCGTCACCACCACCAAGCCCGGCTCGGCCTGCGGGCCCATTCCCGGCGTGTTCGCCGAGCTGGTCGACGACGAGGGGAACCCGGTCCCCCAGGGCGGTGGCTACCTGACCATCACCCACCCGTGGCCGTCGATGCTGCGCGGCATCTGGGGCGACCCCGAGCGGTACCGCGAGACCTACTGGTCGCGCTTCGAGGGCCGGTACTTCGCCGGTGACGGCGCCAAGCTCGACGAGGACGGCTACCTGTGGTTGCTGGGCCGCGTCGACGACGTTATGAACGTGTCCGGGCACCGCATCTCGACCACCGAGGTTGAGTCAGCCCTCGTCGACCACCCGGCGGTGGCCGAGGCGGCCGTGGTCGGGGCCAGCGACGAGACCACCGGCCAGGCCATCGTGGGCTACGTGATCCTGCGGGGCACCCACCAGGCGTCCGACGAACTGGGCGAGGAGGTTCGGGCCCACGTGGCCACCAAACTGGGCCCAATCGCCCGGCCGAAGGCCGTGGTCCTGGTCCCCGACCTGCCCAAGACCCGCAGCGGCAAGATCATGCGTCGCCTGCTGCGCGACGTGGCCGAGGGCCGCGACCTGGGTGACACCACCACGCTGGCCGACCAGGGCGTGGTCGACGAGATCCGTACCCGGGCGGCCGAGTCGCCTCAGGAGGACTGAGCCGCGGCCTCCGTCCGCGTCCTCCCCGGCCCCGACGGCGACGGCCCGCCCCCCGGTGGGGTGCTCGTCGTTGACGTCGACGGCGTGCTGTCCGACGCCTCGGGTCGCCAGCACCTGCTGGCCGGTGCCGAGCGCCGGTGGGAGGCCTTCTTCGAGGCGTCGGTCGAAGACCCGCCGATTCCCGAGGGGATCGCCCTGGCCGGCGCCCTGGCCGCGGGGACCGAGGGCGGGCCGTCCCGCCCGACCGTGCTGCTGACCGCCCGTCCGGCCCGCCTGGCCGACACCACGGTGGCTTGGCTGGACCGCCATGGCGTGCCGTGGGACCTGTTGGTAATGCGTGTCGACGGCGACCACCGCAGTTCCCCCGACGTGAAGCGGGCCGCCCTGGCTGACCTGCGGGCCACCTGCCACATCCCGGAGCTGGCCTTGGACGACGACCCCCGCAACGCCGAGATGTACCGCTCCGAGGGCGTGCCCGTGGTCTACTTTCACTCCGGTTACTACGACCTCTAGTTGGGTCCTGAAGCCGACCCGAGTCCCGCCCACTCCCTGGTCGCCGTACGCTGGGAGCCCCCGATCGGAACGGAGATCTCCATGGTCAACACCGCCAAGACCTTCACCCTCCTGGCCCTGCTGGGCGGCCTTTTCATCGTGGTCGGTGGTGCCGTGGGCGGCAGTGGCGGTATGACCTTCGGCCTCATCCTCGGCCTGGTCATGGTCGGTGGCTCCTACTGGTTCAGCGACAAGTTGGCCATCGCCTCGGCCCGGGCCGTGCCCGCTGAGGAGTCCACGTACCCCGAGTACCACCGCATCATGCGCGAGCTGACCACGGCCGCCGACATGCCGATGCCGAAGCTCTACATCGCCCCCAACCCGCAGCCCAACGCCTTCGCCACCGGCCGCAACCCCGGCAACGCCGCCGTCGCGGTGACCGAGGGCCTGCTGTCCCACATGGACTGGAGCGAGGTCCGTGGCGTGCTGGCCCACGAGCTCATGCACATCCGCAACCGGGACATCCTCATCGGCTCGGTGGCCGCGACGGTCGGCATGGCCATCACCATGATCGCCCGCATGGCCATGTTCGCCGCCATGTTCGGTGGCGGTCGCGACCGAGACCGGAACCCGATCGGCGAGATCGCTTTCGCCATCCTGGCCCCGGTGGCCGCCGCGCTCATCCAGGCGGCCATCAGCCGGAGCCGGGAGTTCCAGGCCGATGCCTCGGCGGCCCGCCTCATCGGCGACGGCGAGCCGTTGGCCCGCGCCCTAGAGAAGCTGGAGGTGGCCGCGGGACGGATCCCGTCGGGCGTGGACCCCAACCAGGCGTCCAGCTACATCATCGACCCGTTGAAGGCCCAGGCCCGGGGTGGCGGCGGTTCGAAGCTGTTCTCGACCCACCCGCCGACCGCCGAGCGGATCGCCCGACTGCGGTCCGGCGACTGGACGACCGGCCCCATCTCCTGACCCGTCCCGCCACCCGTCTGGGGACGGGCCACCGGTGGGTGCGCCGGGTCAGTCCCGGAAGTTCTCGAACTGCAGGGGGATGCCGAGGTCCGTGGCCTTCAGCGCGGCGATGACCTCCTGGAGGGCGTCGCGCTTCTTGCCGGTGACCCGGACCTGGTCGCCCTGGGTCTGCGACTGGACGCCCTTCAGGCCGAGGTCCTTGATGGCCTTGTTGACAGCCCTGGCCTTCTCGGAGTCGATGCCGGCCCGGAGCCCGGCCACCTGGCGGGCCCGGGCGCCGCTGGCTTCCTCGACGTTCCCCCAGTCCAGGGCCTTCAGCGACACGTTGCGGCGGACGAGCTTCTCCTCCAGGACCACCACCAGGGCAGCCAGGCGGTCCTCGGTGGACGACTCCAACCTGATGGCCCCGTCCCCGAGCTCCACGACCGAGTCGGTGCCCTTGAAGTCGAAGCGGGTGTGGACCTCCCGGGCAGCCTGGTCCACGGCGTTGCGGACCTCCTGCAGGTCGAACTGGGAGACGACGTCGAAGCTCGGCATACGCGCAGGCTAGCCAGCGGGAATCGGGGTCCCGGATGGCTATCCTCCGGACCTCCAAGGGTCGGTGCCCGAGTGGCCAAAGGGAACGGGCTGTAAACCCGTCGGCATTGCCTTCGGAGGTTCAAATCCTCCCCGGCCCACCAGTCACGATGGACGGGTCCGCTCTGGCGGGCCCGTTCCTCGCATTTCGGGGCCTGGTCCCTGGCGGAGGTGGCTCCCCTCGGATCAGATCTCGTCGAAGACGACCTGCATCACGGTGACGTCCTGCCAGCGCCCGAACTTGCGTCCCACCTGTCGCTCCACGCCGACCTCGACGAAGCCGTGCTTGGCGTGCAGGGCAATGCTGGCCTCGTTCCCGCCTCCGATGCGGGCGATTACCGAGTGGAAGCCGCTGGTCCGGGCCACGGCCAGGAGGTCGCCGAGGAGGCGGTCGGCCACGCCCCGGCCCCGGTGGTCGGAGTCCACGTACACCGAGTCCTCCACCGTGCTGCGGTAGGCGGCCCGCTCCTTGTACGAGGACAGCGAAGCGAAGCCCAGAACCTCCCCCGTGCCCTCGTCCGCGCCGTCACCGGCGGCAGCCGGATCGACGGCCACCAGGACGCTGAACGCCCCCGACCGCTCGGCTAGCCAGGCCGCCTGGTCCTCGGCGGAGCGCTCTACCAGGTCGAACGAGGCCGTCGAGGTCCGGACCTCGTGGTTGTAGATGGCCCGGATCGCCTCGGCGTCGTCGGGTACGGCGAGGCGGACCTCCATGGGCGCCGACGGTAGCCCGTGCGAGACGCCCGCCACGGTGGATCTGGCCTGATCGCGTGGCATCCTTGTGCCCGGCCACCGGNGGTGGNNAGGCTCCCTTAGCTCAGTCGGCAGAGCGTCTCCATGGTAAGGAGNAGGTCGACAGTTCGATTCTGTCAGGGAGCTCGCTGGCGACGTAGCTCAGTTGGTGAGAGCGCCCGACTCATAATCGGGAGGTCGACAGTTCGAATCTGTCCGTCGCTACCGATTCCAGCACCGAGAACCCCCCACCGAACCCGAGAGCGAGCCCAACGACATGGCGTCCGACAAGCGAGTGTCCGTCACCCTGGAGTGCCAGGAGTGCAAGCGGCGCAACTACATCACGACCAAGTCCAAGGTCAACACCCGCGAGCGCATCGAGCTCAAGAAGTACTGCCGCTGGTGCCGCGGCCACGTGGCCCACAAGGAGACCCGCTGACGCCGGGTGGCGTGCCGGAACCCCAAGGCCCCCCGGCCGGGGAGGCTGGTACCCTGCAACCGGACCCGACGTCCGGCTCGGGCCCGTAGGGCAGTGGCTCAATTGGTAGAGCACCGGTCTCCAAAACCGGCGGTTGGGGGTTCGAGTCCCTCCTGCCCTGCAAGTCCCCGTCGTGGCGCCACGCCACACCGGGGAGTACGCGGCCGGAACCGCCCGTAGGCTGTTCGACCGACCCATTATCCAGCGCCCTGCAACGCAGCGCCCGTCCGAAGCCGAGAACCTCTCCATGTCCATGAACCGTGAGCAGAGGCGCATGATGCAGCGCCAGGGCGAGGTCGACGCCGAGGGCACCCCGATCCGGTCCCGCCGCGAGGCGCCGCAGCAGCGGCCCCAAGAGGAGCGCACCGGCCCCATCCAGTTCCTGCGGGAGTGCCGGGCCGAACTCCGGAAGGTGGCCTGGCCGACCCGGTCCGAGACCGCCAACTACACGGTCGTCGTGGTCCTGACCATCGTGGCGATCACCGCCCTGGTCGCCGGCCTCGACTGGCTGTTCTCCGAATCCATCCTCGAACTGTTCGACGTCTGATGAGCCTGCACGAAGATCCCGAATTCACCATCCAGGACGCCGCGGACCTGCTGCCCACGGGCAACGCCGAGGCGCCCGCCGCCGAGGCCGACCCCACCGCCTTCGACACCGAGGACGCCGGCGGCGCGGTCGCCGTCGAGGCGCCCGCCGAGGAGCCGCCGGCCGACGAGGCCCCGGCCGTCCTCGATGAGGACGAGTTCTTCGAGGAGGAGGCCGAGCGGACCCGCCCCCGACCCGAGAGCCCCTACGACCGGCCTGGCAGGTGGTACGTCGTCCACACCCAGTCGGGCTACGAGAAGAAGGTCCGCCAGAACCTCGAGGCCCGCATCGAGTCGATGCACCTTGAGGAGCAGGTCCACGAGGTCGTCATCCCGATGGAGGACGTCGTCGAGTTCCGCAACGGTCGCAAGGTGACCGTCTCCAAGAAGATGTTCCCCGGCTACCTGCTCGTGCGCTGCCGCCTCGACGACATCAGCTGGACCGCCATCCGCGACACGCCCGGCATCGTGAACTTCGTCGGCTCCGGCGGCAAGCCGTCGCCCCTCAGCCGCCGAGAGATCGAGACCTTCCTGCAGGTGCCCGACGAGGACGCTCCCGAGGCACCCCGTAGGAGCCGGGCCCGCTTCGGGTACGAGGTGGGCGAGACCATCCGCGTCAAGGAAGGCCCCTTTGCGGACTTCTCCGGCGAGATCATCGAGATCAACGAGGACCAGCTCAAGGTCAAGGTGCTCGTCAACATCTTCGGCCGCGAGACCCCGGTCGAGCTCGAGTTCTCCCAGGTGGCGCAGCTCTAGAAGCGACTTCCACGGCCCAACCCCTCCGGCCGCCGCGAGTTGGGAAACCCCCGGCCGGCGACCAGACTTGACCGTTCCCCCCGGCCGGCCGCCACGCCGGCCCGAACCACCGAAGTGAGTCCCCCACATGGCGAAGAACAAGCCGGTCGCCGCCGTCGTCAAGATCCAGATCCCCGCCGGTGCGGCGTCTCCCGCACCGCCCGTGGGTACCGCTCTCGGCCCGCACGGCGTGGCGATCATGGACTTCTGCAAGGAGTACAACGCCAAGACCGAGGACAAGCGCGGCCAGATCATCCCCGTCGAGATCACGATCTACGAGGACCGCACGTTTTCGTTCATCACCAAGACGCCCCCCACCTCGTTCCTCGTGCAGCAGGCCGCCGGCCTCGAGAAGGGCTCGGAGAACCCGGGCCGCGAGGAGGCCGGTTCCATCACGTGGGCGCAGGTCGCCGAGATCGCCGAGACCAAGATGCCCGACCTCAACGCCGTCGACCTCGAAGGCGCCAAGCAGCAGGTCGCCGGCACCGCCCGCAGCATGGGCATCGTGGTCGTCTGACCGCACGAATCGTCCCGACCCGGGACACACAACCGAACGCAGCGGCCACCCGCACGGGTGGACCCGGGACAGGGGAGTACCTCGCCCCGCCGGCACCACCGCGACACCGAGGGAGCCAGGAGAAGGCGACATGAGCAAGGGCAAGCGGCACGCCGCGGCGGCCGACCTGTACGACCGGGACCACCACCACACGGGCCGAGAAGCCCTCGAGTTGGTCAAGTCCTTCCCGAGCGACCCAAGCACGGTGCCAACGTCCTCACAGCTGATCGTGCCCGAGCCACCCTTATCAAAGAGCGAGAACGCCTCCTTCACCTGCTCG
>PBUO01000002.1 GCA_002727895.1 Acidimicrobiaceae bacterium | reverse complement strand
CTGGCCGACGAGGCGGGACTTCCGCCCGGCGTGCTCAACGTGGTACAGGGCTTCGGCGAGCAGGTCGGTCCTCCGCTCACGTCGGACCCGCGGGTACGCCAGCTCTCGTTCACCGGCTCGCCGGAGACGGCCCGCNATATCGGCGCCGCGGCGGNCGCCNACATCGTCCCCTTCACCGCCGAACTGGGCGGCAAGGGGGCGTTCGTGGTGTTCGCCGACGCCGACCTGGATGCCGCGGCCCGCTCNGCGGCCGGNCAGTACGACGACTCCGGCCAGGTCTGCCTGGCCGGGACCCGGCTNATCGTCGAGGCCTCGGTGGCTGACGACTTCCTGGCCCGCTTCCACGCCCACGTCGACGCCCACGTGATGGGCGACAGCCACGACGACGCCACCACNATCACCCCGATGATCCACCCCGAGCACGTGGCCCGNGTCGAGGGCTTNGTCGAACGGGCCCGGGCAGCCGGCGACGAGGTGGTCCGGGGCGGTGCGCGCCACGTCCCCGACTGGTGGACCGGACGTCCCGAGGACGCCCTGTGGGTCGAGCCCACGCTCATCGCNCCGGCGTCCAACGACAGCGAGGTAGTCCAGCACGAGGTGTTCGGCCCGGTCCTCACCTTNCAGACCTTCGGCGACGAGGACGAGGCGATGNCCCTGGCCAACTCCACCGCCTACGGNCTGTCGGCCGTCCTGTTCACGGGGTCGGCCGACCGGGCCGACCGGGTCGGAGGCGCCCTACGGGCCGGGACNACGTGGGTNAACTGCTTCCTGGTCCGCGACCTGACCGCCCCNTTCGGCGGCCTCGGGATCAGCGGGCTGGGCCGCGAGGGCGGNCACCACGCGCTCGAGTTCCACGCCGACCTCAAGACCCTGCAGGTCCGTGACGANACGACCGCCTGAGGCCNACCGGGTGCTCAGGGTCACGTGACGGAGGCCCAGCGGGCATGATCGGACGACCATGAGTGGCATCTGGACCCCCCGCCGGCGCGAGCTGGTNGCCCGCGTGGCCGAGATGGGCCCGGCGTTCGCTGCCCGGGCCGACGCCGTGGACCGCGACGCCGCCTTCCCCCACGAGAACTACGCCGACCTCCGCGACGCCGGATTCCTCGGCCTGTGCATCCCCGAGTCGCACGGGGGCCTGGGCGGCGACTTCGTCACCTACGCCCTGGTGTCCGAGGAACTGGGACGGCACTGCGGGTCGACCGCGCTCACCTTCAACATGCACACGGCGACCACGATGCTGGTCGGCCAGATCGCCGACGACCTCGANATGACCGACGAGGAGCGAGCCGTCCACGAGGAACGGCGCACCGAGTTATGGCGGGGCGTGGTGGAGGAGGGCAAGGTCCACGCTCAGCCGTTCAGCGAGGGCCGGGCCCCCGGCGAGACCGCCGGATTCGCGGTGCGGGCCGTGCCCGTCGACGGCGGCTACCTGGTCTCGGGACGGAAGGTTTTCGCCTCGCTGTCCGAGGTGGCCGACCTCCACAACGCGACCTGCATGGTCGAGGGCGACGAGCGGGTCCGCTTCCTGGGCGTCCCGGCCGACGCCGAGGGCGTCACCATCGAGGGGGACTGGGACTCGCTGGGCATGCGGGGCACCATCTCCAAGAACCTGGTCTTCGACGAGGCCTTTGTGCCGGCCGCCAACGAGTTCCTCCCGCCCGGTGGCTTCGACCAGATGGCCGCCCGATGGCCCTACTTCTACGCCACGCTGACCTTCACCTACCTGGGCATCCAGCGGGCGGTGCTCGACTACACGGCCGACTANCTCCGAGGCGACGGCGGNCCGTCGGAGCGGCGTGACATGCCGCAGAAGCAGCANGGCTGGGCCCAGATGCGCCTGGCCTGGGAACGTTCGCAGGCGCTCACCTANCGGATGCTGGGCGAGGTGGGCGTCGANCCGGGTCCCGANCAGGTGCGTCGGGCGTGGGCGGCCACGGTGACGGCCATGGAGACGGCACCTGAGGTGGCGGCGACGGCCGTCCGGGTGTGTGGCGGCCGCTCCCTGCTGCGGCCCAGCGCCCTAGAGCGGATGTACCGCGACGCCCGCTGCGGTGCCACCATGCTCCCGTGGAGCGTCGAGGTCACCATGGACCGGTTGGGCCGGGCCGGCCTCTACGACGACTGACCGGCAGCGNCTGGAGGCAGAGCAGATGACCGTGCCCTGGNATCGGATCGAGGCCTTCTCCGACCACTTCGCCCGGTGTGCGGTGGNCGCCNGTGAGACNGCGGTGGTCCTGGCCGAGGACGACAGNCGCCCGGCGCTGGTCGANACGGCGGTGCTGGCCCTCCAACGACTCGGCGCCACGGTGTCGACCGTGGTGCTGNCCTCGCCGCCCAACCGTGGCCCGGTGCCCATTCGCTCCACCGGTGCTTCGGTGGCCATCGCCCACAACCCNGCGGTCGTCGCCGGGCTGAGGGCCGCCGACTTCATCGTGGACTGCACCGTCGAGGGATTGCTGCACGCGGAGGAACGTCCGGCCCTGCTGGCCCACGGGGCGCGGATCCTGATGCTGTCCAACGAGCACCCGGAGGTGTTCGACCGGGTTGGCCACGACGAGGGTATGGGTGCCCGGGTGGCCCGGGGTCGGGAGATGCTGGGCCTTGCGTCGACCATGCGGGTCACTTCGGCCTCCGGCACCGACCTGGTGGTCGACCTGGACGGTGCGGTGGTGGCCGGCTCCGACGGGACGGTCACCGCTCCGGGTGGCATCGCCCACTGGCCGGGCGGCCTGGTGCTGTGCTTCCCGGCCGCCGGGTCGACGTCGGGCACCGTAGTCATGGCGCCGGGCGACGCCAATCTCACCTTCAAGGAGTACGTGCGCTCGCCGATCGCCTGCACGCTGGAGGCCGACCACGTGGTGTCGGTCGCGGGCGACGGGCTGGACGCCGAGCTGTTCTCGTCGTACCTGGCGGCCTGGGAGGAGCCGGAGGCCTACGCGGTGAGCCACGTGGGCTGGGGAATGAACCACGCCTGCCGTTGGGACGTCCTGGCGCTCTATGACAAGGGCGACCTGAACGGCACTGAGTTGCGGGCCTTCGCTGGCAACTTCCTGTGGTCGACCGGGGCCAACGAGGTGGCCGGCCGGTACTGCCGGGGCCACTTCGACCTACCCATGCGGAACTGTACCGTCGAGTTAGACGGCCGGCCGGTGGTGGTCGAGGGCGTCCTGGTCGACGAGCTGGCCTGAGCCGGGCCGCCCCTCCCGGTCCAGGTCAGGCGACCCGGACGGTCAGNTGCTTCGTGCCGCTGATCAGGTTGGAGCGCAGNCGGTCTGACTCGTGGACCACCTCGATGTCGGTGGTGCGGGCGAGCAGTTCCTGCAGGGTGACGCGGATCTCCATACGGGCCAGCCAGGCGCCGAGGCACAGGTGCGGCCCGTTGCGGCCGAAGGTCACATGGTCGTTGGGGTCGCGCCGCAGGTCGAACCGGTAGGGGTCATCGAATTTGCGCTCGTCGTAGTTGGCGCCCACCCACCAGAGCACGACCTTGTCACCCTCGCGGATGGTGCGGCCGTGGANCTCCTGGTCGCTGGTGGCAGTGCGTCGGAAGTGGGTAGTGACGGTGGTCCACCGCAAGATCTCCTCGACAGCGGTGTTGATGATCGACGGGTCGTCGCGCAGGGCCTGCATTTGATCAGGGTGGTCGACGAGGGCCCGGAGGCCCTCGGTCAGCGAATAACGAGTGGTGTCGTTGCCGGCGGCCACTAGCACCGCGAAGAAGTTGTTGAACTCCAGATCGGTAAGAGGCGTGCCATCGGAGGTCGGGGCCAGCAGGCGAGAGATCACGTCGTCGTGTGGACATCCTCGTCGATGGGCTGCCGCCTCCTGGGCGTACCTGAACACCTCGAGGCCGGCCGGGCTGCGGAACGGGATGAGGCGGAACTCATCGGTGTCGACTTGGTCCACCACGTGGTCGGTGTACTCGGGGTCGGAGTTGGACAGGAGTTGGTCGCCCCACTCGACGAGCTGTTCGGCATCTTCGTCGGGAACTCCGAGCAGGCGGCCAAGCATCCGCATGGGCAGCACCCGGGCCACCTCTCCCACGAAGTCGAATTCCCCGTGCGCCAAAGCTTTGTCGAGGATCTCGCCTGTGAGCTTCCTGATGGGTTCTTCATACGACTCCACGGTCTGGCGGGTGAAGCCCCTGTTCACCAGGCGACGCAGACGCGTGTGGTCGGGTGGGTCGAGTTCCATGAGGGTGCGACGGGCCTCGGTCTCCTCGGCGTCCATCTCTTCGAGGCGGATACCTTGATACGAGGTGAAGTCGTTCCAGCGGTGGTTCAGGTCGACGACGTCGGCGTAACGGGTGACGGCCCAGAACCCTGAGCCCTCCTCCTCGACGATACATGCCACCGGATCCTCGTCGCGCAAGCGATGGAGGGTGGTGTAGGGAGTGCCGTCCACCCAGGTGTCGTGTGAGGCGAGGTCGACGTGGCCGTCGTCGGTCTGAGGCACCCAGGGGTGGTGGTCGATGGCCATGGTCGACTCCGGTTCTATTGAGCCTTGGATCGTTGGGGGGTTCTGTTCAGGTCGGCGAGGGTGGTGCCGCCATTCCACGACACGCCCACGCTGCGCCAGTAGCCGGCGATCATCTCGCGGGGGGCGAGGCGTTGCAGTTCCTCGACCGGCGATCCGAAGACCCGGAGGTCGACGTCACCGGTGTAGGCCGGACCCACTTCTGCGTCATAGCCCCGCATGGTCACCAGCTCGTTCAGTGAGTCGGTGCCGTCAGCTTCGATGGCTGGCAGGACGCGGTGGTGAAGCATGGGCAGGGCGTTGACGAAGCCGTTGTGGTCGCTGTCTCCGGTGATCGTGAATTCGGCCTCCAATAGGCGTCGCCCATATGCCGAGCAGGTCGCGCCGAAGCGGCCGCCCGGCTCGAGGCGGGGGCCAGCCTTCCCCACGGTGACCGGTCGGGTCATCCAGATGTCGCCGAGCTTCTTGGGGTAGCCCTGCACGTGACCGCGAAGCATGGCGTAGTCCTTGTCGACCCAGATGTAGGCGCAGCGGCTGTAGGTCTCGCCCTCGTAGGAACACCGAATCACGACGAAGCACTCCTTGTACTGGAGGCGGTCAGGGTCGAGGACCTCGTTGAAGTCGTCGGAGCAGGACTGCCAGTCGACCCAGATCACGGCCACCGCTCCGGGATCGTCGGCGGCGGGTGTCAGCGGGTCGGGGAGGAGTTCGGCCACGGCTGCCGGGTCGGTTCTGTACTCGATGGTGAGCATGTCGCCGGAGTAGTGCCATGGCGGGGCGGGGACCAGCGAGGACGCACCGGTAGCGGTCCTGGGGAACGTGAAGCCTTTGACATCAGCCATGTCGTCGAGTATATCCTTTGGTCCCAAACGAATTCCATTGCAGGGTCTGCTCTATCACGGGACCACTCGTGGGACTGGCCGATGGGGAGAAGCCGATGGGGGACAGGCGCGAGACGAGGAGGATCCTCCTGGACGGATCGGTCGTCCCGGTGGTCGTCGACGCCGACGAACTGGTTGCCGGCGACGGTCGGAGGGTGGCCGAGGCCGACGCTATTCATCTGCCGCCCAGCGAGCCATCCAAGATCCTGTGCGTCCACCTCAACCACGTGAGCCGAGTCAACGAGTTCCAGGTTTCGCTGCCCGCTGCTCCGACCTACTTCCATAAGCCCACCTCGTCTTTGAACAGCCACCGAGGCGATGTCGTCCGGCCGGACCGCTGCCGATGGTTGAACTACGAGGGCGAGATCGTCATCGTCATCGGGCGTCCATGTCGCAACGTCAGCCCGGATGAGGCGGGCGGGTACATCGCCGGCTACACGATCGGCAATGACTACGGCCTCCACGACTTCCGCGACACCGACGCCGGTTCGATGCTGCGGGTCAAGGGCTCTGACACTCTCTGTCCGGTCGGACCCGGTCTGGTCGAGTGCTGGGACTTCCGGGGCAAGGGCATCCGTACGCTGGTCAACGGGGTGGTGGCCCAGGACGGCAACACCGACGAGATGACGTGGGACATGCACTACCTGGTGGCCGACCTGGCCCGCACCATCACCCTGTTGCCCGGCGACATGGTCTTCTCGGGCACGCCGGCCCACTCGCGGCCGGTCCAGCCGGGCGACGTGGTGACCGTCGAGGTCGAGGGCCTCGGCGCGCTCACCAACACCATTGTCAGCGGGCCGACACCCGTCCGCGACGACTGTGGTGCCCAGCCGACCGAGTCTGAAGAAGTCCGATCAACGGCTCTCGGCGGGGACTGGGAGTTCCGTGGAGTCCGCCCTCCTAAGCGGTGACGCCGAGATCCGGGTGCCTGGGTCTTGGAAGGTTTGGATTTTGTATGCAAATATTCACGAGCCCGGGCTGGGACCCGGCTGATTGACCCGAGGGGTGCCATTACATGAAGAACAAGTTCTCTATCGCGCTGCTAGCGGTCTTGGCCCTGGTGGCCGCGGCCTGTGGCAGCGAGGACGAGGGGTCCGACGCGGCCCCCGCCACTACGGCTGCGCCAGCTACGACTGCTGCGCCAGCTACGACGGCTGCGCCAGCTACGACTGCTGCGCCAGCTGCTAGTGGAGACAGCGGTTCCTCCGGTGCCTCTGCTATGTCGGGTCTGGACATAGATGCGGTTCTGGGTGCAGACCTTTCGGCTTGTGCTGATGCACCGTCGGGTGATCCGATCCGCGTGGGAATGGCGATGGACTTCTCCGACGTGGTGGGGTTCGTAGACATCCCGGGTTCGAAGTTGGTTCCGTATGTGGCGGAGTTGGTCAACTGCGCAGGCGGTATCAACGGGAGCCCAGTAGAGGTGCGCGTGGCCGAGGTCGGAGACGACGCGGCGCTGGCGACTCAGGAGTTGCTGGACTGGGGTGCCCACTTCCTGATTGGCCCACCGTTCGCGGACTTCGCGCTGCCGATCTTGCAGACGACTGGCGGCCAGGTGCCGTTGTTCGTGGCGGCGTCGACGGAGCCGACCTTGGCTGATGCCTCGATCAACTCGTACTTGGTGTCATTCGACGACTACGGGATGTCGGAGGCGGCAGCGCGTTGGGCCTTGGACCAGGGCATCACGCGGGCCATTGTGTTCACCGAGGGTGAGGGAATCCCCTATACGGGTGTGAACCCGGATGCGTTTATCGCTGAGTTCGAGGCCAATGGCGGCGAGGTGGTCAGCACGCAGACATATGTGTGGGCAGCCGACACGGACTTCTCGGCTCAGGTGAACGAGATTGCTGGGATTTCTCAGAACAACGAGGTGGTGTTCTCTGCTGCGTTGGCTTTCCAGGTGACGGCGTTGCGCGGTCAGCTTGAGGGGCAGGGCCTCGACGGGTTGACCTATGTCGGGACCGATGCACTGGACGCCACGGGCATCCAGGTGGAGGCCAACAACGAGGGCATTGCCCATACGCCGCACGTCAGCATCAGCGCTGGTGATCGGGTGGACACGCTGCTGGCTGGCTACGAGGCAGCCAAGGGTGAGGCGTTGGAGAGCCGCGGGTTCATGCCGCTCTACGTGGACTCGATGTTCGTCGGGATCCAGGGGATCTTGGATTGCGGGTGCGCAGATCCGGCCGGCATCGGTGAAGCTGTGAAGCAGCTCTCAGGCTTTGAAGGCCTGTCGGGCGAGATCACCTATGCCGGCACCAACGGCATTCCGCCCAAGGCGGTCCCGATCAACCGGATTGTCGGTGGCGAGGACGTGCTCGTCGCCACCATCGGAGACTAAATCGGCGTGCTCGAAGTGTCGGGTCTCACGACCGCCTACGGTGAGATCTCGGCACTTCGGGACGCAAACCTGCGAGTCGGGTCCGGTGAGGTGGTGGGCCTCATCGGACCCAACGGCGCGGGCAAGACCACGCTGCTGAACACGATCGCTGGATTGCTGGCGCCCCGGTCCGGCAGCGTCTCGCTCGATGNTGAGGACGTCACCGGGTGGGACCCAGAGGCCCTGGTCCGGGCTGGACTGGCCCTCGTGCCCGAGCACCGGCGCATCTTCACCGACCTGACCGTGGAGGAGAACCTCAAGGTGGGTGGGATCACGCTCCCAGCCGCTGACCGGACCGCCCTACTAGAAGAGATGGCGGACTTGTTCCCGGTGCTCCGGGCCAAGTGGGCCACGGCGGCGGGCTACCTGTCGGGCGGAGAAGCCCAGCAATTGGCAATCGGTCGGGCACTCATGGCCCGGCCCCGTCTACTGATGATGGATGAGCCCTCGCTCGGTTTGGCACCCATCCTCGTCGATGTGGTCTTCGAACTGGTTGAGACGCTCCAGGCTCAGGGGCGCACCCTGCTGGTGGTGGAGCAGAACGCCACCCGGATGCTCGAGGTGGCTGACCGGGCCTACGTGCTGCGCAGCGGCGAGGTCGTTGCCGAGGGNCCCGGCGCCGAACTCCGGGCCGACGANCGCCTCTTCGACCTGTTCGTGGGCAACTGAGCAGGCGNGGAACCNACCATGGTGGAACTCCTGCAGAACCTGATAGACGGCCTCGGTCGCGGCAGCATCTATGCACTGCTGGCCCTCGGCGTGGCCGTCGTCTTCGGGGTAATGCACCTGCTGAACTTCGCCCATGGCGAGATGATCACCGTGTCTGGCTANGTCGCCTTCTGGGCGTTGGAGGCCGGCTGGTCGTGGTTCNNGACCGTGCCGCTGNTCGTCGNCGCGGCTGTGCTGACGTCGCTGGTGATTGAAAGGGTGGCGTTCAGCCGAGTCCGGGGGGCCGACGAGTTCACCCTGTTGTTGACCTCGTTCGGCGTGCACTTTGTGGTCTTTGCCATCTTCCTTCTGTACGTCTCAGCGTCGGTGAAGACCTTCCGGCGTCCCGGCTGGGTCACCGACACCTACGCGGTGGGGCCACTCCGGATCGAGGTCTTCGANACGGTCGTCATCGCNGTCACTGTCCTNACCCTCATTGGGACCACGATCTTCCTCCAGCGCACCACGTTCGGCCTATCGNTGCGCGCCGCAGCGGCTGACTTCGACNCAGCCCGACTGATGGGGATCCGGTCNGATTCGGTGATCCGGGGCGCCTTCGCCCTNTCGGGCCTGTTGGCTGGCATTGCCAGCGTGTTCTGGCTGATGCGGGCNGGGAGCACAGTGCCGAGCGCCGGGATCAACCCCATGCTCAAGGGCGTGTTGGCCGCCCTCATCGGNGGNCTGGGCAGNCTGCGCGGCGCGGTCCTAGGCGGCTTCGCCCTAGGGATGGCCGAGGTGCTCCTGCGGTCGCGCCTGCCGGACTCNGTGGCCAGCCTCACCGAGGGCGTGGTCTTCCTGCTCATTGCCCTCTTGTTCATCTTCCGACCCCAGGGGCTGGTCTCGGTTGACCATGCTGAACGGGTCTAGGGCCGACCGGGTGTGAGAGCGGCCTGATGTTCCCCGACCTTCGACGCGACGTGTTCATCCCGGTGACCGCCGGCCTGGTCCTGTTCGGTCTCTTCGTGGGCGCCGGTCTGATCTATCAGGGTGCTTTCGGTGGCCAGGAACGGCTGGTCACCTTCGCCCTGATCGACGCCGTCTTGGTGCTGGGCCTGCAGATCTACGTCGGCAATACGGGGATTCTCTCCTTCGGCCACATCGGATTTGGAGCTGTGGCTGGGTACGCCTTCGCCTTGATGACCATCTCGCCGGCCGAGAAGGCCAAGCGGCTCGCCGACGCGCCGTTCGGCCTGGCAGACGTCCACCTAGGGCCATGGGCCGGCCTGGCCGTCGCCGTGCTGGTGGTCCTCGTCGTCGGCGTTGTGGTCGGGATCGGTCTGGCCCGATCAGGTGCCGAGTCTGGTGCCGTGTCGGCCACGGTCATCACCCTGGCGCTGTTGTTCGTGACCCACGAGGTGGCCCGGAATTGGCCCGACCTGACCGGTGGCGACCGGGCCGGTCTTTCGTTCAGGATCGGTGGGGCGCTGGACTCGCGGCTCCCTCTCTACTTGGCCTTGCTGGGGGCCATCCTGATCGCCCTCCTCTACGCCCGGAGCCGGGGCGGGCGGATGGCCATTGCCGCCCGCGAGGACGATCTGGCCGCCCGGGCCATGGGCGTAAACCCGCTGGTGCAGCAGATGGTGGCACTGCTGATCTCGGTCTCGGTGGTGGCCGTCGGCGCCGGCCTGAGGGTCTACGAGAAGGGCTCGATCCTGCCTCGTGACTTCTTCTTCAACCTGACGCTGGTCACTCTGGTGATGCTCATCGTGGGTGGCCGGCGCAGCGTGACCGGGGCGCTGCTCGGCGTGGCCGTCATCACTGCTGGACGTGAGTTGGCCCGCCGCATGGGCCAGGACGGCTTTGAACTGTTCGGCTTGGGGCTGGACGACGCTCCGCTGGACTGGATCTTCCGGGAGAACCTGAAGACGGTCTTTCTGGGGGTGGCCATGCTTGGGTTCATGATCTGGCGGCCCAGCGGCCTGCTCGACGACTGGGAGTTGGACCGTTGGTTCCATGCCCGCCTTCAACGTTGGCGGGGACGGGGCCTCACGGCACCCGAGGTCCCGTCTCCAGACGACGTTTCCCCCGACATGGCTGCACCGGACGAAGACGTTCTGCTGGTGGATGGGATTACGGTGACCTTCGGTGGGTTCCGGGCATTGGACGGGGCTGGCCTCGAGGTTGGCCGCCACGAGGTGCTCGGGGTGATCGGACCCAACGGCGCGGGTAAGACGACCCTCCTCAACGTGGTCACCGGCCTGGTCAGTGCCGACTCGGGACGGGTTGCCTTGAATGGCGCTGACCTCTCCGGTGAACCGTCGCACCGCGTCGCCCGCAGTGGTCTNGTCCGCACCTTCCAGAATCTCCGTCTGTTCGGGTCGCTTACCGTGCGCGAGAACGTCGAGGTGTCGGCACTGGTGGCCTCGACTTCACGTCGGCACCGTCCGCCTCCCGACGTGGACGGCCTACTGGTGGCCGCCGGCCTTTGGGACGTTCGTCACCGCAGGGCTCGTGAATTGGACTACGGCACGTCACGGCGCCTTGAGTTGGCCCGGGCGGCCGCCATGTCACCGTCGTTTCTTCTGCTTGACGAGCCGACGTCGGGGATGAGTGACACCGAGTCTGAGGCCATGGTGGCCCAGGTGCGTCGTATGGCGGGCCTAGTCGGGGCCGGGGTGGTGGTGATCGACCACGACCTCAACTTCATCACCGGAATCTGCGACCGGGTGACCTGTCTCGATGCNGGGCAGGTGATCGCGACAGGTACGCCGGACGAGGTCCGGGCCCACCCAGCGGTTCGGGCTGCCTACCTGGGGGCGTCAGCCTCCGACTGACGGAATCGGCGCTCAGGTGGCCGATCGGGCGGCCCGGTCGACCAACCAGGCAAAGAGCGGGTCGTCGGCACGGGTGGGGAGCATCTCGGGATGCCACTGGACCGCCACCACCGGCAGGTCCTCATGTTCGAGGCCCTCAACCGAACCGTCCTCGGATCGAGCGGAGACGATCAGGCCGTCGCCGAGGCCGTCCACCGTCTGGTGGTGNAGGGAGTTGACCGGCCTGCCCTCGCCGTAGAGGCCAGCGAGTACCGAGCCCGGAACGAAGTCGACNCGGTGCCANTCGGTGTCGACCGGCTCGGCGAATCCAGAGTGGCTGGGGACNTCTTGATGGAGCGTTCCACCGGCGTGGACGTTGACGACCTGCAGTCCCCGGCAGATGCCGGCGACCGGCTTTCGCCAGGTGTACGCGGCGTCGAGAACAGCGCACTCGTGGGCGTCCCGTTCCAACTCTGGGGGAAAGGCATCCGTGGTCGCCGGCCGGCCGTAACGGGACGGATCGACGTCGGCACCGCCGGTTAGTAGGACGCCATCGAGGCGGGGAATCAGGTCTCTCGGGTCGACGTCTAGAGGAAGGTGGACCGGGATGCCTCCAGCCTCAAGGACCCCGTGCCCGTAGCTGGCGTAGTGGACGTCGACTGGCATGTGGGCCAGGACATCAAGGTTGCCCACGAGTTTGTCGCCGCGGACGCGGCGGCCGGTGATCCCGATCAGGGGTCGTTCCAAGTTCCCGTCCTCTCGTCTCCAGCCTGCTCGCCCCGTTGCCCCGTGGTGGGTGAATGAATAATGTATTCAAAGTAGTCCCTAAGGGTCAGCAGGCCTCATAAAACGGTCGTTGGCCGCCGATCACGAGGAGACCTGTGGGGTCAAGCCCCTCCCAGCAAGCCGAAGACCGGGGCACTGTTGAGCGTCGGTCACGGTATCCCGAGTACTCGCCATCCTCCAGAATGCGTGGCGTGCTTGGCCAGGAGGTAGTCGACTACGTCCGAGAGTTGATCCTGACCGGAACCCTGCGTTCGGGCGAGAAGATCGACCAGCAGGCGCTCGGCGAGGCCCTAGAGGTGAGCCGCAGCCCAATCCGGGAGGCTTTGGTGGTCTTGAGCCGCGAAGGCCTGGTCGAGCTGATTCCCCGCCGTGGAGCCTCGGTGGCACGCCTGTCCCCGGAGGACATCATCGACCACTACGCGTTGTTCGGCGTGGTCGCCGGTCGGGCTGCGGCCCTGGCCGCCGAGAACCTCGACGCCGATGGGATCGCCGAACTTCGTGCCGTTCACGCCCGCTTCCTCGAGGTGGGCGAAACCGTTAGCGAAGGCGCTGACCCCGAGGATGCTTCTCTGGTGCCCGCCTTGCTCCAGCAGCTCAATCACGACTTCCACCGGATCATCAACTTGAGCGCACCAGGTCGCACCAGGTGGTTGCTCCGACACCTCGAGCACTCGGTCCCTACCAGCTACTACGAGTTCGCCAACGGTTGGAACCGGGCAGCGGTCGATCATCATGCGGCGATTCTCGCCGCCATCGCTGATGGTAATCCCGAAGGGGCTCGGGGAGCCATGGAGAGTCACCTGCTGGCTAGTGGCGAGGCTGCTGTCGCCGAACTGGTTACCCGCGGCTTCTTCGAGGCCGGAGCAGGCCCCGAGGAGGAGGCCGTATGACGACAGGCTCTCAGCCCACCGATCGAGACGACCTGGACGTAATTCGCACCGAGGTCCGACGGCTGGCCGACAAATACGGATGTGAGTACTGGCGTCGCCTCGAGCCCGACCGTTATCCAGAGGAGTTCGTAGCCGACCTGACCGCTCACGGCTGGCTGGGCGCCCTCATTCCCCAGGAGTACGGCGGTGGAGGCCTTGACCTCACTGGCGCTTCGGTCGTCCTCGAGGAGATCTCGGCCAGCGGCGGCAACCCGGCCGCCTGCCATGCCCAGATGTATGTCATGGGCACCCTGCTCCGCCACGGCTCCGAGGAGCAGAAGCAGAAGTACCTGCCCCGCATCGCTTCAGGCGAACTGCGCCTCCAGGCTTTCGGCGTCACCGAGCCGGCGGCCGGGTCCGATACCGGCAGCATCCGCACCCGGGCGATGCGTGACGGTGACACATGGCGGATCAATGGACAGAAGATCTGGACTAGTCGGGCCCTCTACTCCGACCTCATGGTTCTGCTGGCCCGCACCACCCCGGCCGAGGAGTGCGAGCGTCACATTGACGGCCTTTCGGTGTTCCTCGTGGAGATGCGCGACGGTGCAGGCGACCTGGTACCCGGTCTGACCATCAATCCGATTCCCACCATGATGAACCACAGCACCACCGAGGTGTTCTTCGACGACATGGTGCTGCCGGGTGACGCCCTGGTCGGCACCGAGGGTCGAGGGTTCCGGCACGTGCTGGATGGAATGAACGCTGAGCGGATCCTCATAGCGTCGGAGTGCATCGGCGACGGGCGGTTCTTTCTCGACCGGGCGTCGGCCTACGCCTCGGAGCGGCAGGTCTTCGGCCGGCCAATCGGGGCCAACCAGGGCGTTCAGTTCCCGCTGGCCAGGGCCTACGCCGACCTGCAGGCAGCTGACCTCATGCGCTACCGGGCCGCGCAACTGTTCGACGCTGGCCAAGGGTGTGCGGCAGAGGCCAACATGGCCAAGTTGCTGGCCTCGGAGGCCTCTTGGGCAGCCGGCAACGCGGCGCTCGACACCCACGGCGGCTTTGGCTTCGCTGTCGAGTACGACATCGAGCGGAAGCTCCGGGAGACCCGCCTGTACAAGGTGGCCCCGATCAACAACAACCTGGTCCTGTCCTACCTCGGCGAGAAGGTCTTGGGCATGCCTCGGAGCTACTGATGCGCGAGCGAGTGAAGATGAGGAACTTCCGATGAAGGCCGTGGTGTGCGACGGGGTGGGGGCCAACCTGCGGTTCGCCACGGACCACCCCGAGCCAGTGATTCCCGCAGGCGGGACTCTCATCGAGGTGACGGCATGCGGGGTCTGTCATAGCGATCTCCATGTGGTCGACGGCGACTTTCCCAGCCCGTTGCCCATGGTGCTGGGCCATGAGGTGACCGGCGTCCACGACCGGCTTGGTGCGGTCATGCTATACGCCCCGTGGGGGTGCCGGACGTGCGCCCAGTGCGCCGATGGCCTCGAACAGATCTGTCCCGACGCCACCGAGGCCGGCTTGTTCGCTGACGGGGGCTACGCCCAGCGCATGGCCGTACCCGACGAGGCCTATCTCGCGCCGCTGGACGGCCTTGACCCCTTCGACGCGGCGCCATTGGCCTGTGGTGGGCTGACCGCCTACCGGGCTGTCGACCACGGACTGGATGTCTTGCGAGCCCGATCCACCGGCCGAGGCGAGCCGCCTCGGGCCATGGTCATCGGTGCCGGCGGTCTCGGCCAGTACGCCATTCGATATATACGCGCCCTGACCGACGCCGAGGTGGTGGCTGTCGACCTGGACCCGGCCAAGCAGGCCAACGCTCTCGAGGTCGGTGCCCACGCCTCGTGTGGGCCCGACGACGACCCTGGCGACGCCGACGTGGTTCTGGACTTCCTGGGCGCCGAGTCGACCCTGGCTCTGGCCGCCTCGTCAGTGCGTAGGCGCGGCCTGGTGGCCGTCGCGGGTCTGTTCGGAGGACGCATCCCGTTCGGTCTGGGCGCCGTGCCCCACGAGGCCCACTTCTTGTCCAGCTTCTGGGGCTCGCGGGCCCAGATGGACGAGCTGCTCGACCTGGCCCGTCGCGAGCCGGCCGTGGTCGGCAGCGTCGAGGTCCTCGGCCTGTCCGAGGCCCAGCGGGCCCACGAGCGCCTGCGGGCCGGCGACGTGCGAAGCCGCCTCGTCCTGAACCCAGCCAACTGACCGACCCGACCACCACCCACCACCCAAGAGATCGGGACCACCGTGTCCCGGGGAGCAGACCGATGACCAGTATGAACCTCAACACCTTCCTCACGAAGTGCAAGGAGACCGGCGTCCACACCGTCGAGGTGGCCGTCGTCGACACCTTCGCCCATCTCCGCGGCAAGCGGGTCCCCGTGGACCGCTACTTCGCCGAGGTGGCGGAGGGCGGGGCGGCCATCGCCGACGCCATCTACGTCCTGGGTATGGACGACGACATCGTCGAGCACGAGACGGTGAACATGGACAGCGGGTTCCTCGACACCCGCATCGTCCCCGATCTGGACTCCCACCGTCTCCTCACCCACCGGCCCGGCTACGGCCTCGTCTTCTGCTCCAGCCTCGACGAACATGGCTCCGGCCCCCACGAGCTGTCCCCTAGGGACCTGCTGGTCGCCCAGGTAGAGCGCTGCCGGGCCCTCGGCGTCGATCCGGTGGTGGCCACCGAGCCCGAGTTCTACCTGTGCACCGTCGACGACGACGGCACGTGGGCGCCCGTGCGGTCCCACATCAAGTACAGCTCGCTGACCGACGCCCCCGACCTAGAGGTGGTGCTAGCCGACATCCGGGCCGGCCTGGCCGGCGCGGGTATCGAGGTGGAGTCGTCCAACCAGGAGTACGGGCCGGGACAGATCGAGGTCAACACCGGTCCGGCCGCTGCGGTGCAGGCTGCTGACCAGTACGTCCTCTACCGCTCCATCGTCAAGCAGGTTGCCGAGCAGCACGGCATGCGGGCCACCTTCATGCCCAAGCCGTTCACCGAGCAGTCGGGTTCCGGCCTGCACGTCCACACCAGCCTGCGGGCCACCGATGGCTCCAACGCCTTTGCCGACAGCGACGGCGTCCCCAATGAGCTCATGGGCCACTGGGTGGCCGGCATGCTCGAGCACGCCGAGGCCCTCGTGCTGCTGGGCGCCCCCACGGCCAACGGTCCGCGGCGCATCCGCCCGTACACGTTCGCTCCGACCCACGTGCATTGGGGCCTCGACAACCGCTCGGTGCTGGCCCGGTGCATCGTGGAGGCCGGTTCGGCAGCCAACCGAGTGGAGTTCCGGGCCGCCGGCGCGGACGCCAACCCGTACGTGTTGATCGCCGGGATCCTGGCTGCCGGCTGCGACGGCATCGAGCGGTCCCTGGGCCTGCCGCCCATGTCGGAGGGTGACATGTACGACGACCCCGGCGACTGCACCGCGCTGGCCACCAGCCTGACTGGGGCCATTGCGGCGTTCGAGGGCAGCGCTCTGGCGTCGATGCTGGGCGACGGCTTCTCACGCAGTTACGTCACCCTGGCCCGGGTCGAGGAGGCCCACGCCGCGGAGAACAACCCCGATCCCGATGACGTGAACGACTGGGAGCGGGCCCGCTACCTGGAGTTCAGCTGAGCCCCCGAGCCGGCTCCGAGCACGAGAGGACCGCCATGACGGAGAGAGCGAAGGTGCCGGTCAGCCCGGCCGACATCGCCAGCCCGACCGTCTACCTGGACGGCATTCCCCACGAGGGGTTCGCCGCCATCCGGGCGGTCGACGGTCTGGTCTGGCACCCCTACGGCGATGAGGGCGACCGCAGCGGCTTCTGGGCCGTTACCCGCCACGCCGATGTGCGAGAGGTGTCCAAGAACCCGGAGGCCTTCTCGTCGGCCATCGGCCACACCAACCTGTGGGACCTGGAGGCTGACGCCCTGGAGGCCCGTCGGTCCCTGATCGACTCCGACGCCCCCGACCACACCCGGCTGCGCCGCGTGGTGTCGAAGGCCTTCACGCCGCGTACCACCCGCACCTGGGAGGGGATGGCCCGCGACATCGCCGCCGAGCTGGTCGAGGGCTACGCAGCCGAGGGCGGCGGCGACTGGGTGGAGAAGGTCGCCGCCCCGCTGCCCATCCGGGTCATCCTGGCCATCCTCGGCGTGCCAGCCGAGGACGCCGAGTACATGGTGGAGTTGACTAACCACCTGGTGGAGGGCACCGGCGAGGGGAGCTCGCTGCCCGAAGACGCCTACGGCAACACCACGCCGACCCGACTGCTGCCCTTCAACAGCCCGGCCAGCCACGCCCTGTATGAATACGCCGAGAAGATGCGCCGCCTGCGCATGGACCAGTCGGGCGACGACCTGGTGACCAGCCTGCTCGAGGCCGAAGCCGATGGCGAGCGCCTGACTGCGGCCGAGTACCGGAACTTCTTCCAGCTGCTGGTCTTCGCCGGGAACGAGACGACCCGCACGGCGATGATCCACGGGGCCATGGCCTTCGCCGAGCACCCCGATCAGTGGGCGAGGCTGCAGGCCGACCCGTCGCTGGTGACCACCGCAGTCGACGAGGTAATCCGCTGGGCCAGCCCCATCCTGCACATGCGTCGCACGGCCAGCCGCGACGTCGAGTTGGCCGGCACCGAGATCGCCGAGGGCGACAAGGTAGTCATGTGGTACGCCGGGGCCAACCGGGACCCCGAGGTGTTCGACGACCCCTACGCCTTCGACGTGGGCCGGGCGGACAACCCGCACTACGCCTTCGGTGGCGGGGGACCGCACTTCTGCCTCGGGGCCTTCCTGGCCCGCATGGAGGTCCAGGTGCTACTCGAGGAGATGCTGGCCCGCGACGTGGTGCTCGAGCTCTGCTCGTCGCCGGTGCGCCAGGCGTCCAACTTCGTGCACGGCGTGTCCTCGGTCGAGTTGGCGGTGGCCTGATGTCCGCACCGGACGAGGAGCGGGTGTCGATGGCCGTTGACGAGGACCGCTGCATCGGCATTGGGCAGTGCGAGTTGCTGGAGCCCGACGTGTTCCGCCTCGGGGACGAGGACGCCATCTCCCGAGTAGTCGACGGGGTCGGACTGGCCCGGAGCCGGGCCCTGGAACTGGTCGACCGCTGTCCGAGTGGCGCCATCTCCATCGTCGAGCCGGTTGCCTGACGGTGGGCCGCGGAGAGTTGTCTAGCTTGGACGCCGGGGTGGCGACTGACCGCTTCGGCCTCGACGTGACGGTCGGGGCTCCCGACTCGATCGGCGAGTGGGACCGGGCCATCCGGGAGGCCCAGGACTTCCGGGGCGAGCCGGGGGACCGCNTGGCCNCGGTGACGGAGGCCGACGGAGCCTTCGTCATGGGCNTGGTGGTCACCCTGACCGGCACCATCCTCGGAGGCGACGACCCGACGGCTGCTTCGACGCGTGACGACTTNGACGCCCTCATCGACCGGTCGAAGGCGGCCACGCGGCGCGAACGCGACCACGTGGCGGCGGTGGCCGCCCTGGTGGCCGGCCAGCACACCGAGGCCGCCGAGCGATGGGAGGAGGTGGGTGCCTGCCACGCCCACGACATGGTGGCCACCCGGTCGGCCCACGAGGTCTACCTCCACGTCGGTGACGACGCCCGCCGGCTCCGGTCCTCGGAGGCCACGCTCGCCCGGCTGGTACCCGGCGACCCCGGCTTCGGGGTGGCGGCCGGCCAGCACGCCTTCGCCCTCGAGGAGGTCGGTCGCCTCGACGAGGCCGAGCGTCACGCCCGCCTCGCCCTCGAGGTCGACCCGGTGGATGTGTGGGCGCTGCACGCCCTGGCCCACGTGTACGAGACGCAGGATCGGACCGCCGAGTCGATCACCTTCCTCCGCGGCAGCCGGTCCGATTGGATCGAACGCGACCACCTGGCGTTGCACCTCGAATGGCACCTGGCACTGCGCCTGCTGGCCGCCGGCGAGGTCGACGAGTGCCTCGCCCTGGTCGACGAGCGGTTGCCCGAGACGGACCGAGCTTTCGGCCTGGCCGACCTCACGTCGCTGCTGTGGCGCCTGGAGCTGGCCGGCCACGACGTCGGCGATCGTTGGCCCGGAGTGGCCGCGAAGTGGAGGGACCACGCCCAACTGCACACCACCGGGTTCCTCGACCTGCACGCCGCACTGGCCTTCTCGGCCTGTCCCGACGCCCCCGGCGCTGGGGCGTTCTGGGACGGTCTCGAGGCCTGCCACCGTGACGGCGCCTCGCAGAACGCCCGGACCTTCGACGAGGTGGTCCGCCCGCTTGCAGCCGCGGTCCGCGACCACCGCACGGGATGCCACGACCGGGCAGCCGCGGCCATCGCCGGGCTGGCCGCCGACACCCACCGGGTGGGCGGCAGCCACGCCCAGCGAGACTTGTTCGCCCGGACGGGCGCCGAGTCGCGCCGCCTCGTTGACCCGCCTACCACCGGGAGCCACGCATGACCTTCGTCGACCACCCGATGGCCGAATCTGATCTGGCCGATCCGGCCACCTACGACCGTGGAATTCCCCACGAGCGGTTCGCTGAGCTACGGGCCACCCCCGGTCTGGTGCGGAATCCGGACGGGCCGTGGGGCACCGCCTTCTGGTCGGTTACACGACTCGATGACCTGGTGGCCGTCTCCCGTGATCCCACNACCTTCTCGTCGGCGGTCGGCCACATCCAGATCTATGACGTGGACGAGGACGTGCGTGACGCCCGCGCCTCGATGATCGACCTGGATCCTCCCATCCACACACGTTTACGACGCCTAGTCAGCTCAGCTTTCACCCCGAAGCACGTCCAGGACTACGTGGACGACGTACGGCGTCGAATCGGCGATCGCCTCGACGCACTGGAGGCGGCCGGCGGCGGCGACTGGGTGGCCGAGGTGGCNGCNCCCATCCCCATCGGGGTGATCTGCGCACTGATGGGTGTGCCGGAGGCCGATCACGACCTAATGATCGAGATGACTGACCACCTTGTGGAGGGAACCTCGTCTGCCGAGTTGGACCCTGGCGCCTACGGAAACACAAAGCCACTGCGCGAGTTGCCCTTTAACAGCCCGGCCGCCTTCGGGGTGGAGGAGTACGCCAGACAGGCCCGCCGCGACCGCTTGGCCGACCCCAGGGACGACCTGCTCACTCAACTGGCTGTCGCCGAGGTGGACGGCGAGCGGCTCAGCGAGACCGAGTACGCCCGGTTTTTCCAATTGATGATCTTCGCCGGTAACGAGACCACCCGGTCCGCCATGGCCCACCTAGCCGTTCACCTCGTCGACCACGAGGAACAGTTCGACCAGGTGCGGGCCGATGGCGACCTGCTGGACGGTGCTGTTGAGGAGGTGGTACGCCACTCCTCGCCCATCCTCTACTTCCGCCGGACGGCGACGGTCGACACGGTGCTNGCCGGGACTGAGGTGGCGGCTGGCGAAAAGGTGGTCATGTGGTANGCGAGTGCCAACTTCGACGAAGCCCACTTCGTCGATCCACTGGNNTTCGACGTCGANCGACCAAGGGTTCCGGGCCATGTGGCTTTCGGNGGCGGCGGCGCCCACTTCTGCCTTGGAGCTTCGCTGGCTCGNATCGAGCTTGCCGAGTTGGTGGCCGAGACACTGCGTCGCGGTTTGCGGATTCAGCTAGCCGGCGAACCAGAGATGGTCTCGTCNAACTTCGTGAATGGGGTGGCCCGNCTGCCTATTGAGGTGTCCCGGTGAGNGTCTGCGGGGAGGCCGGGGTGGTCCGGCCNTTGGAGGGCCTGCGGGTCGTCGACGCGGCGACCATTTTGGCCGGNCCNTTTGCGGCATCGGTCCTNGGNGAGTTCGGGGCNGAGGTGGTCAAGGTGGAGCAGCCAGGCGTGGGCGACCCAATGCGCCGCCTCGGTACGNCCGGACCCGACGGCGACACGTGGTGGTGGTTCAGCGAAACGCGCAACAAGGAAAGCGTNGAGGTCGACCTGCGCACCGCCGAGGGCGCCGAGGCCTTCCGGTCNATNGTCGAGCGGGCCGACGTGCTNGTCGAGAACTATCGCACTGGCACGATGGAGCGGTGGGGTCTCGGGTTCGAGGCGCTGCGGGAANGCAATCCGGGNCTGGTGCAACTCTCGGTGAGCGGCTACGGACGCACNGGCCCGCTGGACGCGACGGCCGGAGTGGCGCGCATTGCNGAGGCNTTCACCGGCATGGCCCACNTGACGGGTGAGCCGGTCGGCGCTCCGAACCTGACAGGCTCCTCTGGCCTGGCCGACTATGTGGCTGGTGTCTACGGGGCCCTGGGCGTCCTTCTGGCACTCCGGGTGCGGGAGTCGACCGGGCGGGGCCAGATGGTAGATGTAGCCCTTTACGACGGAATCGCCAGGATGCTCGATGAACTGGTGCCTGTATACGCCGCCACCGGAGTCGGACGGGACTGGATGGGTCCCGAGACCCACCGCTCGGTCCCTCATAGCAACTACCGGACGTCGGACGGCCGGTGGCTGACCATCGCCTGCACCAACGACAGGATG
>PBUO01000113.1 GCA_002727895.1 Acidimicrobiaceae bacterium | reverse complement strand
GGGCCATCACGGCCTGCGTGGGCGGGTTCATCGTGGCCGGCCTCCGCGCCGACCTCACGCCCGAGCCGCTGCAGCGGACCACGGTCCTTGTCGACGATGACGGCGCCGCCGACCTGGATCCGTCCACCCGGGCGGCCCTGGCCGAGCCGGCCGACCTGCCAGCGGTGTTCGAGGAGACGATGCGGGCCGTGGTCGACTCGGTCGTCCCCGCCGACCTCTCGGCGAACGCCTACCTCTAACAGCAGTCCTCTACGAGCAGGCGTCCAGAAGCGGGCCTCTAAGACGAGCGTCCGGTCCTACCCCTCGTAGCGGTAGGCGGTGGCCAGGGGCTTGACAGGACGGGCCATCCACAGCGGCCTGCGAAGGTTCCCCGGACCGGGACCCGGGCGGGTCTTGGCCAGCCACTCCTCGAAGATCCGGTGTGAGGCCTCGGTGTCGACCACCACGTCGCCGTAGGCGTCGCCCGCCTCGGCCGGCGCCACCATGACCCGCTGCAGCCAGCAGTGCATGCCGCTGATCGGGTCGGGCTGGACGGGGAAGGTCAGGTTCTGGTGCACGCCGGTGTCGGTCCACCAGATCAGCCCGGTGTCCCGGTCGCCGCTCTCGTAGGGCACGTGGCCGTGCTCGCGGCGTAGACGCCAGCGGCCGTCGTCGTCTTGTTCGATCGAGGCCTTGCCGGCCCCCCACGACCGGGCGTCCTCCTCCTCAAGGCGCCAGCGACCCATGTGGTGGCTGGCCGCCACGACGCCGGGACGGATGCCCTCGGTTCGCCAGGCGTTGATCACGAAGTGGCCGGTCCGCGTGGTGATCCGCACCAGCCCCTCCTCCTCGATCCCCAGCTGCTCGGCGTCCGACGGGTGCAGCCACAGCGGGTGGCGATGGCTGATCTCGTTCAGCCACTGGCTGTTAGCCGAACGGGTGTGGATGAGGGTCGGGATGCGGAAGGTAGGCACGAGGATCCGCTCGCCGGACGACATGTCCAGGTCCTCCCAGTGGACCTGGCTCTTGATGAAGGCCGGCATGGAGTACTCGGGCCAACCCCAGTAGCGCAGCGTCTCGGAGAAGAACTCCAGCCTTTTGGACGGCGTGGGGAAGCCAAACTTGGCCTGGCCGTCCACGTCGATGGCCGGCGAGCCGTCCCCGATGAACGGCATGTGGCCCTGGATGTCCTCCAGCGACTGGTGCGAGCCGGCGGTGCCCGGGCGGCGCCACACCCCGTCGGCATCGCGCTCGGCCCCGGCCAGGTCGGCCTCGGGTACGTCGCGCTCGTACACCTGGTACTGGTCGCCGGGCAGCGAGAACGAGCCCTTGCGACGCATGTACTCCAGCGGGGTCAGGCCGATGGCCTCGGCCGCCTCGGGCAGGCCGGGGACCCCTCCCTCGAAGAGCATCGAGTAGTACTCGTCCAGCGACAGCGGGGTGCCGGGCTCGTCACGACTCTCGAACTGCGAACGGATGCCCAGCGAACCGTCGGGGTCGATCCGCCACGACAGGTCGATCCAGAACTCCTGCTCCTCCCACACCTCCCCGGGGTTGGCCTCGTGGGTGCGGCCGAACGTCTCGCCGTCCAGCTCGCGGTGGCGGCGGGCCACCGGCTGGCGGAACCCGATCCACCGGCCGTTGTGAGTCTCGAAGCTGGCCACGTCGTGGCGTTCCGAGGCGATGCCCATGGGCAGCACGTAGTCAGCAAACCACGCCGACTCGTTCCACGTGGGGGTGAGCGCCACGTGGCAGCCGATCATCTCCGGGTCGCGCAGCGCCTCCATCCACGTGAAGCCGTCGGGGTTGGTCCACAGCGGGTTGTAGACGCGGGTGAAGTAGGTATCGATGCGCCCCCGGCCAGCCTTGAGGAAGTGGGGCAGCAGGATCGACAACTCGTGGTGGCTGAGCGGGTACTCGATCGGCCACTGCATCTCGTTCCATCGAGCCTGGGGCTCGGGGTGGATGGGGGTGACCGGGATGAACTTGTTCCAGCCGTTGGCGTTGGTGCCGCCCTCGGTGCCCACCGAACCGGTCAGCACGTTCAGGAACTGCAGGCAGCGCGACACCATCCAGCCGCCTTCGTTGCCGGCCGACGAGGCCCGCCAAGTGTGGGAGGCAAACCGGCCCAGGCCCCGGCCGATAGCCGCGGCGACCTCGCGGATGGTCGACTCCTCGACGCCGCACACCCGGGCCGCCTCGGCCGGCGTGTAGTCGGCGTACTGGTCGATCAGCGCCTGGCGCACGTTGGAAAACGTGCACTCCAGGTCGGGACGGGCCTCGCGCAGGAACGTCTCCCAGTTGACCCACCGCTCGAAGAAGGCGGCATCCCACGTGTCGGCCTCGAGTAGCAGGCGGGCGATGGCCAGCAGCAGGAAGGCCTCGGTGCCCGGCCACGGCGACAGCCAGTGGTCGGCCTTGGCAGCAGTGTTGGACAGCCGCGGGTCGACGCACACGACCGTGGCGCCGTTTTTCTGGCCCTCGATGATCCGCTGGGCATGGGGGTTGAAGTAGTGCCCGGCCTCGAGGTGGGATGAGATGAGGAAAATGACCTCGGCGTTGGCGAAGTCGGCCGACGGGCGATCGAAGCCCATCCACGAGGCGTAGCCCACCCGGGCGCCGCTGGAGCAGATGTTGGTGTGGCTGTTGTGGCCGTCGATGCCCCAACTGTGGAGCACCCGTTCCATGTAGCTGTCGTCGCCCATCCGGCCCACGTGGTACATGACCTCGTGGTGGCGGTCCTCGCGGAAGGCGGCGCCGATGCGGATACCGATCTCGTCGAGGGCCTGCTCCCAGGTGATGCGCTCCCACAGGCCCTCGCCCCGCTCGCCGACCCGCTTCATGGGGTGGAGGATCCGCTCGGGGTCCTCAACCTGGTTGATTGTGGCCGGGCCCTTGGCGCAGTTGCGGCCCCGGCTGGCCGGGTGCACTGGGTTGCCCTCGAACTTGGTGATCCGGCCGGTCTCCTTGTCGACCCAGGCCAGCAGGCCGCAGTTGGCCTCGCAGTTGAAGCAGGTGGTGGGCACCAGCCGGTGGGCGCGCCGGACCTTGGTGGGCCAGGCGGCCGGGTCGAGGGACTCGACGTGGTCCCACGATTCCTCGGGCGGGTAGCTGGACAGCGTGTCGGTCATCGGGTCACCAGGTGGTCGTCACGGGGAACTAAGACAGGGGCACGGTCTGGCCGGACCGGACATAGGCGTCCTCGTAGGCGTAGAGGCCATGGAGCACGAAGGGGGCGGCGACCGCGGGGAGTAGCGGGTCGTCGGCACCGAGGGCGATCGAGATGGCGACGAGGACGAGCGGCATGGCCAGACCGTCGAGGCGCCACTGGCGGAACGACCGGCGGCCGATGCCATCGGTCATCTCGGCCAGGGCCATGGTCACGTGGCGTGTGTGGCTGCCCTTGAACTCGGCGAGGACGAGGAGGCCGTTGGAAACCAGCCCGCCGAGCAGCGCCCACTGGACGGCGGCCGTACCGGGCACGTCCCAGAGCAGGTCGAGCACCGAGTAAGTGGCGCCGCCGGCCACCACGGCCTGGGCCAGCAGAAGGGGCAGCAGGACGGGCTGCTGCCACAGATCGCGGCCCTCGCACTGGCCGAACAGGAACGCCGTGTACCCGGCGGTGCCGAGGGCCAGCACGACGGTGGGCACGGCCAGCCACGGCAGGGCCCCGCCAGCGCCCAGCAGCCCGGCGATCCACCAGGCGGCCAGGCAGGCGGCGAAGGCACCCAGCACGTAGGCCCCCTTGACCAGCCAGGAGGCCCGGTTGCCCTTCGTGATCAGGTAGAAGAAGCGCTTCGGCTGCTTGAGGTCGCCGACCAGAAGGACACCGGTGGCGGCCAGCATGGCCCCGGCCACCATGGCCGGGACGGTGCCGACCAGGGCGTCGTCGCCGTGGCCGAGGGCCACCAGGAGGGCGGCGAGCAGCATCACGCCGGCGGCAATCGCCTTGGTGACCAGGTAGCCGGACACCATCGAGCCCCAGACCGCCGGATGCTGGGTGGTGTAGGCGGTCCGGGCCATGGCCTCGCCGTCGTCGCGGGTGGGCGCGGCCGACAGGGCTACCGGCGTGGGCGTCGAGTGCCCGGGGGTGGTGTCGGCCCAGATCATCCCGTCGGCCGAGATGGCCGAGGCCAGCGGGTCGAGCGACGAGGCGGTGGCCCCCGTGTAGACGACCTTGGGGTTCGTGTTCTGCTCCGGGGAGCGGACGAGGCCGCCGTCGGCGTGGAGTCGGGCGATCTCGCTGTCGGGGTCGTCCAGGTCGCCGACCCGGATGGCCTGGGTGGGGCACACGATGACGCACGACGGCTCGAGGCCGTCCTCCAGACGGTGGTTGCAGAAGTTGCACTTGTGCGCTGTCTTGGTCTCGGGGTTGAGGTAGATGGCGTCGTAGGGGCAGGCGTTCATACAGGCCTTGCAGCCGATGCAATCGTCGTCCTGGAAGTCGACCACGCCGTTGTCGGTCCGGTGCAGGGCCGAGGTGGGGCAGATGGTCATGCACGGGGCGTCGTCGCAGTGGTTGCACCGCATGACCGAGAAGGCCCGGTCGGTGTCGGGATGCGACCCGGTCTCGACGTACTTGAGCCAGGTCCGGTTGACGCCGAGGGGCACGTCGTGCTCACTCTTGCAGGCGACGGTGCAGGCGTGGCAGCCGATGCAGCTGCCGGAGTCCAAGACGAATCCGAGGCGGGTCACAGGCGGTTCCTCGCGGGATCTCTCAGGAGGGCGGGCGGTGGGGGCGGTGGGGGCGGTGGGCGATCCGGTCAGGCGGGGACCACGGCCATCTGGTGGATGCCGGCGCACAGCAGGTCGACGAGGCGGTCGAAGCTGTCGTCGAGGTCGACCGGGTGGGGGTGGCCGTCGCCCGACTCGAGGTGGGCGAAGCCGTGGAGGGCGCTGCGCATGGACCGGGCGGCGTGGACCCGGTCGTCGTCGGCCAGGCCGTAGCCGGCCAGCGCCTGACCGAGTACCTGGACGACCCGTTCCACGGCCGCCTCCAGCTCGGCGTCCCCGGCGCACGGGTAGCGGTCGGTGGCCGCGTAGAGGCCGGGGTGGTCGCGCACCATGGACCGCCAGGCCCGGCCCATGGCCCGTACCGCGTCGTCGCCGGCCAGTCCGACGGCGGCCTCGCCAAGGCGGATGGCCAGGATCTCGCGGCCCCGCAGGCCGAGGGCGCGGATGAGGGCGTCGTAGCTGTCGACGTGGCGGTAGAGAGCAGGCTGGCGAACGCCGAGCCGTTCGGCCACCCGGGTCAGGGTCACCGCATCGAGGCCCTCGGCGTCGGCCAGGGTGGCCGCCGCGTCGACGACCTGCTCGGTGTCCAGGGTGCGGCGGCTCATGGCCGGATCCTACCGTTAGAGGCTCTCACGTTCGAGTTAGTGCTTGTTTTCCATGAGTGAGATGCGGGGTCCATCGCCGGCCCGCCCGTCACCAGACAACGAGCGCCGCACCGACCGCCACCGCCACGGCACCCCACGCGGCACGGGGGCCGAGGGCCTCGCGGGCGATCAGGACGCCCAGCACCACCGACACCTGACGCAGCCCGGCCACCTGCCCGGCCTGGGCCCGCTGGAAGGCCAACAAGACCAGTGAGTAGGCCCCGCCCTGGCCGAGGCCGACCAGCACCGACTCGCCGAACCCGGCCCGCAACCGGGACACCGGCGGACGACGGACGGCCAGCACGCCCACCGAGCTGAGCACCATGACCACCGACAGGTAGCCCAACGCGCCGGTCAGGTCGACGGCGTTGGCGTCGACCAGCGAGTAGGCCACCGTGCACAGGCCGGTGACGGCGGCCAGCCCCACGGCCCGACGCTCGGCCCGCTGCGCCCCGACGCCGGCCACGGCGAGCAGGCCGACCACCAGGACGAGCAGGCCGACGGCGGTGGCCACCGACGGTGTCTCGTCGAGCAGCAGCCAGCCGCCGAGGCCGACCAGCAGCGGGGCCGTCCCCCGCGAGATCGGGTAGGCCACGCCGAGGCTGCCCGTCCGGTAGGCCGAGCCGAGCAGGCCCATGTAGAGGCCCTGGGCCAGCGAAGAAGCCAGCACCCAGCCCACCACCTCACCGGGCGGGTCGGCCACCGCGGTGGGCAGCAGCACGATCCCGACGAACAGGTAGGCCAGGGCGATGACCACCTCGGGGTCGCCGCCCCGGTGCAGGCGGGCGTTCCAGCCGGCGTGGAGGACCGTGGAGGCCAGGACCAGCAGGACGGCGGTGAGCGGCATGCGCGGGCGTGGCTGCCGGTCGGCTCAGCCGACGGCCCGGGCCTGGAGCCCGGCGATGACGGCCACGTCCACGATGTCGGCCGCCGAGCAGCCCCGGGACAGGTCGTGCAGCACGCCGTCCAGGCCCTGGAGCAACGGCCCGTATGCCCGGGCCCCGCCCAGGCGTTCGGTCACCTTGTAGGCGATGTTGCCGCTGTCCAGGTCGGGAAAGACCAGCACGTCGGCCGCCCCGGCCACCGGCGAGCCGGGAGCCTTGGAAGCGGCCACCGCGGGCACCATCGCCGCGTCGAACTGGAGCTCGCCGTCCACGGCCAGGTCCGATCGGGCGTCGGCCACCAGCCGGGCGGCCTCGCGCACCTTGTCGACCCGGAGGTGCTCGGCACTCCCCTTGGTGGAGAACGAGAGCATGGCCACCCGCGGCGGCCCACCGTCCGGACGGGGGCCTGCCAGGCCCAGCCAGGTGTCGGCCGTGGAGGCAGCGATGGTGGCCAGTTGGGCGGCCTCGGGGTCGGGTACCACACCGCAGTCGCCGTAGGCCACAGCCCGTCCGTCGGCCAGGAGCATCAGGAAGCTGCTCGACACCAGGTCGACCCCGGGGGCCACGCCGAGCACCTTGAGGCCGGCCCGCAGGACGTCGGCCGTGGATCGCGACGCACCGGCCACCGCGGCGTCGGCCACCCCGGAGCGCACCAGCACGGTGGCCGCCACCACCGGATCGTCGGGATCCAGGCCCGCCGCGTCGGCCCTGGCGATGGCCTCGGCCTGCCGGTCGTCTCCCCGGTCGACGATCGGGTGGACCGGCTGGACGAGGCCCTCGTCGACCAGTTCGATGGCCGCGAAGTCGGCCCGGGGATCGCCCAGGTCGGCCAGCACGACCCGGGCTGGATCGGCCGCGGCCCGACGTCGCCAGTCGGCGAGCAGCGGCGGCAGGTCGGTGGACACGTGACCGTCAGCGGGCCGTCAGCAAGAGGGCAGTTCGGGGACCGGTCCCGAGGGCCCACTCCGCCCTTGCCCCGCCTCGAGGTCGAACGACACGTCGTGCAGGGCCTGGACCGTGCCGTCCATTCGCAGCTCGTAGACCAAGCCCAGGCCGCCGACCTGCAGGTCCTTCATCGGTTTCCCCCTCGTTCCCCGTGCTCGTGTCTGGACGTTCTCGACGAGCTACTGGTTCTCAGCCAACCAGGCGTCGACCCGGTCGGCCACCCGGTCGACCCGGGCCACCAGGTCATCGATGACTACGTCGTCGGCCACCAGCGGCGGCGAGATGGTCAGTCCGGTGTAGCCCCGGTCGTCGGGGCGCACCGTCATCTTCTCCTCCGCCACGAAGCCGCCCAGCACGCCGCCCTGCAGGGCCAGCACAGACCGCATCAAACCGCTGCAACACGGCAAGCCCCCATGTAATACACCTTTTTTTTAGTGGCCCCAGATCGCCCAGTATGCCTTTTCTCTATGCCC